>NZ_JBHUKS010000035.1:107570-405223 GCF_042684085.1 Amycolatopsis silviterrae
GACGTCGGCTAGCCGAGGAGCAGCGGCTAGCCGAGGAATGAGCCGCCGAAGTAGTCGTCGTCATCGCCGGAGTCCTGGCGGCGGGCACGGCGGCCGGACGACGGCGGCGGGGACGACGGGGGAGCGGGCCGCTTCCGGTCGCCCCGGTCGGCCAGCGGGTCGGCGAAGTCGTCCTCCGGCTCCGGTTCCGGCGCGCGATGGCGAGGCGGAGCCGGCGGGGCAGGCGGTTCTTCGCGCGGCGGCGCTGGGGGCGGAGTCCGTTCGGCGAGCGGATTCTCGTTCGAGTACCCGGACGGTTCCGGCTCGGGCGGAGCCGGGGGCCGCGGCCGGGCGCTGCTCGCCAGCGGGTCTTCGGCGGAGTAGCCGGCGGGCTTGTCCGGCGTGTCCTGGTACGTCGAACGGCCGTTGTCCGCCAACGGGTTCCCGGCGCCGCCGGTGCGCGCCTCGAGGATCTCCTCGGGGGTCTGGCCCTCCTCCAGCTCCTCGAGGATGTCCTTGGCCTCGCTGAGCTTTTCGTCGGCGAGGGCGCGGACCTCCGGGTCGGCGAAGGCCCGGCCCGCGGCGACGTCCTCCCAGGACAGTTCGCCCGCGTCCACCTTCCGCTTGATCAGCCGCAGCTGGGCGGGCGCGTCCGGGCGCGAGGCGGCCCGCTTGATCGCCTCGATCCGTTCCGGGGTGTCGGTCTTGGGCAGCGGGCGGAGCTTGATCTTCTCCAGGTCCTTCAGCAGCTGCTGGGATTTGCGGACGGCCCGGTCGAGCGAGGCCTCGGCCTCCCGCAGCTCCGGCGTCTTCCACGAGTCGTCCGCGGTCGTGGGCTGGGACATCTCGGCACTTCCTTCTTAGTCGATGCGGCCGTGGATCCGGCCGCTCGCCGAGCGACGGTGCGGATGGGACGGCTGGTGGTCCGGGGGCTGGTGGTTCTGCGCCGGCTGGTGGTTCTGCTGGTTCCGCGGGGGCTGGTGCTGCGGCCCGTCCGGTTCGGACCGCTGGTTCGAACCCGGCGACCGGTCGCCGTCGTCGCCGGAGCGGCGGTTGCTGCTGCCCTCGTCCCCGGACGACCGGGTGTCGCCGCCCTCGTCGTCCCCGCCTTCGCGTGCGCGCCGGTTGTCCTCGTGCTGCTGGCGCGACTCGTTGACGCCGTCCTTGCCCGCCTGCACGGCGTCCTTGGCGTCCTGGCCGATGCCCTGGGCGTTGTCCTTGATGTCGCCGATGTCGCCGCCGATGTTCTTGGCGATGTCGGCGAGATCGCCGATGCTGCCGACGTCCTTGATCTTCTGCAGCTGCGACCCGATGTCCTTGATCGAGTTCCAGATGTCCTGGACCTTCGTGATGATGTCCTGGATCATCTCGATGATCGAGATCAGGGCGTTGATCAGCGGGATCAGTTCGGACAGCGCAGTGATCGCGTCGGCGATCCAGCCCGCGATCGGGATGCACGCCTCGGCGGCCATCACCAGCAGCCGGTCGATGAGGCTCTTCAGCAGGTCCAGCGCCTTGGCCGCGAGCTTCTTCGACGTGTCCGCCAGCAGGTCGAAGCCCTTGGCGATCAGCGACGCGATCCCGGCCTCGGCGGCCAGCCCGGCCCGCCATCCGGCCTGCACGTAGGCCTTGTGCTGCAGGGAAGCCGTGCCGTGCCAGGAATCGCTGACGGTCTTCTCGTTGGCGACCATCACCTCGGAGAACGCCTTCATCGCCTCGGAGATGTTGCGCCACGCCTCGGCGTCGGCCGACATCTTCGAGAAATCGCCGGTGAGCGGCTGGATGAACTGCTGGGTGAGCGTGGTGCCGGTGAACTTCTGGTACACCCACTCGACGGCCATCACCTCGACGCCGGCGTCCTGCACCAGCGCCTGGACGTCCTCGCCGGACGTGTCCTCCGGCGGCTGCAGCAGCTCGGTGATCGAATCGCCGCGGTCGAAGTCGCCGGTCGCGCCGGCGCCGCCGGGCTCGCCGCCCGAACCCCCGGTGCCGCCCTCTCCGCCGTTGCCGCCGCCCTCGCTGCCGGAGCCGCCTTCGCCGCCTCCCTCGCCGCCTTCGCTGCCCTCTCCGCCTTCGCCGCCGGAACCCTCGTCGCCGCCCTCGTTGCCGCGGTCGCGGCCATTGCCGTCGCCGCCGTCCTCATTGCCGCGGCCCCGGCCGTTGCCGCCTTCGTCGCCGCCGTCCTGGCCATCCCGACCGTCGCGACCATCCCGGCCATCACGACCGTCCCGGCCGTCGCCGCCGGAGCCGCTCGGATGCGTCTGGTCGTCCCCTCCGGACGGACGGCGCCCGTCCGGGCCGTTGCCGCCGGGATGCTGGTTGCCGCCCGGGTGCTGGTTGCCGCCGGGCTGGTTCCCGCCCGGATGCTGGTTTCCGCCGGTGCCGCCGGGATGCTGGTTCCCCCCGGAGTGGCTGCCGCCCGGGCGGGACGGCGGATGCGTCGTCCCGCTTCCCCCGGAGTGGTGGCCTCCGCCGTGCCCGCCGCCGTGCCGTGCCATGTCTTCTCCCCCTCGTCAGAACTGTGCGGTGCCGGTGCGCATCAGGCCTTGCCGCTCCCGGAATCGATGCCGTCGAACTTGTCGACGAACTGCTTGAGCAGCTGCGCGGAATTCGAGTCGTGGTGCTCGTAGGCCTGTGCCGCCTGCTTGACCCCTTCCGAGAGCGAGGTCAGCCGCGAATGGCCGAAGTCGAGCGTGCCGCCGTACAGGTTCCCGACCAGCTGCACGACCGGCTGCAGCACCACGAACAGGCCGGTGAACCCGGACGTGTCGCACGCGGTGGAGCGCATGTAGTCGTTGATCTTGCTGATCTTCTCGTGGAGGCTGTCGAGCACCTCGGCGTACTGGTTCATCGTCTCGACGTCGACTTCTATGCCGGACATGAAAGAAACCGCCCTCCCCGTGAGCTTTTCGGTTGCCGAACACTATGGCAACCGACGATCACCGAGTGTGGGCGGTTCCCGGAAATTTGTGCGATTACCTGGGAAGATCGGGCGAAGGGGACGAAGCGGGCGCATCGACTGCGTCACGTGACAGGTGCGCGGGGCCGTCCGGGGGCTTATGCTTCGCGGACCGAAGCATCGGGAACCCATCAGGAACTATGTCGTTCCGCGCTGCCGGATCGTTACCGTTCTTCCCCGTTCGGGGAGCTCCGAGGCGCTGCTGGGGTGTTTCCCAGGTGTTAAAGTCGCGCTAACAAGCGGGCCATCGTCGTCCCGTGCGCTCCCCGCGGCCGGTTCGCCGGCCACCGCACGAAACGACGAAGGAGGTCCCTTTTCCATGATCTTCTCCGCCATCCCCGGCAAGCAGGGTCTGTACGACCCGGACACCGAGCAGGATTCCTGCGGCGTCGCCATGGTCGCCGACGTCCAGGGCCGCCGTACGCACGGCATCGTCACCGACGGTCTCGCCGCGCTCACGAATCTCGACCACCGCGGTGCCGCGGGAGCCGAGCCCACGAGCGGCGACGGCGCCGGGATCCTCCTGCAACTGCCCGACGAACTGCTGCGCGCCGAGGCGGGTTTCCCGCTGCCGGCCGCCGGCGCGTTCGCCGCCGGGATCGCGTTCCTGCCCGCCGAGGACGAGCAGCGCCGCAAGGCGATCGGCCTCACCGAACGGATCGCCGCCGAGGAAGGGCTCACTGTCCTTGGCTGGCGCGAGGTTCCGGTGGACACCGAGGGCGCGGAGATCGGGCCGACCGCGCGTTCGGTGATGCCGCACTTCGCGATGCTGTTCGTGTCGTCCCCGCACGGCGAAACCGGCCTGGAGCTGGACCGGCTGGCGTTCTGCCTGCGCAAGCGGGTCGAGCACGAGAGCCTCGCTTCCGGCTGCGGCACGTACTTCCCGTCGCTGTCCGCGCGCACGATCGTCTACAAAGGCATGCTCACGCCCGAGCAGCTGCCCCGGTTCTTCCCCGACCTGCGCGATTCCCGGCTCACCAGCGCGATCGCGCTCGTGCACTCCCGGTTCTCCACCAACACTTTCCCGTCGTGGCCGCTCGCGCACCCGTTCCGGTTCGTGGCGCACAACGGCGAGATCAACACGATCCGCGGCAACCGCAACCGCATGCGCGCCCGCGAGGCGCTGCTCGAATCCGATCTGCTCCCGGGCGATCTCTCGCGGCTGTACCCGGTCTGCTCGGCCGACGCGTCGGACTCGGCGTCCTTCGACGAGGTGCTGGAGCTGCTGCATCTCGCGGGCCGTTCGCTGCCGCACGCGGTGCTGATGATGATCCCGGAGGCGTGGGAGAACCACACCTCGATGGACCCGGAACGGCGCGCTTTCTACCAGTTCCACGCCAGCCTGATGGAGCCGTGGGACGGCCCGGCGTGCGTCACCTTCACCGACGGCACGCTCGTCGGCGCGGTGCTCGACCGCAACGGCCTGCGCCCGGCGCGCTGGTGGCGTACCGCCGACGACCGCGTGGTGCTGGCCAGCGAGGCCGGAGTGCTCGACGTGGCCCCGGAAAACGTCGTCGCGAAGGGACGGCTGCAGCCCGGCCGGATGTTCCTCGTGGACACCGCCGCGGGCCGGATCGTGGACGACGAAGAGGTCAAGTCCGCCCTGGCGCGCAAGCAGCAGTACAGCGACTGGCTGCACGCCGGGCTGCTCAAGATCGCCGAGCTGCCCGACCGCGACCACGTGGTGCAGAGCCACGATTCGGTGCTGCGCCGCCAGCTCGCTTTCGGCTACACCGAAGAAGAACTGAAGATCCTGCTCGCGCCGATGGCCGCCAATGGGGCCGAGCCGATCGGGTCGATGGGTTCGGACACCCCGGTCGCCGTGCTGTCCAAGCGGTCCCGGCTGCTGTACGACTACTTCAAGCAGAACTTCGCGCAGGTCACCAACCCGCCGCTGGACGCGATCCGCGAGGAGCTCGTCACGTCGATGAGCCGGATCATGGGCCCGGAGCGCAATCTGCTCGCGCCGGGGCCCGCGTCGTGCCGGCACCTGAACCTGCCGTACCCGGTGATCGACAACGACGAGCTGGCCAAGCTCATCCACATCAACGACGACGGCGATCTGCCCGGTTTCGCCTGCAGCGTCCTTTCCGGACTGTACGAAGTGGACGGCGGGCCGGACGCGCTGGCGGCGGCGATCGAACGGGTGCGGCGCGACGCGTCCGAGGCGATCGCCGGCGGCGCGCGCACGCTCGTGCTGTCCGACCGCGACTCCGACCACCGGATGGCCCCGATCCCGTCGCTGCTTCTGGTTTCCGCGGTGCACCACCATCTCGTGCGCACCAAGGAACGGCTGCGCGTCGCGCTGGTCGTGGAGACCGGCGACGCCCGCGAGGTGCACCACATCGCGCTGCTGCTCGGCTACGGCGCGGCGGCGGTGAACCCGTACCTGGCCTTCGAAACCATCGAAGACATGATCAGCCAGGGCGCGATCACCGGAATCGAGCCTGCCAAGGCGATCCGCAGCTACGTGCAGGCGCTCGTCAAGGGCGTCCTGAAGATCATGTCCAAAATGGGCATCTCCACCGTCGGCGCGTACACCGCGGCGCAGGTGTTCGAATCCCTTGGGCTGAGCCAGGAACTGCTCGACGAGTACTTCACCGGGACCTCGTCGAAGCTCGGCGGCGTCGGGCTGGACGTGCTCGCCGAAGAGGTCGCGGTGCGGCACCGCCGGGCGTACCCGGAGAACCCGACCGACCGGGTCCACCGCGGACTGGACACCGGCGGCGAGTACGCGTACCGCCGCGAGGGCGAGCTGCACCTGTTCACGCCGGAGACGGTGTTCCTGCTGCAGCACGCGTCGAAGACCGGGCGCGACGAGGTGTACCGCCAGTACACCGAAGAGGTGCACCGGCTCTACCGCGAGGGCGGCACGCTGCGCGGGCTGTTCAGGTTCCGCGACGGCGCGCGCGAGCCGATCCCGCTGGACGAGGTCGAGCCCGCATCGGCGATCCTGCGCCGGTTCAACACCGGGGCGATGTCATACGGCTCGATTTCGGCCGAGGCGCACGAAACCCTTGCCATCGCGATGAACCGGATCGGCGGCCGGTCCAACACCGGCGAGGGCGGCGAGGACCCGGAGCGGCTGTACGACCCGCAGCGGCGCAGCGCGATCAAGCAGGTCGCGTCGGGCCGGTTCGGCGTCACGAGCGAGTACCTGGTCAACGCCGACGACATCCAGATCAAGATGGCGCAGGGCGCGAAGCCGGGCGAGGGCGGGCAGCTGCCGCCCAACAAGGTGTACCCGTGGATCGCGCGCACGCGGCATTCGACGCCGGGCGTCGGGCTGATTTCGCCGCCGCCGCACCACGACATTTACTCCATCGAGGACCTGGCGCAGCTGATCCACGACCTCAAGAACGCCAACGAGCAGGCCCGCATCCACGTGAAGCTGGTGTCCTCGCTGGGCGTCGGCACGGTCGCGGCGGGCGTGTCCAAGGCGCACGCGGACGTCGTGCTGATCTCCGGGCACGACGGCGGCACCGGCGCGTCGCCGATGAACTCGCTCAAGCACGCCGGCACGCCGTGGGAGATCGGGCTCGCCGAAACGCAGCAGACGTTGCTGCTCAACGGTTTGCGCGACCGGATCACGGTGCAGGTGGACGGTGCGATGAAGACCGGCCGCGACGTCGTGATCGCCGCGCTGCTCGGTGCCGAGGAGTACGGTTTCGCGACGGCTCCGCTGGTCGTGGCGGGCTGCATCATGATGCGCGTCTGTCACCTCGACACGTGCCCGGTCGGTGTCGCCACGCAGAGCCCGGAGCTGCGCAAGCGCTACACCGGGCAGGCCGACCACGTGGTGCGGTACTTCGAGTTCGTCGCCGAAGAGGTGCGGGAAACCTTGGCACAGCTGGGTTTCCGCACGCTCGACGAGGCGATCGGGCACGCCGAGATGCTCGACACCGACGAGGCCGTGCAGCACTGGAAGGCCTCCGGGCTCGACCTCAGTCCGGTCTTCGACATGCCCGCGGACACGCCGTACGGCGGTGCGAAGCGGCGCGTGCGCGAGCAGGACCACGGCCTGGCGCACGCGCTCGACCGCACGCTCATCCAGCTCGCCGAGGCGGCGCTGGAGGACGCGCATCCGGTGCGTTTGGAGCTGCCGGTGCGCAACGTGAACCGCACCGTCGGCACGCTGCTGGGCTCGGAGATCACCCGCCGCTACGGCGGCGAGGGCCTGCCGGAAGGCACGATCCACGTGCTGCTCACCGGTTCGGCCGGGCAGTCGCTCGGCGCGTTCCTGCCGCGCGGCATCACGCTGGAGATGGTCGGCGACGCGAACGACTACGTCGGCAAGGGCCTGTCCGGCGGCCGGATCGTGGTCCGCCCGCATCCGGACGCGAGGTTCGCCGCCGAACAGCAGACGATCGCGGGCAACACGCTGGCCTACGGCGCGACGTCCGGCGAGCTGTTCCTGCGCGGGCAGGTCGGCGAACGGTTCTGCGTACGCAACTCCGGCGCGACGGTCGTGGCCGAAGGCGTGGGAGACCACGCGTTCGAGTACATGACCGGCGGCCGCGCGGTGGTGCTCGGCCCGACCGGGCGGAACCTGGCGGCCGGGATGTCCGGCGGCAGCGCGTTCGTGCTCGACCTGGACCGCGCGAAGGTCAACCAGGACATGGTCGATCTGCTTCCGCCGGACCCGGAGGACCTGGCCTGGCTCAAGCAGATCGTGCAGCAGCACCACGACCTCACCCGCTCGGCCGTGGCCGCGTCGCTGCTCGGCGACTGGACCCGGCGCTCGGCGGCGTTCACCAAGGTGATGCCGCGCGACTACCAGCGGGTCCTCGATGCGGCGAAGGCGGCGCGCGCCGCGGGCCGCGACGTCGACGAAGCGATCATGGAGGCGGCTCGTGGCTGACCCCACCGGTTTTCTGAAGCACGAACGGCAAGAGCCGAAGAAGAAGTCCTACGAGGAACGGCTTTCCTCGTGGGGCGAGGTCTACGCGGACGTCGCGCCGGACGAGCGCAACGAGCAGGTGCGCACGCAGGCGTCGCGGTGCATGGACTGCGGCATCCCGTTCTGCCACTCCGGCGGTTCTGGCTGTCCGCTGGGCAACCTGATCCCGGAGTGGAACGACCTCGTCCGCCGCGGCGACTGGGCGGCGGCCAGCGATCGCTTGCACGCCACCAACAATTTCCCGGAATTCACCGGAAAGCTGTGCCCCGCGCCGTGCGAGGCGGGCTGCGTGCTGTCGATCTCGCCGCTGTCCGGCGGGCCGGTGGCGATCAAGCGCGTCGAGGAGACGATCGCGGCGCAGTCGTGGGAAGCCGGGTACGTGCAGCCGCAGCCGGCCGAGGTGTCCTCGGGCCGCAAGGTGGCCGTCGTCGGCTCCGGTCCGGCCGGGCTCGCCGCGGCGCAGCAGCTGACCCGCGCGGGCCACGAGGTCACCGTCTTCGAACGCGACGACCGGCTCGGCGGCCTGCTGCGGTACGGCATTCCCGAGTTCAAAATGGAGAAGAAGGTCCTCGACCGGCGGCTCGCGCAGCTGCGCAAGGAGGGCACGAAGTTCGTCACCGGCTGCGAGGTCGGCGTCGACCTGACGGTGGAAGACCTGCGCGCGCAGTACGACGCGGTGGTCCTCGCCGTCGGCGCCCTGCGCGGCCGGGACGACCGCACCACGCCGGGCCGATCGCTGCACGGCATCCACCTGGCGATGGAACACCTGGTGCCCGCCAACAAGTTCGTGGAGGGCGACGGCCCGTCCCCGGTCGACGCGAACGGCAAGCACGTCGTGATCATCGGCGGCGGCGACACCGGCGCGGACTCCTACGGCACCGCGACCCGCCAGGGCGCGCTGTCGGTCACCCAGCTCGACCAGTACCCGACGCCGCCGCAGACCCGCGACGACGAGCGGTCGCCGTGGCCGACCTGGCCGTACATCCTGCGCACCTACCCGGCGCACGAGGAAGCGGGCGAGCGGAAGTTCGCCGTGGCCGTGAAGCGCTTCGTCGACGACGGCGACGGACACGTGAAAGCCGTGGAACTGCAGGAAGTCCGCGTGCGGAAGGACCCGGAAACCGGCCGCCGCGAGGTCATCCCGGTCACCGAAGAGGTCGAAACGCTGCCCGCGGACCTGGTGCTGCTGGCGATCGGCTTCGAAGGCGTGGAGGAAATGCCGCTGCTGGAGGGCCTCGACCTCACGCTGACCCGCCGCGGCACCCTGTCGTGCGGTGCGGACTGGCAGACGGAAACCCCCGGCGTCTTCGTCTGCGGCGACGCCCACCGCGGCGCTTCGCTGGTGGTGTGGGCCATCGCCGAAGGCCGCTCGGTGGCCGCCGCGGTGGACACCTTCCTGACCGGAGACTCGGACCTGCCCGCCCCCGTGCACCCGACCGCACTGCCGCTCGCGGTGGTGTGATTCCCCCTGGCTCGGGCCCCGGCGCAACGGCGCGCCGGGGCCCGTTTCTTTAAGCTGGATGTCGTGCGGATCGGCGAACTAGCCCGGCGGACCGGGGTCAGCACCCGCTCGCTGCGGTACTACGAGCAGCAGGGCCTGATGCAGAGCACGCGCTCGGCCGGCGGGCAGCGGCACTACCCGGCGACCGAGGTCGAACGCGTCGAACTCATCCGCCGGCTGTTCGACGCGGGCTTGCCCAGCAAGGTGATCGCCCGTCTGCTGCCCTGCGTGCACAGCGACGACGAGGCCGTCATCGAAGACGCTTTCACCACGATGGTGGGGGAGCGGGACCGGCTGACCGCCGACATCGCCCGCCGCGTCGAGGCCCGGGACGCCCTCGACGTCCTGATCGAAGCGAACGCCCGATACCGGCGGGGCGAGGGCAGCTCGTGCTAGCGGCTCAGGTCGATCACTAGCTTTCCCGCCGCGTGGCGGGACTCGACGAGCGCCAACGCCTCCTGCGCCCGTGCGAGCGGATAGGTCTCCGTGATGTGCGGATCGAGCCGCCCGTCGGCCATCAGCTCAGCGACCCGTTCCAGACTTGCCCGGTCAAGGCGACGATGGACGAACTCCCCGCCGAGTTCGGTCACCGACTGGTCTCCGACCGAGACGAGCTTTCCCGCCAACGGCGCGACTGTGCGCAAGGATTCGCCGCCGACGGTGTCGACGATGGCGTCGAACCGGCCCACGACGCTGCCTGCCGTGTAGTCGACGAACGCCGCCCCGTACTTCGTCGCGAGATCCCGCTTGGCCGTGCTGCCGGTGCCCGTCACGACCAGCCCCCGATCCCGCGAGAGCTGCGCCACCGCGATGCCGACTCCGCCCCCGATCCCGTTCACCAGCAGCGACGCGCCCTCTTCCAGGTCGAGCTGGTCGAGCACGTCCAGCGCGGTGGTGCCCGCGACGGGAATGGTCGCCGCCCAGGTCCACGGCAGCGTGTCCGGGATACGCGCGGTGGACTCGCCGAGCAGCAGCGTCGTCTCCGCGTACGTGCCCGCCCCAGTCAACGCGAACCCGGTGACCCGGTCGCCGACGTCCAGCCCGGTTACGTCCTTCCCGGTCGCGAGCACCGTCCCCACCGCTTCCATCCCGAGCACCTGGGGAAACGGCAGATGCCCGTTCAGGTCGGGAACGTGCCCGGACCGCAGCAGGTGATCGAGCGGATTCACCCCCGCTGCCGCGACGCGCACGAGAACCTCTCCGGGGCCAGGCGCCGGGTCTGGCCGGTCGAAGAACTCCTGGACCTCGGCGGTGCCGAACGCCCGATATCCCAAGGCAGTGCCCATTACTCCTCCATCGCGGTCGATTCGAGACCGACGCTAGGTGTTGACACCGGTGTCAACTTCCATCCGATGTGACCGGTGCGACACGGATCGTGGGAAACTTGAACCGTCGGAGGGGGACTCCAGGTGGACGACGACGTGCGGATCACGAACCAGGTCCTCGGCCCGGTCACGGGCAAGGTCGTGCAGGTGGGCCACGCGGACTCGGTCGTGTTTGCCTCGCCGCCCGCCCGGTCGCGGTACCGGCAGTGGGTGCGCCAGGTGGCGCCGGAACAGCTCATCGGCCGCGAACCTGAACTGGCCGAGCTGGCCCGGTTCTGCACTGCTCCGGACGATGCTCCTTCGTACGTGTGGTGGCGCGCGGCTCCTTGGACGGGCAAGTCGGCCTTGATGGCGTCATTCGTGTTGTCACCGCCTGAGGGAGTGCGGGTGGTGTCGTTCTTCGTCACGGCGCGTTCTCTCGGCGACGACACTCGCGAAGCGTTTGTGGACGTTGTCCAAGAGCAATTGGCCGAAGTCCTCGGTGCCGCGAAGGATCCCGAAGCCCGAAACCTCAATGCGGTTTTCTCTGAGGCCGCCGCACACTGCCGAGCCCGCGGCGAACGGTTAGTGCTAGTCGTAGACGGGCTCGACGAGGATCGCGGCGCAAGCTCCGGCGGCCACAGCATCGCGGCACTCCTGCCGTTCCCCCAGCATGGCCTGCGCGTGATCGTCGCGAGCCGTCTCAATCCCGATGTACCACCCGACGTGCGCTCCGACCATCCTCTGCGGACGCCTGGCATCGAGCGTTCCCTCGCACCTTCGCCCGCGGCTGTCGCGGCGAAGGCCGATATGGAGCGCGAACTCGACGCGCTGCTCCAAGACCAAAAGGACCTGTTGGGCTTCCTGGTCGCGGCCCGAGGAGGTCTCAGCAGCGACGATCTGGCGCAGTTGACCCAGCGGCGCCCGCGAGATGTCGAGCGGGTCCTGAACAGCGTGGCGAGCCGCTCGTTCACCCGCCGCCCGGCGCATTGGCGGCCGCGCGAGGCACCGGAGATCTTCTTGCTGGGCCACGAAAACCTGCAACGCGAGGCTGTTGAAGCCTTCGGCGGCGACCTGTCCCGCTATCGCGAGGCGATCGACGCATGGGCCGCCGGACACCGCTCGGCGGGCTGGCCGCCGGACACCCCGCAATTCCTGCTGCGCGGGTACTTCCGGCTGGTCCAGGAGAGCGGCGACGCGGCGGTTCTCGCGGACCTGGCGGGAGACCCGGCCCGGCACGAACGCCTGCTGGACGTGTCCGGCGGCGAACTGGCCGCGATGGGCGAACTGGACGCGGCCCGCACGGCTCTGCTCTCGTCCGGCGAACCCGATCTGGTCCGGCTGATCACGCTCGACACCTACCGGGACAACTTCCGAGACCGCAACAAGATCACGCCGGTGCGGTTGCCCGCGGTGTGGGCCGCGCTGGGGCAGTTCGACCACGCCGTGGCTCTGGCGCAGTCCATGACCGATCGCTGGTCGCGCACGCCAGCGCTGCTCGAGCTGGCCAGGGAACTCGCCCACACCGGACAGTCCGATCGCGCTGAGCGACTGGCCGAGGACGAGCACGACCCGGACCTGCGCGACGTCCTGCTCGCGGAAGCCGCCGTAACGTTGGTGCACGGCGGGAAGCCCGCGGCGGCCGCGAGGATCGCCGACCGGGTCAGCGCGGACCAACGCAGGCGGATCGCCGCGGTGACCGCCGTCCGCGAATCGGACTTCTCCAGGGCCGGGCAGCTGGCGGGGGAGGTTTCCCGCGAAGACCTTCGGGACCGGACGCTCCGGGAATTGGCGCTGGCTGCCGACGACCTGGACGCGGCAGTCGAGCTGGCCGGTGTCATGACGCACGAGGTGCGCCGCTGCGAAACCTTCGCGGAGCTGGCGCAGCGGCTCGCCCGGCGCGGGGAGGCGGACCGGGCTCGCGCGCTGGCACAGGAGCGTGGCGCGGCCGGAGTGCTGTTCCATCTCGACATCACCGCCGAACTGGCGGCGTCGGACGACCCGGCTGGTGCAGCTGGAGCGATCGGCGCGAGATTCTCCGAGGCGGACCGCGAGCACCGGTTCGTCCCCGTCCTGATCGAGTTTCTGGCCGCGACGGGCAGGCTGGCGGACATTCCCGCGGTACTGGACTCGATGACCAATCCGTTCGTCCGGACCGCGATGACAGCCCCGTTTGTCCAGGCGCTCGTCGCCGCGGGCGAGGCCGACCGCGCTTTCCACCGGACGGCCCAGCGCCTTTCCGCCCGCCAGTCGGCTCTCGAACTGCAAAACGACGCGCGCCGGTTCGTGATACTGGCGGACGCTCTGCTGGCGGCGGGGGACCGGGACCTCGCGCGGCAGGCCGCGGAGCGGGCGGAAGCGCTGACGCGCCGTCCGCCGCACGACTTGCGCGCGGCGGCGGCGATCAGCGCTCTGACCAAGACGGTCGTGGCGGCTGGCGACGTGCGCCGAGCCGAGGTGCTCGCCTCTCTGGCGCAGCCGGAGTGGCAAGGGCTGGCGGAAATCAAGTCGCTGGCGAACCTTCTCGCCGAACGGGGAGATCCGCGGATCGCGGAGAAACTGATCTGCGGCGTCGCCTACTGGCCGGCGATGCGGGAACCCGTGACGTCGCTCGCCGGCCGGCTTCGGCTGGCCGGCGACCACGCCGCGCTGGCCCGGATCGCCGGGTACGTGCGAAGCGGGATAACGACGGCACCCGAGAACCGGGATTACGTTTGGCACGACTTGCGCGCGGCGATCGTGATGATGGCCGCGGTAGGCGAGCCCGACGAGGTCGTCGAGCTGGTCGCTGGTTTTCCGAAGGAAGAGGCTGGCTTAGGTTCGGCGGTTGAGCAAGGGATGGCGTGTCTGGCGGCCCGGGGCGAAGTGGCCGCGGCACTCGAACTGTGCGGATACGTGCCCGAAGCCCGGCGGATTCTCGTCCGGGGCCTGGCCGCCGCCGGGTATCTCGACCAGGCCGAAGCTGTCCTCGCGAGCGTCGAAGACGATCAGGAACGCGAGCGGCATGTCCTCGCGTTCCTGCCCGAACTCGCCAAACACGACCTGCCCCGGGCGCTCGGGCAAGCACGGCTGGTCGAGCGGGACCAGGACCGCGCCCGTCTCCTGGTCGAAATCTCCGCCGCCGCCCCGCCGGACGAACGCCGCCGCATCCTCGCCGAAGCCGTCCGCCTCGACCACTGGTCCGTAATCGTCCCCGCCCTGGACACCGAAGAACTCGCCGGTCTCCTGGACGTAGCCGACCGCTTCGGCGCCCTCTACCGGCAAGAAGACCCGGACGCGTGACCCTCGCCGCCCGACGGCCCGGGCAAACCCGGCAGACCCTATCCTGAGACGCGTGAACTGGACAGTCGACGTTCCCGTAGACACTCTCCCCGAGCTGCCGCCGTTGCCTCCTGAGCTGCGGGACCGCCTCGACGCCGCCTTGTCGCTGCCCGCCGCGCAGCAGCCGGAGTGGCCGGACGTCGCGCTGGCCAAGCGGGTGCGGGGCGTGCTGGAGAGCGTGCCGCCGATCACCGTGCCCGCCGAGATCGACCGGTTGAAGAGCCGGCTCGCCATGGTGGCCCGCGGCGAGGCGTTCCTGCTGCAGGGCGGGGACTGCGCGGAGACGTTCGAGTCCAACACCGAACCGCACATCCGGGCGAATCTGCGCACGCTGCTGCAGATGGCCGTCGTGCTCACCTACGGGGCCAGCCTGCCGGTGGTGAAGGTCGGCCGGATCGCGGGCCAGTACGCGAAGCCGCGCTCGTCCGGCACCGACGCGCTCGGGCTGCCGGTCTACCGGGGCGACATCATCAACTCGCTCGTCGCCAAGCCGGAGCTGCGGGTGCCGGACCCGGGCCGGATGATCCGCGCCTACGCGAACGCGGGCGCGGCGATGAACCTGGTCCGCGCGCTCACCGGGGCCGGCATGGCCGACCTGCACCAGGTACACGACTGGAACAAGGACTTCGTGTCCTCCTCGCCCGCGGGGGAGCGGTACGAGGCGCTCGCCGCCGAGATCGACCGCGGCCTGCGGTTCATGAACGCCTGCGGCGTCACCGACTCCTCCCTGCAGTACACCGAGATCTTCGCCAGCCACGAGGCGCTGCTGCTCGACTACGAGCGCGCGATGCTGCGGATGGACCAGGCCGACGCGGCGAACCCGAAGCTGTACAACCTGTCCTCGCACTTCCTGTGGATCGGCGAGCGCACCCGGCAGCTGGACGGCGCGCACATCGCGTTCGCCGAACTGCTGTCGAACCCGATCGGGCTCAAGATCGGCCCGACGACCACGCCCGAGCAAGCGCTCGAGTACGTCGAACGGCTCGACCCGCGCAGCGAGCCGGGGCGGCTCACCCTCATCTCCCGGATGGGCAACGGCAAGGTCCGCGAGGTGCTGCCCGCGATCGTGGAGAAGGTCGAATCGTCCGGGCACAAGGTCATCTGGCAGTGCGACCCGATGCACGGGAACACGCACGAGTCGTCCACCGGCTACAAGACCCGGCACTTCGACCGCATCGTCGACGAGGTCCAGGGCTTCTTCGAGGTGCACCGCAAGCTCGGCACCTACCCCGGCGGCATCCACGTCGAGCTGACCGGCGAGGACGTCACCGAATGCCTCGGCGGGGCACAGGAAATCTCCGACGTCGACCTCTCCGGCCGCTACGAGACCGCGTGCGACCCCCGGCTCAACACCCAGCAGTCGCTGGAGCTGGCCTTCCTGGTCGCGGAGATGCTGCGCGGCTGACCACGGCTCGTGAGTGTTTATCCCGGTTAGAACCGGGATAAACACTCACGACGCGTCCAGCAGCTCAGCCGCTGCCTTGGCCACCGCGTCCCGCAACGACCCGAGATCCTCCACCGCCTCCGCGTTCGCCTGCAGTCCGATGTGGACACTGTCGCGGTAGGGCGCCACCGCGATGCCCACCGCTTGGCGCGGGGCCAGCGGCACGAACGGGTACACCTGCGTCAGCGGCGAACCGGCGAGCGCATGCCGGGCGGGCGGGATCGGCACGGTCGTCACCACCAGGTCGAACAGCAGCGGCGCGGCCAGCCCGGCGGTCCGCGTGCCCAGCCAGTGCAGCGCCGGCGGCATCCGGTCGGCCAGCAGCGGGAAAGCCCCGGCCCCGCGCGACGGACCGGCGGCTTTGTTGCGCGTCATCGCCGCGCGCACCTCGGCGAGCCGCCGCACGGGATCGTCCACTCCGATCGGCAGATCGCACAAATAGCCGGAAAGCTTGTTCCCGCCCGTTTGCCCGGCCGCTCTCCCGCGCACGCTCACGGGAATCAGCGCGCGCACGGACCGCCCGGTCGCGCGAATGCCGCGATTCATCAGCCATTCGCGCAACGCGCCGGACAGGACCGCGAGCACGACGTCGTTCGTGGTGCCGCCGTGCGTTCGCCGGATCCGGCGAAGATCGGCCGAGGCCAGCCGGGCGAAACCGAGGCGCCGTTCGGCGGTGGCGGGCGCGGCCAGCGGGAGGCATGGCGGCCGGGCCGCACGGACGACCGACGACGCGATTCCCGCTGTCTCCACCGTTTCCCGCACCGCGCTCAGGGGCGAACGAGGCCGCGGGATCGACGGCGCGGGCTCCGGCAACGGCATTCCGTCGAGCAGCCCGACCGTGACGGCGTAAGCGCCTGCTCCGTCCGTGAGCGCGTGGTGCAGTTTCAGCAACACCGCGAAACCGCCGTCCGGAAAGCCCGTCACCACAGTGAGTTCCCACAGCGGACGGTGCGGGTCGAGCGGTTCGGCGATCCACCTCGCGGCGAACTCCGGCAGCGGGTCCGGGTCGTACAGCGTGGTGAGCCGGTGGTGGCGAATGTGTTTCACTGCCCGGAAATCCGGGTCGTCCACCCAGGTCGCGGCCCCCGGCGGAAACAGCTCGGCGCGGATTTTCCGGCGCAGCGGCGGAATATTCGCCGCGCGCCGCGCGAGCAGCGCGGTCAGCCGGTCCGGATCGACCGGCCGGTCCGGCGCGAACACGAGGGCCACGCCCATGTGCATCGGCGCGGTTTCCCTGGAGAGACAAAGAAAAGCGACATCGAGCGAGCTGAGCGGGGCAGGTGCCATGGTCCACCTTCCAACGTCCGGCGTCGAGTGCGAATGTCGAGGGCGAAAGCAACGACACTACTCGGGTGTGACAGGCGGACGGCCGTTATGTTGCCAGGACGCTAAATCCGCGAAATTTCACTCACCCGTGGCACGCCGCGGCTGCCGCTGCGGCAGACCGGGACCGGCGGCCGCGTCGTTCACGTCGGCGGCGATCTGGCGCATCGCGACGCCGTTGCCCGGCCGCTTCGGCAGCCCCGGCCACAGTTCGCTGGCGTCGAGCGCCGCCGCGCGCAGCCGTCCGCCGTCGAGCTTCGTGTGGGTTTCCGGGATCTCGCGGTCGAGCCACTGCACGATCACCTTCAGCGGACCGGCGCTGGGCAGCGGCCACACGAAGACCGCGTGCTCGTAGCGGAATTCCGAACCGCCGCCGTCCTCGACGCGCAGCACCGGCTCGTGCGGTTCGCCCGCGCTGGGCACCGAAACGGTTTCCGAGCTGGCCCGTCCGCCGTCCGGGAACAGCACGCCGACCAGCAGCGAGTTGTAGTCCGGGATGCGCCGGTGGGCGATCAGCGGCGCGCCGTCCATGCGGTCTCGCGAATACACCGCGATCCGCAGCGTCATCGCCTCCGGCCAGACCTCGACCGCGCGCAGCGCCACGATCGTGCGTTCGGAGCGGCCCAGCGGCGTCGCCCACGGCAGCAGCGCGGGCACGATGTGGTCGGTCGGCGGGCCGGTCCACGGACGGCCCTCGTAGCCGAACAGCTCCTGCTCCCGCACCGGGAACAGGGGGCGCTCGCGAGGACCGTCCGTGAAGAAGCTCATCAGTCCTCGCGAGGGGCGAGGCCGCCGTCGGACTCGGGCTGCTTGGTGCCCATGGCGTCCATCAGCTGGCGGGCGAGGCCGAGGCCGGTGCCGCCGAGCGAGAGCGCCTTGGTGAACATGTCCGACATCCCGTCCGCGCCGTTCAGGACCACCATGTGGTCGACATTGCCGAAGGCCTGCGCGCCGGCTTCGACGATCTCCGGCCAGCGCTCGGCCAGCTGTTGTGCTACCACAGCCTCCTGGTTCTCCGCCAGTGCGGCCGCGCGCGCCTTGATCGCCTCGGCCTCGGCGAGCCCCTTCGCCTTCGCTGCTTCGGCTTCGGCCAGACCCTGGGCTTTCGCCGCTTCGGCGTCCGCGAGGCCCTTCGCCTTGGCGGCCGCCGCTTCGGCCTCGCCAGTGGCCTTTGTCGCACTCGCGCTGGCTTCCGCACGCGCCTTCGTGGCCTGCGCTTCGGCGTCCGCCGCGGTCTTGACCCTGGTCGCGTCCGCGCCCGCCCGCAGCTCGGTTTCCTTCGCCTGCGCCTGTGCGCGGGCGATCTGCGCGTCGCGTTCCGCGTCGGCCGTGGTGCGCGTTTCGTACGCCTTCGCGTCCGCCGGCTTGCGCACCTGCGACTGCAGCCGCTGCTCGGACAGCGCCGCCTCCAGTTCGGCGGCCCTCGTCTCCTGGACCACGACCTCCTGGCGCGCGGTCGCCTCGGCCAGCGGACCGGACTGGCTCGCCTTCGCCTTGGCCTGGTCCACCTCGGCCTGGTACCCGGCCTGCTGGATCTGGCTCTCCCGGATCGCGCCCGCCTTGCGCGCCGCGGCGACCTGCTCGGCCTCGGTGGCCTCCTGGTCGCGCTGCGCCTCGGCGATCCGCGCGGAGGCGGCGATCGCGGCCGCGTGCGGTTTGCCGAGGTTGACGATGTAGCCGGACTCGTCGTCGATCTCCTGGATCTGCAGCGAGTCCACGATCAGCCCGAGCTTGATCATCTCGGTCGCCGACGACTGGCGGACCTCGCCGGTCAGCGCGTCCCGGTTGTGGATCATCTCCTCGATGGTCAGCCCGCCCACGATCGACCGCAGATGCCCGGAGAACAGCTCGTGGATGGTGTCGTTCATGCCCTTCTGCTGGTCGAGGAACCGGCGGGCGGCGTTGGCGATCGAGGCGAAATCGTCGCCGACCTTGTAGATCACGACCGCGCGCACGGTGACCGGGAGGCCCTGCTTCGTCACGCACGAGACCTGCAGGTTGACCCCGCGGGTGTCCAGCGACAGCCTGCGCGCGGTCTGGAAGCCGGGCAGCACGTTCACGCCCCGGCCGGTGACGATCTTGAACCCGAGGCTGTCGGCGGTCTCGCTGCGCTCGACGCGCACGCCCCAGCCGGAGATGATGAGCGCCTCGTTCGGCTCCGCGACCTTGTACAGGATCCGCAGCAGACCGAACAGCAGGATCACGGCGACGACCGCGATCACCACGATGACCCAGGTTTCCATAGCCCCTCGCAGCAGTATTCAGATGGCAGGACACCACTGCGACGCGGTCAAGCGCGCAGCGGTTGCCACCTTTCCACGTAGACCGTGCGCGGGGGCTCGAAATCGACCACCAGAACGGGCGTTCCGACGGGGAAACCGGCGTCCGGCTCGGCGGGATAGGCGTAGAACGCCTCGGTGCCGCCGCGGACGCTGAGCAGCACCTCGCCGACCAGGCCCGGCCCGACGGTGCCGGTGACGCGGCCTCGGCTCCCGATCATCCGCCGAACCCCCGGATCTTGACCTTGGTGCCCTTGGGCACGAACGAGCCCGGCGCCGGGTCCTGCTGCAGGACGAAGTCGAAGCCGCCGCCGTGGCCGTGCCCGTGGTCGTCGTCGCCGCCCTTGCGGTCGACCTCGAGCCCGGCCTCCTTGAGCGCCTGTGCGGCGGCGTCGAACGTGCGGTAGCGCACGTCCGGGACCTGCACCGCGTTGGAGACGTAGACCTTGACCTTCTTGCTGCCCGGCGAACCCGCGCCAGGATCGGTCCGGGTGACCGCGCCCGCGGGCACGCTCTGCGAGAACTCCTCGCCGCCGTCCTGCGGGTCGAATCCGGACTGCTTGAGGAGCTGGAACGCCTCGTCCTTGGACCGGCCGGTCACGTCCGGCACCGGCGGCAGCGGTTCCGGGCCCTTGGACAGCACCAGCGTCACCTGGCCGCCCACGTCCACCGGAGTGCCCGCCGCCGGGCTCACGCTCACGACGGTGCCCTTGGGCGCGGTGTCGCTGTACTCCGGCGTGCCCTGGACGACGGTGAGCTTCTGCTCCTGGACCGCCTTGGTCGCCGTGTCGAGCGCGGTGCCGACCTGGATGTTCGGCACCTTCGGCTTGCCCTTCGACACCACCACGGACACGGTGGCGTCCTGGTCGAGCGTGGTGCCAGGGGCCGGGTCCACCTTGATCACCTTGTTGGCGTCGACGGTGTTGTCGAACTCCTGGCTGTAGCGCGGGTTCAGCTTCGCCGCGCGCAGCTGGTCGCCCGCCTCGGCCTGGGTCATCCCGGCGAGCTTCGGCACGGTCGTGGTCGTCGCCTTGGAATCGCTGAGGATGAACGCGAACGCGCCGATCAGCCCGCCGAGCACCAGCACCCCGGCGATCGCCAGCGCGATCAGCTTGCGCTTGTCGCGCGGCTTCTCGTCCGGCGCGGCGGCGGGCGGCGGCTCGGCGGGCGGCGGTCCGTCCGGGCGCGGCGCGACGGGCACCGCGCGGGTCATGGCGCGCGTGCCGCGCGGACCGGAGACCGGCAGGGTCTGCATGGTCTGCGGGGTCTGGGGGGCCTGCTGGACGGCCGGGATGTTCGGGAGGGTGCGCTCGACGTCGGACACCCGGTCGCCGTCCGGCGGCGGGGGCACCGGCACCGCGACTGGCTGCAGACCCAGTTCGGTGCGCGCGGCCTGCAGCTGCGCCAGGAACTCGCCCGCGTCGGCGGGGCGCTGCTCCGGGTCGCGGCGGGTGGCGCGCAGGATCAGGTCGTCGAGCACCGGCGGCAGGTCCGGCCGCAGCTCGCTGGGACGGGGGACGTCGTCGTTCACGTGCCGGTAGGCGACCGAGATCGCGGTGTCCCCGGTGTAGGGCAGCCGGCCGGTGAGCATCTCGTACAGCAGGATGCCCGCCGAATAGACGTCGCTGCGGGCCGTGGTGTCGCCGGTGGCGACCTGTTCGGGGGCCAGGTAGCCGACGGTGCCGAGGATGACGCTCGAGCTGGTGGTGCCCGCGCTGGCCACCGCGCGGACCAGGCCGAAGTCGCCGACCTTCACCACGCCGCCGGCCAGCTGCCCGCTGCGGCCGATGAGCACGTTCTCGGGCTTGACGTCGCGGTGCACGAGCCCGGCGGCGTGCGCGGCGGCCAGCGCGGCCAGCACCGGCTCCGCGACGCTCAGCGCGAGCGAGACGTCCAGCTGGCCCTGCTCGTCCAGCAGGTCGCGCAGCGTGCCGCCGTCGACCAGCTCCATCACCAGGAAGGCGAGCCCGGTGTCCTGGCCGGCCGGGGTGTCGAAGCCCTGGTCGTGCACGGCTACCACGTTCGGGTGGTGCAGCTGGGCGGCCGACCGCGCTTCGCGCACGAACCGGTCGACGAACGACCGGTCGTCGGCGAACCGCGGGTCCATGATCTTGACCGCCACCGCCCGGTCGAGACGGGTGTCGAGGCCCCGGTAGACGGCCGACATCCCGCCTCTGGCCAGCAGCTGGTCAACGCGGTACCGGCGTTCGAGCAGGGTGCCGACGAGGCTGGGCTGGGTGCGCGTCACGGTGGGCAATCGTACGGAAGGCCGTGCGCCCGCGGGCGGGTCACCCGTGCGTACCAGTGGGCCGGACGGGGGAATGTGGCAGAGTGTCACGCGTGAGTGGGATTCCTGTCGCCGACGACATCCTCGACGCCGCGGTCGCGGTCAAGCCGTTGCCGGAGGTAGCGGCCGCATTGGGGGTGTCGGCCAACAAGGTGCGCCAGATGCTGCGGGACGGCGAGCTGATCGCTGTCCGGCGCAAGGGCGAACTCTGCGTGCCCGGCGACTTCTTCGTGAAGGACGGCGTCGTCAAGGGCCTCGGCGGCACCATCACCGTGCTCGCCGACTCCGGGTTCAGCCGCACCGAGATGCTGCGCTGGCTCTTCACCGCCGACGACACGCTCCCGGGCAGCACGCCGATCAACGCGCTGCGCACCAGCCACGGCACCGAGGTGAAGCGGCGCGCGCAGGCGATGGCGTTCTAGGCTTTCCGCGGTTTCCCATAACGCTGGGTACGGCGTTCCTGGTGCGATTGAGGCGTGTCTGCCCAGGCCGAAGGCGGCGGGTGGCGGGCGAGGGTTGGTCGTCCGTGAGGGGAACCTTCACAGACTCTGATTCCCATGCCAGGGACTTAAGCGGGCGGCCTCGGCCTGTCAACCGTCCATAAAGGACGCCTACGGCAGCGAAATGCCCGATTGACGCCTTGATTCCAGGTTCTTCAAGTCTGTGAGGGACTCCTTGAGGGACTCTGATTCCCTCAAGGTGCCCCTCACAGACTTTCGGAAACGACGCAGCTAGGCCTTCCGGCCCTTTCCGCATTGCTCCGGACGGGCTGACCGCGATAGCCGTCCCGGACAGAAACCGCGTGATTCGTTGACGCGGTCAATTGACCCGGTCCATCCTCCGAACCGTCCTGAAAATCCTGCTCGGCCGCATGCTGGAGAGGAGCATCGGGCATGAGAGGACGGATTTCCGGAAGACGCTGTGCTGTCGCGTCGGCGGTGCTGGCCCTGGGCGGTTCCGCGGTGCTGGCGCCGCCCGCGAACGCCGCGCCCGCGCCATTCGCGGAATCGGCACGGCAAGCCCGCGAAGTAACCTTGATGACGGGGGACCGGCTCACGGTTTTCCCGGATCCGGCCGGTCGTACGAATTACGTCTTTTCGTCGCCGCCGCGCACCGCGTTTCAGTCGTATCAAGCCGACGGCGGCGACCGATACGTCATTCCGGGCGAGGCGGTTCCCTTTCTCGGGCAGCTGGACAAATCGCTGTTCGACGTCACCGCACTCGCCCGGGCGCAGTCCGGCAAGACCCCGCTGGACCTGACCTTCCCCGCCGGCGCGACCCCGTCCGCGCTGCCCGGCATCAGGCTCGCCTCGACCTCCGGGAACACCGCGACCGGCTACCTCGACTCCCCGGCGGAATTCACCGCTGACCTGCACCGGCGCATCGCCGCCGACACGGCTGCCGGACGGCCGGCGGGCAGCAGCGCGTTGCCCGCGGCGATCCGGCTGGCCGGCACGCCCCGCGAACAGCAGCCGCGCTACCCGATGAAGATCCTCGAACTCCGTCTCGCCGATCTGCAGGGCCGCGCGGTCAACGGCATCGTGTCGCTGATCAACACCGACAGCGCGGCCAAGCTGCTGCGGCAGGTCGAGGTCGACGGTGTCGCCAGGGTCGCCGTTCCCGAGGGGCATTACGCGGCGTCCGCGACCTTCTCCGACTTCGACAGCACCGGCAACACGATCGCCGCGCGGACTTCGTGGGTCGAGGGGTTCGTCGTCGGCGATTCGCCGGGCGTGCAGACCCTGACCGTGGAAGAGAAGTACGCGACCGCCGAGGTCAAGGTGGCCGCGCCGAAATCGGCCACGCAGGACTTGCTCACCACCAGCTTCTACCGCGAGGACGCGACCGGCCGCGGATTCGCGGTCGGCATTTCGGGCAGCACGGTCAAGCAATACGTGCGGCCGGTTCCGAAACCGGCGCAGGGCTTGCTGCACTACGTCGTGCAGTGGGGCGGCAAAGCGCCCAAGCCCGAGGACCGGTATCGAGTTGATCTCTCGTTCGCCAGCGAGGGCGTCGCCGAGGACCAGTCGTTTTCCACTAAGGACAGTGAACTCGCGACAGTCCGGGACCGGATGTACGCCGATCCGGCCGACACGGTGCCGGTCGCGATCGACAGCGGTCCGGTGGACCCGGTGATCGAGCGGCACGGCCTCGGCGCGAGCGGCTTCTTCATCCCCGCGCCGGGCGTGCTGACCGACTACCTCGGCACCACGCACACGAAGGACTGGGTGCAGTATGAGATGAAAGGCTCCTCGTACACGCTCATGACGGCCGATCCGCGCACCTACCGGCCGGGCAGCACCACGACGGTCGACTGGTCCCGCGGCCCGCTGACCGCCGGTCTCGGGCAGTGGCAGCGGGCCAGGCTGTGCGAGGTCTGCCATTCCGGCGGGATGGTTTCGGTCGCCATCCCGGAATTGCGGGACAGCGAGCCGGACCACTCCGCGCTCCCGTTGTTCTACCCGCCGCGGATCCATTTTTCCTTGTACCGCGACGATCAGCGGGTGTTCGACCAGGACGACGCCTACGGCGCGTCTCTCGAAATGCCGAAGACGCCAGCCACCTTGCGCGGCGTGCTGGACGTCGACCGGACCGCGGTGCCCGGCGTCAGCCAGGCCGGAAAACTGCGGACTGAACTGACTCTGCGATACGACCCGGCCAAGGGCCCCGCGCTGCCGTCCCCGCACAATTGCGTGACCAACGATCCGGCGCAGCCGTGCCGGGTCCTCGGCGCGCTGACCGTGGACTACCAGCTGGATTCCGACCTTTCCACGACGTCGTCTTCGCCGGTCCAGGTGCTCGGATTGCACGTCGGGCACGCCGCCTACGGCGGTGCCGGTTGGCAGTCGCCGATCACCTCGGCGACGGTTTCGGTGTCTGTCGACAATGGAGTCACCTGGCAGCCCGCGCGGGTTTTCGGCCTGTTCGGCGAATACGTGGCGATCTGGCGGAATCCGCCGGCCGGGACGTCGCCGTCGCTGAAGGTGACCGCGCAGGATTCGGCGGGCAACGCGATCACGCAAACGATCAGCAACGCCTACACCGTCGGAAAGGACGGTAAGCGATGAGACGCTTCGGTTTCCTGGCTGTGCTGATCGTCCTCGCCGCACTCGTCCCGTCCGTGGCTTCCGCCGCGCCCCGGGACGTCTGCGGACCCGCCGCACCCGGATTCGCCCGCTGTTACGCCAAAGTGGACAGTCGGCACGCGCTGCGGGCCACCGGATACGGCCCGGCTGACCTGCGTTCTGCCTACCGCCTGCCGGACATCGGCGGCGCGGGCGAGACGATCGCCATCGTCGACGCGGGGGACGCGCCGACCGCCGAAGCCGACCTCGCGGTATATCGACAAACCTACGGCCTTCCGCCGTGCACCACGGCGAACGGCTGCTTCCGCAAGGTCAACCAGCAGGGCGATCCCGGCCCGCTCCCGCCGGTGCAGGGCAGCTGGCCGGTGGAGACCGCGCTGGACTTGGACATGGCCTCCGCCGCCTGCTCCCAGTGCAAGCTCCTGCTGGTGGAGGGAGATGACGCGTCCTTCGAGGCGTTAGGCGTTTCGGTGGACACCGCGGTGCGACTCGGCGCGACGATCGTGTCGAACAGCTATGGCGCGACGGAAAGCCGTCAGTCCGCCGATTTCGCCGCGCACTACCGGCATCCCGGGGTCGCGATCGTCGCGTCGAGCGGGGACAGCGGCTTCACCGCGCCGAGTTTTCCCGCGGTGTACTCAAGTGTCATCGCGGTCGGCGGCACCTCACTGTCCAAAGCGGACAATACGCGCGGCTGGACCGAATCGGTGTGGAAGGGCGCGTCGAGCGGATGTTCGGCGTGGGTGGCGAAACCGGCGTGGCAGAAGGATCCGAACTGTCCCGGCCGGACGGTCGCCGATGTCTCCGCCGTCGCCGACCCCGCGACCGGGCCGGCAGTGTACGAAACGACGATCGCGACCGGCTGGATAGTAGTCGGCGGGACGAGCGCGTCGGCCCCGTTCGTCGCGGGGGTCATCGCCTTGGCCGGGCACCACGACCAGTATCCGGACGCTTCCCGGCTCTACGCGCAGGCCGGGCAGCTCAACGACGTCGTCAGCGGAGACAACATCCAATACGAGGAATGCGGCGGCGACTACCTCTGCACCGGCCTCCCCGGCTATGACGGCCCGACCGGCAACGGAACCCCTAACGGACTCGCTGCTTTCTGACCGTCCACAACGGATGCGCGACAGCCGCGACCACCTGCATCCCCGCCGCCGCGGCCAATCCGGCGGCGGGGGAGCAGGCGGCCAGCGGTCCGCCCACCGCGTTCCCCAGCGCTATTCCGGCGATCTTGATGCTCGCCGCGGTAGTGAACACCTGCGCCCGCATTTCCGGCGGCGCTTCCCGATGCCGGACCGCGAACAATGACGCCAGCTGCGGCCCTTCGCCAATTCCGGTGAGCGCCACCGCGGCCACCAGCAGCACGGCATTCGGCGCTACCGCAGCGCCCGCCAGTCCGATTCCAATAGCGACAGTGCTCAATTGCACAGCGCGATCCGGCGAATACGACCGTCGCGAAAGGACAGCGTTCGCGAGCAACGACGCGACCGACAGCCCGATCAGCAACAACGTTCCGTACCCCGCGCTGCCCAGCCGTTGTTCGCCGATCAGCGGATAACACACAAACGCCATCCCGATCCCGACGCACGACAATGTCGAGGTCGCGGTCGACTGCCGCAGCGCGGGATTGCGCACCAGAACCGTTGCCGCTTCCCGAAAACGCGACCGCGGCCGTTCGACGTTTCCAGGAAGCCGCCACGCGAACGGCACCGCGATCAGCGCCAGCACCCCGGCGACGATCATCGCGACCGGTGCCCCGGCAGTCGCGGCAAGCATCCCCGCGAGTCCCGGCCCGACCAGCGCGGCGACAGTGAACGTCATCGCGTCGAGCGTGCTCGCCCGGCCGAGTTTCGCCGGCGGGACGAGCGCGGGCACCTGCGCCGTCCACCCGCCGCCGATCGCCGGTGCCAGCAAGCCGGTCACCACGGCGACCCCCACCACCAGCGCAAACGGCACCGCCCCGAAGAGCGCGGTGATCGTAGCCAGCCCAGCCGCGTACCCGATCAGCCCCGCCGCGAGGATCCGGCCCGGCGCGCGCGACCGGTCCAGGACCGCGCCCAGCAACGGCCCGCCGACCGCCGCCGAGACGGTGAGCCCGGCCAGCAACGTCGACCCCGCGACCGCCCCCGATGCACCCACGCCGAGCAGCAGCACCGCCGGACTGGACAGCTCGTCACCAGTGCGCGCAGCCGCCGCCCCGGTGAGGTACGCCGTGAACTTGTAACGGCTTGTCACTGTTGAGATGTTACAGTGGCGCATGCCTGGAACGCAGCCGGATTTCGCCGGACGCTCCGCTCGGGACGCCGTACGCCGTGCCGTAGCGCTGCTGGATGTGCTGCTGACGGCGGAGCCTTCGCCGGATTCGGTAGCCGACGTGCTGGTCGAACACGGAGAACCGCGGCTCCGGCTTTCCGCGCGCGACGTGGCCGAACTGCGTGCCGCCGCGCTGGAGCTGCGAGAGGTCTTCGCCGCGCCAGACGCCGCATCGGCCGCCAAGGTGTTGAACGCGCTGTTCGCCGCCTACGCCGGACCCCCGCGCCTGACCGCGCACGACGCCGACTTCGGCTGGCACCTCCACGTCGACTCATCCGACGACGGCCCGTGGGGCGCGTGGCTGATCACGTCCTCCGCGCTGGCCTTGGCGACCTTGGTGGCCGACCGCCAGAGCGCCCCCGGCGGCCTGTGCGCGTCACCGTGGTGCGGAAAGCCCTTCGCGCATCTGGGCGGCGGAAGCCCGCGCCGCTACTGCTCTTCCCGTTGCGCGACAAGGGAACGCGTCGCCGCCCACCGCGCCCGGCAACGCTAGCGTCTAGCGAGACCTGCGATCAGTCCCGGCAGCGCGACCGCGAGCCGCCGCCCCTTGCCGACGACCGCGCGCCGGTTGAGCACGGCGTAGTCCATCGCCTCGATCTCGTCCAGAATGCCCTCGTACAACGTGATCGCCGTCCGCACGCAAGGCCGGGATTCGGGCCGCAGCATCGGAATCCCCGCCTCCGCCCGCCGATACACCGCACGCGTCCGCGAAACCGCCACCGCGAACGCCGCCCGGATCCGCGGATCCGCCCGGTCCTCCCGCCGCGCGTCGACCAGCAGCGCCCGGTCCACCCCGAATGCCGCCAGTTCCTCCGTCGGCAGATACAGCCGCCCGCGGTCGAGATCCTCGCCGACGTCGCGCAGGAAATTGGTCAGCTGGAACGCTTCCCCCAGCGCCGCCGCGCTCGGCGCAGCCTCCTCCCGGGGCACGACAGTCCCGAACACCGGCAGCATCTGCAGCCCGATCACGCACGCCGAACCGTAGATGTACTCGGCGAGATCGGCGTACGTCGCGTACTCCGTGACCGTCAGGTCCATCCGCATGGAATGCAGGAACGCGTCCACCAGATCGCGGCGGATGTCGTAGCGGCGCACGGTGTCCGCGAGCGCGGCCAGCACCGGATCGGCCGGGACGCTCCCGTCGTAGACCTCGTCGACGAGCCCGGCGACCTTGTCCAGCGCGACCGCCGGATCGGTGCCGGGCTCGGGGTTGTCGACCAGTTCGTCGGCCATCCGCGCGAAGCCGTACAGCGCGTGCGCGGCCGGTCTCGCCCGGGCCGGAAGCAGCCGGGCGGCAAGGAAAAACGTGCGGCCGTGGTGAGCGTTGACGCGCCGGCATTCCGTGTAGGCAGCGCG
Organism: Amycolatopsis silviterrae; assembly: GCF_042684085.1. Lineage (NCBI taxonomy): Bacteria > Bacillati > Actinomycetota > Actinomycetes > Pseudonocardiales > Pseudonocardiaceae > Amycolatopsis > Amycolatopsis silviterrae. Next base: position 135,626 of record NZ_JBHUKS010000035.1, read on the forward strand.
CAGCGCCGGCTCGGCGATGCCGGCCGCGTCGAGTTCGCTCACCGGCCGGTGATCCTTTCCGCGGCGAGCCGTCCGGAGATCAGCACCGGCGGGATCCCGACGCCGGGCGTGGTCCCGCACCCGGCGAGCACCACGTTGTCCGCTGCCCGCACCAGGTTCGCCGGCCGGAACGGGCCGGTCTGGCCGAAGGTGTGCGCGAGCGAGAACGGCGTGCCCGCGGCCAGTCCGCGCGCCGCCCAGTCCGCCGGGGTGAGCTGTTCGTCCACAATGTACTCTTCGCGGAACCCGGTGAGCCCGCGCGATTCCAGCGTGCGCAGCAGTTCGTCGCGATAGGCCGGGCCGACGCGCGCCCAGTCGACCGGACCGGTGTTCAGGTTCGGGGCCGGGGCGAGCACGGAGACGATCTCGCCGCCGTCTCCGGCGAGCGTCGGCTCCGTCGCGGTCGGGCGGGTGACCAGCAGCGACGGATCGCTCATCAGCTTGCCCTCGCGGACGATCTCGGCGAAGGTCCGCTCCCACGCCTGTCCGAAGAAGATCGTGTGATGGTCCAGCTCCGGCCACGAACGGTCCGCGTGCCCGTGCAGTACGAAGGCCGACGGCGAGTACTTCAGCGGCAGCACGCGCCGCGGCCGTGCACCGATCAGCCGGTACGCCGCCGAAAGCTCTGTCGCGAGCACCACGGCGTCGCACTCGATACGCTCGCCCGAACGCGTGCGTACAGCGCGTACGCGGGACGAGACTCGCTCAAGCCACGCAGCTTCGGTACCGAACCGCAGCTCGGCACCAGCGCGCGTCGCAGCGTCGGACATCGCACGCGCGATCGCGCCCATGCCGCCGCGCGGGTAGTACACGCCGCCGACAGTGTCCATGTACGAGATGACGCCGTACGCGCCGAGCGCACGCATCGGATCGAGACCCGCGTACAGCGCCTGGAAGGAGAAAAGCCGCCGTACGCGCTCGTCGCGCAAGAAGCGGGCGACGCGCGGCCCGAGCCGTCCGAAGCCGCCCAACGCCGCTAGCTTGGCCAGCTCCGGCCGGACGAGGTCCAACGGCGAATCGAAGTTCGCGCCGATGAAGTGGTCCTTCTGTGCCGCGTACAGGTCGGTGAGCCACCGTCGCAGCCGCCGGTAACCGTCCGCCTCGGCCGGACCGGCGAACGCCCGGATCTCCGCTTCCATCGCGTCGCCGTCGGTGTGCAGGGCGAGCGTGCTGCCGTCGGCGAAGCGCGCCCGGTACGCCGGATCGAGCCTGGTCAGCGGCACGGTGCCGGCCAGCGATTCGCCGACCGCGTGCAGTGCTTCGTCCACCAGTTCCGGCATGGTGAGCACGCTGGCCCCGGTGTCGACCGCGTTCGCGCCGAAGTCCTGCTGCCCGGCCCGTCCGCCGGGCATCTTCTGCTGCTCCAGCAGCGTCACCCGCCGTCCCGCGCCGAGCAGGTGCAGCGCCGCCGACAGCCCGGCCAGCCCCGCGCCGACGACCACCACGTGATCGGCGTGCCCGTTCACCGTCCGCATCAGAAGTTCCGCTGGGTCGCCAGCCGGATCAGCCCGGCGAGCGCCGACGGGGCGGGCTCGGCCAGGTGCGCGCGGTCCAGCGCGGCGTTCGCGGAGGCGGTCAGCTCGTCGATCCGGCGTTCCACCGCGGCGACCGCGCCGACCGAGGTCAGCGCCTCGCGCACCTGGTCCACCGTGCCGCTGGTCAGGTCGGCCGCCCCGATCGCGTCCGCGATCACCTTGGCCGCGGCGTGGTCGCCCCGCTCCGCGGCGAGCTGCAGGCCGAGCGCCACGAGCAGCGTGCGCTTGCCCTCGCGCAGGTCGTCGCCGGCGGGCTTGCCGGTCACCGACGGGTCGCCGAACACGCCGAGCAGGTCGTCGCGCAGCTGGAACGCCACGCCGACGTCGCCGCCGAACTCCAGCAGGGTGGCGATCAGCCGCTCGTCCGCCCCGGCGAGCGAAGCGCCGAGATGCAGCGGCCGCTGGACGGTGTACGCGGCCGTCTTGAGCCGGTCGATCCGCAGCGCGGCCTCGGGCGAAGCGTCGCCCACCGCCTGCGTGCGGACGTCGAGGTACTGCCCGGCGAGCACCTCGGTGCGCATCGCGCGCCAAGCGGGCCGGGCCGCCGCGATCGTGGCCGCGGGCAGGGGGGCCTCGGCGAACATGTCGTCCGCCCAGGCCAGCGCCAGATCGCCCACCAGCACCGCGCTGGCCAGCCCGAACACCGACGGCGAACCGAGCCAGCCGCGGTCGGCGTGCAGTTTCTCGGCGGCGACGTGCACGGTCGGCCTGCCGCGCCGCGAGTCGGAGGAGTCGATGAGGTCGTCGTGGATCAGCGCGCACGCCTGGATCAGCTCCAGGCTCGCCACCGCCTGCAGCGCGCCCTCGGCGAGCGGACCGGAAGCCGCGCCGCCCGCGCCGCGCCAGCCCCACCAGGCGAACGTCGGCCGGATCCGCTTGCCGCCGCCCAGCACGAAACCGGACAGCGCCTCGATCCCGGCCGCGACGCTCGGCTCGGTGCGCAGGATCTCGCTCCCCGCCCGGCCGAGGAAATCGGCCAGCGCACGCTCCACGTGCGCGGGGAGGTCGGAGTCGAATCCGGGCGCGTCCATGCCCTCATCCTCCGGGACGAGGGCGGCCGGGGTCACGCCGGGCGCCCCCGGATGTGGCGCACCAGACGCGCTCAGGCGCTCCGGAACGCGCCAGGCCGCCCGTTCGCCGCGAAGTATTCCGCCGCCTCGACGGGCCCGCGCGGCTGATAGCCGGGTTCGAGGCAGCCGGTGTACCAGTCCTTCGCGAGCCGCCACAGCGCGTCCAGCCCGAGCACCTCGCCCGGACTGTCCACACAGGACTCGGCGCAGTACAGCCGCTGCTTCCCGCGGTCGCCGGCCAGCTGGTCAGGGGAGGCCGGGAAATACGCGACCTGCGCACCGCCCGGCGGCCGGTCCCGCCGCACGACCAGCGCGGACGGCTCGCCGCAGCCGGGACAACGCGTGGCCACCAGCACCTCGGGCTCGCCGGAGACCAGATGCGGGATCGCGAACGAATCCCAGGCGCAGCCGCCCCACCACATGGTGTGCTCGCCCATCACCGCGAACCCGAGCGGGACCGCGGCGAACGGCGCGGCCAGCGCCACGTGCTCGCATTCGTCCAGCCACAGCCATCTCGGGTCGGCCATCCGGTGCAGCGCCTGTTTCGCCACCGCGAGCGACCCGTGCGCGGCGTCCGCCAGCTCGGGCGCGGTGGGCGGGCGCCCGCGCGAGGCGAACGCGCGGTAGACGGCCACGCGCACGTCCTCGTCCCAGGCCAGGTCGTCTTCACTGCTCATGGCTCGCCTCCCCGGAGGGTTCGCCCCTGACGGTACCCGCGTCGATGCCGGTCGGGGCCGGGCCTCGCGGACCATTTGCGAAGGTCCGTGAGGGACACCCTGAGGGAATCAGAGTCTGTGAAGGTTCCCCTCACGGACAACCCCGCCCCGCGCCCGCCGCAAGCCGCACCGGACCTGGAGGCGGTACGCCGCGTGGCCAAGCCCACCTCGCGGCTCTGCCGCGCGTCGAAGCGAGCCACTACCATTTCACTCCATGACGTCGGTGATCGAAAGGCTGCGGGGGGACGGGCCCGCGTTCTCCGTCGAGTTCTTCCCGCCCCGCGACGAGGCCGACGAGGCCGTCCTGTGGAAGGCCATCCGCGAGCTGGAACCGCTGGACCCGGCCTACATGTCGATCACTTACGGCGCGGGCGGTTCGAGCCGCGACGGCACGATCCGCAACATCGCCCGCGTCGCCACCGAAACCACGCTCTGCCCGATGGCCCACCTGACGGCGGTCGACCATTCGGTGTCCGAACTGCGGAACGTGATCGGCTGGTACGCGGCGGTCGGCGTCCGCAACATCCTCGCGCTGCGCGGCGACCCGCCGGGCGACGTCTACGGCGACTGGGTGGCGCACCCGGAAGGCTTCACCTACGCCGAGGAACTGGTCGAGCTGGTCCGCTCGCTCGGCGACTTCTGCGTCGGCGTCTCGGCGTTCCCGTACGGCCACCCGCGTTCGGCCGATCTGGACCTGGACACGAAGTACCTGGTCCGCAAGTTCCGCGCGGGCGCCGATTTCGCGATCGCGCAGCTGTTCTTCGAGGCCGAGGACTTCCTGCGGCTGCGCGACCGGGTCGCCGCCGCGGGCTGCGACGCGCTCGTGCTGCCCGGCATCATGCCGCTGACCACCCTGCGGACGCTGCACACCACGATCAAGCTGTCCGGGGCCCCGGCGTCGCAGCGCCTGCTGGACCGGCTCGAACCGCTGTCGGACGACCCCAAGGCCTTCCGCGCGGCGGGCATCGACTGGGTCACCGAACTGTGCGAGAAACTGATCGCCGAAGGCGTGCCCGACCTGCACTTCTACACCTTCAACCGGTCCAAGGCGACGCGCGAGGTGGTCACCCGGCTCGGACTGGTTCCCGCCCGCGCTTAACTCCGTGGGCTCAGGCCCGGTCCGGCCGGTAGCGTGCCGGACATGGCTTCCACCGAACAGAGCGTCCCGGAGATCTGCGACCGGTACGTCGACGATTACGTGGCCGTGGACCCGGTCGCGGCCACCATGCTCGGCGTCGCGGGCTACGACGACCAGCTCACCGACTATTCGCCCGCGGGCCACGACGCCCGCGCGGACCTGGCCCGGCGCGCGCTGGCCGCGGTGACCGCCGCGGAACCGGCGGACGCGGGGGAGCGGGTCGCGAAGGCCGTGTTCGCCGAGCGGATCGGGCTCGAGCTGGAGATCCACGACGCGGGTCTCGACGCGGCCGCGCTCAACGTGATCGAGAGCCCGGTGCAGAGCCTGCGCATGGTCTTCGACCTGATGCCGACCGACACCCCGGACGACTGGGCGAACGTCGCGGCCCGGCTGCCGAAGGTGCCCGAAGCGCTGGCCGGGCTCCGCACGTCGCTGCTGGCCTCGGCCGACAAGGGCCAGGTTTCGGCGCTGCGGCAGGTGTCGAAGGTCGCCGAGCAGTGCGACACGTGGGCCGGGCTCAAGGACGCCCCTGGCTTCTTCGCGAGCATGGTCGCCGACGCCGGCGTGGATGCGCTGAAGTCCGACCTGGCCGCGGGCGCGCGGGCGGCGGACGAGGCGTTCGCGGAGTTCGCCGGATTCCTGCGCGCCGAACTGGCTCCGAAGGCCCCGGTGAAGGACGCCGTCGGCGAGGACGTCTACCGGCTGTGGTCGCGCTACTCCATCGGCGCGGAGCTGGACCTGCGCGAGGCCTACGAATGGGGCTGGCACGAATTCTCCCGCCTCGAAACGGAAATGCGCGCCGTCGCGAACCGCGTCAAGCCCGGCTCGACGCCCGCCGAGGCCGCCGCCGTGCTCGACGCCGACCCGCGCTACCGCGTGCAGGGCCGCCCGCAGTTCGAGGCGTGGATGCAGCAGCTGTCCGACGACGCGCTGAAGTCGTTGCGCGGCAAGCACTTCGACATCCCGGACCGGCTGATGGCGCTGGAGTGCAAGATCGCCCCGCCGGGCGGCGGCGTCGGCGCGTACTACACCGGCCCGAGCGAGGACTTCAGCCGTCCCGGCCGGATGTGGTGGTCGCTTCCCGCCGACCGCAACGAGTTCACCACGTGGCGCGAGGTCTCGACGGTCTACCACGAGGGCGTCCCCGGCCACCACCTGCAGATCGCGACGGCGGTCAACCAGGCCGAGACGCTCACGAAGTACCAGCGGCTGATGACGTTCATCTCGGCGCACGGCGAAGGCTGGGCGCTGTACGCGGAACGCCTGATGGAGGAACTGGGCTATCTCTCGGACGACGGCAACCTGCTCGGCATGCTGTCCGAGCAGTTGTTCCGCGCCGCGCGCGTCGTGGTCGACATCGGCATGCACCTCGAACTGGAAATCCCGGCGGGCACCGGTTTCCACGAGGGGGAGCGGTGGACGCCGGACCTCGGCCTGGAGTTCATGCTGACCCGCACGATCACCGACCAGGCGCACCTCCGCGACGAGATCGACCGCTACCTCGGCTGGCCGGGCCAGGCCCCCTCGTACAAGCTCGGCGAACGCCTGTGGCTGGCCGCGCGCGACGACGCCCGGGCCCGCCAGGGTTCGGCGTTCGACATCAAGCGGTTCCACACCAAGGCCCTGCAGATGGGCGGCATGGGACTGGACACGCTGCGCGAACAGCTGGCGCAGCTGGGCTGAGACTGCTTTCCCGGGCCTGTGCTTCCTCGGCGCCGGCCCGGGTGTCTTCCTCCCGTGATGACCGCGCAGCTCATCGAAACCGCCAGGCTGGACCTGGTGCCGCTGTCCGTCTCTCATGCCGGAGAGATGGCCTCCGTGCTCTCGGATCCGGCGCTGCACACGTACATCGGCGGTGCCCCGGACACTCCCGAAGCCCTGCGTTCGCGCTACCAGCGGATGACCGCGGGCTCGCCCGATCCGGCAGTGTCCTGGCTGAATTGGGTGATCCGGCCGCGCGGCTCGGGTCTCGTGGGCACCGTCCAGGCGACGGTCCGTGATTCGGTCGCCGAAATCGCCTGGGTGGTCGGGACTCCGTGGCAGGGCCGGGGCATCGCCACCGAAGCCGCTCACGGACTGGTCGACTGGCTCAGCCGACAGCCAGTGGACGCGATCATCGCCCACATCCACCCGGAAAACCAGGCGTCCGCCGCTGTCGCCGCCGCGGTCGGCCTCACCGCCACCGACGAACAGCAGGACGGCGAGATCCGCTGGCGCCGCCCGCGATAAACCCGTTGGCCTTCGCTTCGTCCTGTGGTTGACTCCCGCCCGTGCAGTGGCTTCTCGTCGTCATCCCACCACCAGCCTCCTGAGCGGGGCAGTTTTCGCCGCGTGCGCCCGAACCGGGCCCGCGGCCGCTTGACGATGTCCTGAACTGGGCCACCGCACGCTGCCCCGCGTCGTCGATCTCCGATTCCTTCGACGCAGGAGCCCTCTTCCGCATGTCTGTTTCCGTACCTTCGCGCGCCCGCTCGTCGGCCGCCCTCGTCGTCGCCGGTGTGCTCTGGGGAACCGGTGGCCTGTCCGGTTCGCTTCTCGGCCAGCAAGCCGGCCTGCATCCGCTGGCCGTCGCCACCTACCGGCTGCTCCTCGGCGGTGCCGCGAGCGCGATCTGCGTCGCCCTCGCCGGCGGACTTCGCCTCCCCAGCAAGCAAAACTGGCGACGTCTTCTGCTCGTCGGTGCCCTCTTCGCCCTCTTCCAGGCCAGCTACTTCGCCTCCGTCACGCTCAGCTCCGTCAGCACGGCGACGATGACCACGATCGGTGCCGCACCCGTTGTGCTCACGGTGTTTTCCGCGGTGCGGCATCGGCGCGCGCCCCGGCTGTGGACGCTGGTGTCCGTCGGCGGCGCCGTCGCGGGGCTGGTGCTGTTGCGCTGGTCGCCAGAGACTGCGACGTCACCCGCGCGGCTGATCGGCGGCCTCGGCTTCGCGCTGCTCGCGGCGACCGGCTTCGCCGTGCTCACGCTCGTCACGGCGAAGCCGGTCGACGGCCTCGATCCGTTGGCCACCACCGCATTCGGCTGCCTGACCGGCGGTTTGCTGCTCACGCCGATCGCACTGTGGCTCGGCATGAGCCTGCCCGCCCGCGTCGACGTGCTGCTGCTGGCCGTGTACTTCGGAGCCGTCCCGACAGCCGCCGCATACGCCGCGTACTTCCGCGGCCTCGGCGGTGCCCACCCGGTGCTGGGCGCACTGTCCGCGCTGCTGGAACCGCTTACGGCGACCGTGCTTTCGGTCGTTTTCCTGCACGAACGGCTGAGCGTGTTCGCTTGGTCCGGCGCGGTGCTGCTCGTCGCGGCACTCGCGGTCGGCTACTGGCGTCCCGAGCCCCGATGATCATCTTTCACGGACTGTCCGCGTTTTTGGAGATTTCGCCACGAACGGGTGCGGGACTCGGCTACGGTGCCGCTCATGATCACCAAGAACAGAACATTCCGGGCGTCAGCGCTGACTGCCGGAATGGCCTCGCTGGCCCTCCTCGCCAGCTGCGGCGGCGGCTCGGGCGCGGACCCCGCCGCCTCTCCCGCCGCCGACGCGAAACCCCAGATCACCGACCCCGCGGTGCAAGCCGCGGCCCTGCGGACCGTGGATCCGTGCGCGCTGCTGGACAGCAAAACCCTCGGCAGCGTCGGCACTCCGGACCAGGCGAGCCTGTCCTCCTCCGAATGGGGCGAGTGCAGCGTCGACGTCAAGGACGCCGGCGGCAAGAAAGTCGAGCTGGTGCTGCGCGTCGGCGACCAGCTGATCATGTCGAAGGACCCGGTCGAGAAGCTCGAAGGCCTTCCGCTGGTCGTCGACGCCGACAAGCCCGGGTCATGCTGGGTCTCGGTCGTGACGTCGTTCGAACAGTCGCTGGGGATCACCTTCCAGACCAAGTCCCCCGGCGACGCCTGCGCGCCCGGCCGCACCGCGCTGACCAAGGTCGTGCAGGCCCTGCACAGCACTCCGCCGCAGTACAAGCAGGTGCCCGGCTCCGTGCTGACGACCGACCCGTGCGCGGCGGCGGACAAGCGGGCCGTGGAGACCGCGCTGGGGCAGAAGTCCTTTGTGGAGCCCAAGAGCCTGCACGAATGCGACCTCTGGTCCGGCGACGACACCCACTACCCGCAGGTTTCGGTGCGCCTGTACCAGGGCCTGCCCGCCGACGCCGAGGACGGCCAGTCCGCTGACCTCGGAGGTGGCGTCACGGCCATCCAGAAGAAGGACGAGGACAGCAGTGTAGTCAGCTGCGACGCGACCTGGCGCAAGGTCGAGACCCCGAAGGAAGACGAGGCGCACGGGTACGGCGAGATCGTCTCCGTGCAGTTCAGCGGCGAGCCGGAAAGCGGCCTAGACACCGCCACCGCCTGCACAAAGGCGGTCGCCGTGGCCAAGACAGTGGTGCCTTCACTGGGCCACGCCTGACAGTTCGCGGTCGCGCGGGCCTTTGGGGGCCGTGTTTCGCGGAGGCGAGCGCGCCGCGCGCCCGGTCCGGCCACCGGGCGCGTGGCGGTTCTACTGCTCGTCGAGCGGCAGCGCCCGCCCCAGAATCGCGAACGGCCGCGGGTCGCCGGTGAACTGGTAGTCGCGCAGGACGTCGACGAATCCCATGCGCCGGTACAGCTTCCACGCCCGGCTCGTGCCCTCCGGCGTGGAAAGCAGGACGTTCGCGCTGGGAACGCCGTCGAGCAGCCGGCGCAGCAGGTCCTCGCCGATCTGCTTGCCCTGGTTCTCCGGGCGCACGTGGATCTCGGTGAGCTCGAAGTAGTCGGTCAGCCAGCGCTCGGCTTCCTCGTTCCCGGAACGGCGGATGAGCCCGTGCCGGACCTGCTCGTGCCACCACTGCCCGGCACGGCCCTTGTACCCGTACGCGACGCCGAGCAGCACCCCGTTGTCATCGAGGGCGGCCATGCAGCGCCAGCCCTCGCGCAACGCGTGCGTGAGCCACATCGGCGCGCGCTGCTCGGCCGTGCCCTCGGGGTAGCGCATGGCGTTGACGTAGATCGCCAGCGCTTCCGGCAGCCGGGACCGGAATTCGTCGGCGGAGAGCTGCACGTAGCGGGAGCATCCGGAGGACATCGCGGTCACAGTCGACCATCCTCCCCTTCGCCCGCGAGATCGCCAGGGGTGCCCCCGGTGAGCGTGACGAGCGCGTCAAACGTCGTCGGAAAGACCGATTTCGGATGCCCCGCCGCGGCCCAGACCTCCGGGTGCCCGCGCAAGGCGGTGTCCACGAGCGTGACGAGCTTCGCCGGATGCCCCACCGGCGCGACACCCCCGATCGGCTGCCCAGTGTGCACCCGGACGAACGCCGCGTCCGCCTTGCCGACCTCGGCAACACCAGCGAGTTCAGCCAGCCGGGCCTCCCGCGCCCGATGCGCCCCCGACGTGAGCGCGAGCAACGCGACCTCGGCCCCGCCGGCCGTGCGCGCACGAAAGACCAGGCTGTTGGCGATAGCGCCGACCGGTACGCCGAGCGCCTCCGCGGCCTGCGCGGCAGTGCGCACCTCAGCGGGCAGCACCCGCACTCCGTCGGCGGCGGCGTGCTGCCCGGCCTCGCTCAGCGCAGCGGTGACCTTGGCGACAGCGGGATGGTCTTGGGTGCTCACCCGGTTATGAGACCACGCCGGTGCGGCCGTGTCCCGCACCACGTGCCCGGATTCCACCGGCGGGGTTGAGTGGACCCGCCGGCGCGGCTACTCTGGAAACAGATCGAACAGACGTTCGATATCCGGTGGGAGAGCACCGGCCGGTCCCGGGGTGGGGGAAGCACCTCGGGCCCCGGCCGGCCCGCCCGAGCAGGAGGAGGGTCGCCATGTCGGTCTCGGCCGTGTCCCCCGCGGACCGCGCTTCCGAGGGACGCCCCGCCACGGACCGTCCCGCTGCGGATCGCGCTGCCATGGACCGTCCTGTCACGGATCGCGCTGTCACGGGCCGCGTTGCTGCGGATCGCGCTGTCACGGATCGTTCTGCCGTGGACCGCGCTGCCACGGATCGTTCCGGCACGGACCGCGCCGTCGCAGACCGTCCCGCTATGGATCGTTCCGCCGTGGACCGCGCCACCGTGGACCGCCCCGGCGCGGCAGGCGAACAGCTGACTCTCGGCGAGCCGACCGGGCCCGCCGAGCCTGCCAGCGCTGACCAATCCGCAGCCGCCAGCTCCGGGCAGCCGTCCGCGCCGAAAATCGGTTCCACCGCGTCGGCGACCAGTTCTCCTTCCACCCCGGCCACCAGGCCAACCGTCCACCACGTCCCCGAAACCGCCCCGGCCCGCCCCAGCTCCCCAGCCCCCCGGCAGGTCGTCCACCGCACGCGGGCCGCCGTCCGGCCCTCCGCCGAACCACCCGCCCGCCGCTCCGGCGCACAGGGCCAGCCGCAACTCCCCCTTACCCTGCGCCCGCCAGCCCCTCCCGAAGCGGTAACCCTGCTCTCCCAAGCCAATCGCGGCCTAGACCACGCGGAAAACGAGCGAGACCCAGCCGAACGCTTCATCGGTGCCTACCTCGCCGCCCTGCGCGGCGCCGGTGCGGTGCTCGCCGTCCGAGGCCGCCCGCGCCGGGGCCGGAGCCGCCCGGCCAGCGGCTGGGTACTGCTCGACGCCGTGGCCCCCGAACTGCGCGAATGGTCGGCGTTCTTCGCCGCCAACTCCGAAACCCGCGCCGCCGCCGAAGCCGGCATCACCGGCCGCGTCGACGCCGAGCTGGCCGCGGGCCTGCTGCAGGCGACCGCCCAGTTCCTCGAACTGGTCCGCCGGGTCGTGCACGGCCTGCCGATGTCCGGGGAAGCCCATGTCGCGTGAACTCGGCACGGTCGACCACGGCCGGTTGCTCGAGGCGTTCTCCGCGGAAGCCCAGCTGCTAGGGGAAGTGGCGCACTCGGCGTCCCCCGATTCGCCGGTGCCCACCGCCCCAGGCTGGACGCTGAACGAGCTGCTCCGGCACGTAGGCACCGTCTACTGGCAGACGCTCGGCTGGATCCGCGAAGGCCGCCGTCCAGAACCCTGGCGACGCGAGCCCTTGCCCGGCCAGCCAGTGGCAGATTTCTACGCCGCCGCCCGCACCGAACTGGACACCGAACTAGCCGCCCACGCCCCGACCGCCCGAGCCGCCACCTGGTGGCCCGCCGACCCGACCCACGGCTTCTGGCGCCGCCGGATGCTCCACGAAACCCTCGTACACCGAGTGGACGCCGAAAATGCGGCCGGAACAGGCGAATCGACAGTCCCGGACGACCTAGCCGCCGACGGCGTAGACGAGGCCCTCACCCTCTACTTCGGACACAAGCTCACCACCATGGGCATCTCCGGAACCCGAAACGGCACAGTGGGTTTCCACACCGGCGGCCACAGCTGGATAGCAAGAGCAGGCCCCGGCGAGACCGAAGCCTGGCGCTGCTCTCCCCGAGACGCCGACGCGGCGGACGCGATAGTCACCGGCTCACCCGCGAACGTCTACCTCTGGCTCTGGGGCAGAGTCCCAGTAACCATGGTCCACACCGACGGCGACCACGAGCTGTCCGCCCAAACCTGGGCCCTGCTGCGTCTGGCCACCCGGTGACCGCCGCGTAGAACCGAAAGCGGGGAAGCTTCCCGGTTCTTACCGGCCACCGGCTGCGATCCAGGATGTTCCGGCAAGCGCGAAACCTCGCGCTTGCCGGAACTGTTCCCTCAGCCGAGCGTGTCGACCAGGTGCCCGAGCGCAGTCGCCACATGGGTGCGCCGCCCCGGGAAGACACTGATCCGCCGGGTGTCTCCCATCACGAAAACCAGAAGCCGTCCCCGCCCGGCCAGATCGATCAGACACCCCGGCGCACTCCACGTGCGCTCCCCGCGGCAACCCCGACCCGCCGCCCGGACGGGCGCATTGCACGTGTGCTCTCCACCGCTACTCTGGCCTGCTGCCCGGACGGGCGCACTGCACATGCGCTCCTCACGGCAACCCCGGCCCGCTACCCGGACCGGCGGATCGCACGTGTGCTCCCCGCGGCAACTCTGGACAGGCGGACTGCACGTGTGTTTCCCGCGGCAACCCTGGCCTGCTGCCCGGATGGGCGGATCGCACGTGTGCTCCCCGCGGCAACCCTGGCTCACTGCCCGGACCGGCGGACTGCATGTGTGCTCCCCACCGCAACCCCGGCCCGCCGCCCGGAGCTGATGCACCGCGTCCGGCTTCTCCCGCATCAAAAGCCGGAACTCGGCGGACTTCTCCGCGAACTCGGCAAGCAAATCCCCGGCCCCGCAATCCCGGCCGATCTCACCAGGGTCCTTCGGCACTCCCCACGGCTTCACCCGGGCAGGCGGGCACGTCGGCAGCGCATCCGCCACACTCGAGGCCAGCTCGGCCGGCCGAACCGGATCGAGGCGCACCGTCTCGCCATCCGCGATCAGCCGAACCGCGTCCATCCCAGACACCGCGCTCAGCACTCCGGCGGCGGATCCGACTTCGGAATCGAGGCTGTCCCAGCAAAACACCTCGCGCCGAGCAGCGCCAAGAACCCCGAGCGTCCGCAGATAACGCGGCTCGAGCACACCGTCGTCCCCAGCCAGCCCGAGCCGGACCAGCACCTCGAGCCCCCGCTGCGGATTGTTCCAGCCGGACTGACCCGGTTCGACCACAACAGGAAGCTCACCGAGCCCCGCCAACTCCCAAGACGCCAAAAACGCGAACCGCGGCATTCGCACCGGCCGACTGATGACAGTCACCGCGCCGCGACGCAACCCCCGATATTCATAACGCCATCATGCCACTCGAACTCGGCGAGACGGACACTCTCGACAAGACTGCCGCCGCCACACGGCCAGACCCATTCCCCGCGACATCACTTCTCGAACACCTCGCCGATCGTCTCCCACGCCGCGCGGTGTGCTGCTCGATCCTTGCCGAGTGTCTTCCGCGTCGTTGCGCTGCTCGATCCTCCCCGAACGTCCCCCGCGCCGCGTACTGCCCGATTCTCGCCGATCGTCTCCCACGCTGTGTGCAGCTCGATCCTTGCCGAGCGTCTTTCGCGTTGTTGCGCTGCTCGGTCCCTCCTGAACCTCTCCCGCCCCGTGCGCTGTCCAGACCTCCCCGAACGCCCGATGTTCCGCCCGCACCGCTTCGCAACTCCGACCGCACCAGCCGCCTGTCCCGGACAACCCCGCCTGCGCCTCCGATTCGACGCCGTTTTTGTCGGTCCTCCCCACTATCGTGGACGACATGCCAACGCACCTGGTCAGCCTGGTCACAGCGGCCGAACACCCGGCAGCTCTGGCCCGGTTCTGGGCCGGCCTGCTCGGCTGGCAGATCGCCGCCGAAGTCCCGGGGGAGGGCACCGTCCAGGCCCCGCCTGGCGACGGCTGCGAAATCGGCCTGGCCTTCGTCCCGGCGTCCCAGCCGAAGAACGGCAAGAACCGCCTCCACCTGGACCTCTCCAGCACCTCCGTCCAGCACCAGCGCGAAACGGTCGCCCGAGCCGTTTCCCTGGGCGCCCGCCCGATCGACATCGGTCAGCACGACGTCCCGTGGACCGTTCTGGCCGACCCCGAAGACAACGAGTTCTGCGTCCTCGAACCCCGCGCCGAATACGCCGAATCCGGTTCCTTGGCAGCGATCGTCGTCGATGCGCAAGACCCCGCGCGTCTCGCCCGCTTCTGGTCCTCGTTCACCGCCTGGCCAGTCGCCGCCGACGAACCCGCCATCACCACGCTGCGCAACCCCACCGGCCGCGGCCCCGCGCTCGAGTTCCTTCGCGCGCAAACCCCGAAGCACGGCAAAAACCGGCTTCACCTGGACATCGCTACCAACCACGACGACGACCACGCCGCCGAAACCCGCCGCATCCTGGCCGCCGGTGCCCGCGAGATCGGCCTTGCCCAAGGCACCCCCGGAGCAGTCTTCGCCGACCTGGAAGACAACGAATTCCGGCTGCTCGCCCCACGCTGACCGCCTTCGCAGGTTTCGCGCGGATCACCATTTCCGGGAAACCTCTGACACACCCGAAACACCACAGGAGGCCGTCGGTTACGTGCGCCGGAGACGGTGTGTGCCATGAACACGCCACCAACGCGCCGCAATCTCCTCGCGACCTCTGCTTCCGACGGACCAGCGAGCCTCCCGCCCGTCAGTTCCGAGCGGAAGCCCCACCGTCCCGCCGAAACCACCCATGCCTGGCGAGTACGCATCCGATCCGACGACCAGCCCGAAACCCTTGCCCGCTTCGCGATCCGGCTGGCAGACCTCGAGTGCCGCATCCTCGGCCTCACGAGACACCCCGTACCCGGCGGCGTACTGGACGAATTCGTGCTGCGCCCCGCGAACGGCCTGCCCCAGCATCTTCTCGTAGACGCCATCCGCGACGAAGGCGGCGAATGCCTGGGGATGACCGAAACCGTCATCCGTGAAGTCCGCGCCCCGGCAGGTGCCGCGCATGCTGTCGAGGAGTCGATCGCTGATGCTGCCGCCCGTGAACTCCGTGCCTCTACGTCTGCTGAGGAGGCACCGATCGCTGAAGCTGCGGTACACGAACTTCGCGCCTCGGGGCATGCTGCGGAGGAGTCGATCGCTGACGCCGCCGCCCGAGAACTCCTTGCCCCGGCGGCGGATGCGTTAGCCGCTGGCCGGGAGACAGCTTCCGGAGCCGCCGTTCAAGAATCCGATGCTCCGTCGACCGCTGCGGAAGATACGCACGCCGAGGAATTCCGGCGGGAACTGCGCACATCTGCGGAAACCTTCTTTCCCGCAGATCGAGAGGCGACTGCCGAAACCAGCGCCAGCGGGCTTCGCGACCCAGCCATAACCGCGCTCACCGCCGCTCAGCAGGCGGTCATTGACCCCGGTCGCCGTGCGCCGATGTTGCGGCTCGTGCTGTCCGCCGACCTCGTCACGCTCGTCCCGGCGAGCGAGGCCAATCCGGGGCGTGGCGAAGGCGGGCACCGAGCGGTTTTCCCGGCTGGCGACGGGCAGGCTTTCGTCGCCCGGCGGCGGTGGGTGCCGTTCGCCGAAGCCGAACTCGCTCAGGCCGCGGCGTTTCTAGAGTTGCTCGCCGTGGCGCGGCAGAATCTGGCCGGTCCGGTGGTGCTCGACCGTCCGGACGGGGCCGCGGTTGTGCTGCGGCTTGGCACTCCGCGGGACGTCGATGCGGTCGGCGCGGTGCATCTTCGCTGTTCAGCGAAGACTTTGTTCAATCGCTACCACACTGGCCTGCGCACGGTTCCCCGGAAATGGCTGCACCGGTTGCTCATGCCGCCGCGCGGATCCAGCGTGCTCGCGGTGTGCGGCCGGGACGTGATCGGGTTCGGGCAGCTGATTCCGCAGCGCGACGGCACCGCCGAGGTATCGCTCCTCGTCGAGGATGCCTGGCAGCGACAGGGAATCGGCACGGCGCTGCTCGCTCGGCTGGTCGCCCTCGCCGGAGTCGACGGGATCACGGAACTGACCGCGGTCCGTCTTCCGGGCAATGACGCCATGACCCGCACTGCGGCCCGCGCCGGGCTGTATGTCGAGTCCAGTCCGGACGACGGCACGGTGCTTCGCCTCTTCGCCGGAGCTGCTGCCCGGATGCCGTGGAACGCGGTCAGCGGTTCCAGAACCAGTCTTTGCCCCGCGCCTCGCGCAGCGCCTGCTTCTTCCGCTCGGGAGTGAGCCGGTCGAGGTACAGCTTTCCGTCGAGGTGGTCGGTTTCGTGCTGGAGGCACTGGGCCAGCACATCGACGCCCTCGACCTCGATCGGCTCGTTGCGCAGGTCGACGCCGCGCACCACGGCGTGCTTCGCGCGGACTGTCGGGAACCACAGCTCCGGCACGGACAGGCAGCCCTCGCCGATTTCGTGCGTCTCCTCGGAGAGGTGGGCGATCTCCGGGTTGATCACGTACCCGGTCAGCCCGCCGACGTCGTAGCTGAACACCCGCAGCCCGACCCCGATCTGCGGTGCCGCGAGCCCGGCCCGGCCCTCCGGCTGCACGCTGTCGAGGAGGTCCTTCACCAGCGCCTCGATCTTGCTGTCGAACGTGGTCACCGGGTCGCACACGGACTTGAGCACCGGGTCACCGAAGTAGCGCAACTCGCGCATCGCCATGATCGAACGTCCTTATATCCACCGAGGGGCCACGCGAAGTCTAGTGACACCACCTGCTTCCCCGATGCGGGTCCACCGATCACGCCCGCTCGCCGCCCGACGGAGCCGACGGATCGGCGGCACCATCGGACCGGCCGAGGCTGCTGTTCCCGGGGCGAAACCGTGCAGGATCAAGCTCTCAAACGGAGTCCCTTCGGAGTCGCGCGGAAGCCGGCTTCCTGCAGGATCTCGGCCAGTTCCGACGTGAGGGCGTGTTCGCCGTCCGCACGTTGGACGGCCAGCTGACCCAGCCAGCCTTCCTGGACCGCGGTCGACAGCGCGGCCGCGGCGGCTTGCAGCGAGCCGCGTTCCTCGGTGAAGCTCAGCAACGAGCGGCCGCCGCGTTCGACGTACAGAGCCGGGACTCCGTCGACCAGCACCGCCAGCGCTCCGGCCTTGCGCGCCGGACGGTGTTTCGTGTCGCCGGTGGCGGCAGGCCAGGACAGCGCCGCGCCGTACGGCTGTGCCGGGTCCGCGGCGGCGAGGACTACGGCGCGGGCGTTGTCGTTTCGGCCTGCGGCGGAGGGTGCGGTGCTGGAGAGCGCTCGCAGCCTGTCAACGGCGCCCTTCGCGGCGAACTGTGCGGCACCGAGACCTTCGACGACGTAGCCGCGGATGACCTGTCCGGTGTCTTCCATCCCGCGCAATACCTTGTAGATCCCGGAAAATCCGCCGGTGACCCGTTCGGTGTCGAGTGCGCCTCGGGTGAGAACGCCGTGCCGTTCGAGGAACGCCTCGGTGCGGGCATGGGCGCGGCGAGTCGGCTCGGCTTCGCGGGGCGGGGTGAGCGCCCAGCGGCCGGCTGCGGTCGGCGGCCCGGTGCGGGAGGGCATTGCCGGACGTCCGGCGCGCATGCGGGCGTACCGGCCGCGTGGTGCTTGCCGCCGCGGTTTGTGCGCGCCGTGGCCCGCGACCTGTGCGCGCAGCGGCGCGAGCGTGTCGCCGGTGACCAGCCCGGCCCACACCAGATCCCACAGCGCGGCTACTACGGCACCGTCGTCCGGCGGTTGCTCCAGGCCCGGCGTGATGCGGTCGACGAGCTGCCGGAAGAACAACGCTCCTCCTTCCAGCGTCGTGACGATCGCGTCGTGCAGCGGGCTGGACGGCGGATTCTCCTCGACCTCGGGCAGCAGCAGATCCGCGACGTCCGACGGAGCCAGCGCCAGCCAGCCGTCCCCGCCGGAGAGCGCGCCGCAGCCCGCCCAGGTGACCTCGCCCGCGGCAGTGAGCTCGTCGAGCAGCGCGGGGGAGTAGCCCGGCAACCGGCTCGGCAGGATGAGCGATTCCACCGCGCTCGCCGGCAACGGCGCACCGGCCAGCTGTTCGACCACCGACAGCACGTCGTCGGCGGTCGGCGCGGACCGCAGGCGCGCGCCGATTCCGTGCCACGCGGGCAGGAACCGGCCCAGCGCCGCCGGTTCCACGGGCTCGACCTCGGCCCGCAGCCGAGCGAGCGACGCGCGCCGCAACCGCCGCAACACGGCCGCGTCGCAGTATTCGACGCCCACGCCATGGGTTTCCGGATGCCCGACCGGACTCAGCTCGCCGCGCACGAGCCTGCCTTCGCCGGTGAGCCGGTCGAGCACACCGGTGACGACGGCCGTGCCCAGCCCGAACCGGTCCGCCGCGGCCGTCGCGGAGAACGGACCGCGGGTCCGCGCGTAGCGGCCGAGCAGGTCGCCCAGCGGATCCGCGACCGGCTCGGTGAACGCCTCGGGCACGCCGACCGGAAGCGCGACGCCCAGCGCGTCCCGCACCCTTCCGGCGTCCTCGATGGCCAGATACCGCTCCTCGCCGCCGATGCGCACCTGGATCGCACGCCGTGCCGAGGCGAGTTCTGCCAGCCATTCCGGCTGGATCCCGCGCTCGGCGGCCTCTGCCACCGAGAGGTCGCCGAGGAACCGCAGCAGATCGGCGGCGTCCTCCGCCGACCGGGCGTGCCGATCCGGATCGAGCCGCTGCAGCGACCGTTCGACCTCGGCCACCGCCTCGGGGTCGAGCAGTTCGCGAATCGCTTCCGTGCCCAGCAATTCGGCCAGCAGCGCGGAATCCAGCGACAGCGCCGCTGCCCGCCGTTCGGCCAGCGGGGCGTCCGTCTCGTACAGGAACATCCCGACGTACCCGAACAACAGGCTCCGGGCGAACGGCGACGCGGCCGGCGTCTCCACCTCGACCAGCCGCACCTTGCGCGCCCGGACGTCCGACATCAGCTCCCGAAGGCCGCCGACGTCGTAAACGTCCTGGAGGACCTCGCGCATGGCCTCCAGCACGACCGGGAACCGCTCGTACTTCGCCGCCACCGACAACAGCTGCGATGCCCGTTGCCGTTGCTGCCACAGCGGGGTGCGCCGCCGCGGATCACGGCGCGGCAGCAACAGCGAGCGGGCCGCGCACTCCCGGAACCGCGCCGCGAAGACCGCCGAGCCGCCGACCTCCGCCACGATCAGCTGCTCGACCTCCTCCGGGTCCAGCAGGACGTCGTCGGCGCCGATGGTGACTTCGCCGCCTTCGGCGTCGAGTGCGTCGGGCAGCCGCAGCACGATGCCGTCGTCGGAGTGCGCCACCTGGGCGTCGACACCGCGGTTTTCCCGCAGCCGCGCGGCGATCGCGAGCGCCCACGGAGCGTTCACCTGCGCGCCGAACGGCGAATGCAGCACGATCCGCCAGTCGCCCAGCTCGTCCCGGTAGCGTTCGAGCAGGATGACGCGGTCGTTGGGCACGTGCCGGGTCGCCGACTTCTGTTCTTCCAGATACGCCAGCAAATTGTCGCAGGCGCGCTGGTCGAGACCGGCCGCGGCGGCCCGGTCCCGAGCCGCCGGAGTGTCCGAAGTGGACAGTTCACGGACGAACGCGCCGAGCGCCCGCCCCAGTTCCAGCGGCCGTCCCGCGGCGTCGCCCTTCCAGAACGGCATCCGGGCGGGCTGGCCGGGGGCGGGCACGACGATCACCCGGTCATGGGTGATGTCGGTGATCCGCCACGACGAGGTGCCGAGCAGGATCGTGTCGCCGACCCGCGACTCGTACACCATCTCCTCGTCGAACTCGCCCACGCGCGAGCCGGGTTTGCCCTCGTCGCCCGGCGTCATCACGGTGAACAGCCCGCGGTCGGGGATCGTGCCGCCGGACGTGACGGCCAGCCGCTGCGAACCCGGCCGTCCGTTCAGCTCGCCGCCGACCCGGTCCCACGTGATCCGCGCCCGCAGCTCGCCGAACTCCTCGCTCGGGTAGCGGCCGGCGAGCATGTCGAGCACCGCGTGCAGCGCGTCGTCCGGCAGCGAGCTGAACGGCGCCGCCCGCCGGACCAGCGTCGCCAGCTCCGGCACCGTCCACGGTTCGAGCGCCACCATCGCCACGATGTGCTGGGCCAGCACGTCGAGCGGGTTGCGCGGGTACCGCACCGCCTCGATCGCCCCGGTCGCCATCCGTTCCGCGACCACCGCGCACGACACCAGGTCGCCGCGGAACTTCGGGAACATCACGCCGGACGACACCGCGCCGACCTGGTGCCCGGCCCGGCCGACGCGCTGCAGCCCGGACGCCACGGTGGGCGGCGCCTCGATCTGCACGACCAGATCCACCGCGCCCATGTCGATGCCGAGTTCGAGCGACGACGTGGCCACCACGCACGGCAGCCGCCCGGACTTCAGTTCTTCCTCGACATGGGTGCGCTGCTCGCGGGACATCGAGCCGTGGTGCGCCCGCGCGATCACCGGATCCGCCCCGGACGTGACGCCGGACTGCCCGACCGCCTCGGCCGGGAACGCGTCGCCCTGAGCCAAGCTTCCCTGAGCCAGGCCGGCCTGCTCGGACGCCAGTTCGTTGAGCCGCGCGGTGAGCCGTTCGGTGAGCCGCCGCGAGTTGCCGAACACGATGGTGGAGCGGTGCGCGCGGATCAGCTCCAGCACCCGTTCCTCGACCGCGGGCCAGATCGACGGCCGCTGCACCGCCGCGCCCGAGACCTCCTCCTGGGTGCCGATCCCGCCTTCGGACGGCAGCTGCGACAACGACGTGAGGTCGTCGAGCCGCTCCATCGGCGACGGAGCCGGGCCGTCGAGGTTCGCCATGTCCTCGACCGGCACCTCCACCCGCACCCGGATCGTCTTCGCGAGCTTGGGCTGCACGACGGTGACCGGGCGGCCGCCGGCGAGGAACGCGCTCACCTCGTCGATCGGGCGCACCGTGGCCGACAATCCGATGCGCTGGGCCGGTTTGGGCAGCAGCGCGTCGAGCCGTTCCAGCGACAACGCCAGGTGCGCGCCGCGTTTGCCGCCCGCGACGGCGTGCACCTCGTCGACGATGACCGTCTCGACGCCCTTCAGCGACTCCCGCGCCGACGACGTGAGGATGAGGAACAGCGACTCCGGCGTGGTGACCAGCACGTCCGGCGGGGTCTTCCCGAACGACCGGCGCTCGGCCGCCGTGGTGTCGCCGGTGCGCATGCCGACCTCGATCTCCGGCGCGGGCAGGCCGAGCCGGTGCGCGGCCTGGGAGATGCCCGCCAGCGGCGCGCGCAGGTTGCGCTGCACGTCGACCGCCAGCGCCTTCAGCGGCGAGACGTAGAGGATCCGGCACCGCTCGCGCGGGTTCGCCGGCGGCGGTTCCGCCGACAGCCGGTCCAGTGCCCACAGGAACGCGGACAGTGTCTTGCCGGACCCGGTGGGCGCCACGACCAGGGCGTGCTGCCCGGCGTGTGCGGCCCGCCAGGCCCCTTCCTGCGCGGCCGTCGGGGCGGCGAAGGCTCCGGCGAACCAGGTGCTGGTCGCCGGGGAGAAGAGGTCGAGGACGTTGTTTGCCACGGGATCCATCATGCGCGGCACCCCCGACAATTTCCGGGGCCGGGACAGGGCGCCCCGGGCCGGATCCCCTCGTGTGGGTGACGGAGGGAGTTGAACTGCGTCGCTCCTGGCCCGCTGGCCCCGCTTTATGCTCGCCTGGCAGTATCTTCGCGTCCGTGAGGGGAACCCTGGGGGAATCAGATTCCCCCAGGGTTCCCCTCACGGACCGCAAACCCGCTCCTGCCGCCCGGACCGGACCGCTGACCGCAACGTCAGTGCTGACTGCCGCTTGATCTGGGCAGACGCACCTCAAGCGCAGCCGCAGCGCCGCCTTAGGTCTCTGGCGTTGGGGTGACGGACCGGCTTAGATCGCGTACTTCCACACGGTCAGCGAATAGGCCGAATACCAGGCCCCGATCAGCACGAACACGGTCGTCGCGGCGATCATCGTGGACTTCTTGCGCCCGGCCAGCCCCATCGCGACGGGCAGCAGGAGCGCGAAGTCGGGAAGGAGGAACCTCGACTTCAGAGCGGGCAGCCCGGCACTGCAGAGGACCAGCACGACGACCCCCACCGCGTACGCGGCCAGCGGCCACGGAATCCGGCGGCCGGTCACGGAGACGACCGCGAGCGCGATCGCGGCGACCGTTACGAGCACCACGAGCGTTTCCCACGCGTTGCCCGAGGTGAAGAGCGTCTGCGTGATCCACTTCCAGGCTTCGGCCCCGCCGTCGAAACGCGTGTTCCAGCCGCGAAGCTCCACGTCCTGCCAGCCGGTCAAGCTGCCGGTCTGCACCGCGACGAACATCCAGTACCCGAGCAACCCGAGCGGCGCGACGAAGACGCACACCAGCGCGTTCCACCGCTGTCTGTTCCGCCACACGTCGACAGCCGCGGCGATCACCACGACAGCGACCAGTACGCACGCAGTTGACCGGGTGAGCCCGGCGAAGAGCGTCGCGGAAGCGGCGAGGTACCACTTGCGTTCGAGCACGCCGACCAGCGCCCACGCGGCGAGCGCGGTGAAGAGCGCCTCGGTCATCACCATGCTCTCGGCGATCGCCATCGGCGCGGCACCCCACAACGCCGCGAGCAGCAACCCCGCTCGCTGACTGTGGACGTGCCGGCCGATCCGGTACATCGCCGTCGCCGCCGCGATTCCGGCGAGCGTCGACAGCAGGATGCCTGCCCCGAAGTAGGACACCCCGGGCAGCTTCGCGAGCATGCCGGTCAGGGCCGGATACAGCGGGAAGTAGCCGTACGCCGCGTCGGGATACGGCAGCCCGGCGGCGTCGAGCGGATTGCTCACGCCGGCGTAGCTGTGCTCCGCGATCTGCAGGTACCACCAGCCGTCCCAGGACTGCAGCCGTTCGCCGAGCGGCAGGTCCCTGGGCGCGGCCATGGCGGCGAGCGCGGCGAGGCCGACCAGCCGCACCACGAGGTACAGGACTGCCGCGCGTACGTAACCGGAACGGCTCCATCTGCCTACCGGACTGGCGGCGGCTGTCTGTTCAGGCTGTTCTCGGCGGGTCTTGTCCACTAGCTCTGTCATTACCTCCCCGTCCTCGGAAGACGAGACGTTCCGTCGCTTCCCGGGGTTGCGCGCGTCGCGAGTTTCGCGGGTCCGCACGCACGGTGACCGGGCACGTGGCAGCATCTCCGCCAGCACTGCTTGAGTCGAGGGGAAATTACTGTGCGGATCCTGTCGGTGGACCTCGGGACGTCCAACACCGTTGCCGTCCTTTCCGCGCACGGCAGGCCGCCTCGCGTCGTAGAGGTCGACGGGTCGGCCAACATGCCCTCCGCGGTCTTCGCCGGCGAAGACGGCACGCTCATGGTCGGCAGGGACGCCGAACGTCGTGCGCGTCTCGACCCGACGCGGTTCGAGCCCAACCCTAAACGGCGCATCGACGAGCAGACGCTGCTCCTCGGCACGGATGTCGTGCCGGTCAACGAAGCGCTCGCCGCGATCCTTCGCCGGGTGCTCGACGAGACCACCCGCCAGCTCGGCGGCGAGCAGCCGGACGAGGTTCGGCTCACCCACCCCGCGCAGTGGGGTCCGGTGCGCCGCAACGTATTGCTGAGCGCGGCGCGGCTCGCCGGCTTTCGCGGAAACATCGTCCTCGTGCCGGAGCCAGTCGCCGCCGCGGCGCACTTCGCTTCGTTCCCTGAGCGCGCGCTGGCTCCAGGGCAGGCTCTCGCGGTGTACGACCTCGGCGCGGGCACGTTCGACGTCGCAGTCGTCGGCGCGAACCAGAACGGCTACACAGTGCTCGCCGAAGACGGACTGCCTGACCTCGGCGGCCTCGACGTCGACCAGGCGCTGATGGTCCACGTTGGACGTGAGGTGTCGCACTCGGACCCACAGCGTTGGCAGAGGCTGCTTCGTCCCGAGTCCACTGCGGACCGGCGTACGCGACGCGCGCTGCAAGAAGACGTGAAGGCCGCGAAGGAGGCACTTTCTCGGCATCCGCAGACAGAGGTGCCGATGCCGGAGCCGTTCAAGGACGTGCTCGTCACGCGCGGAGAGCTTGAAGGCTTGGTGCGTCCGGCGATGCTGCGCAGTGTGGAACTGCTGTCGCGGACGCTGCGTGCGGCTGGGCTCACTTCGGACCGTCTCGCCGGCATCTACCTCGTCGGAGGTTCGAGCCGCTTGCCGCTGGTCGGGTCGATGATCGCGGAGAAGCTTGGCGTTGTGCCCACGAGTCTCGACCAGCCTGAGACGGCCGTCGCGCTGGGTGCGCAGCACGTTGCTAAAGACGGACTGTCGATGCGTACGCAGAACGTCGAGGGCCAGGTGGCTTCAGGCGCGCCGTACGCACCGCCTGCCGCGCCACAGGGCAACTACCCGCCGTACGCGCAGCCGC
Organism: Amycolatopsis silviterrae; assembly: GCF_042684085.1. NCBI lineage: Bacteria > Bacillati > Actinomycetota > Actinomycetes > Pseudonocardiales > Pseudonocardiaceae > Amycolatopsis > Amycolatopsis silviterrae. The sequence continues at coordinate 159,837 of NZ_JBHUKS010000035.1, forward strand.
AGCCGCAACCGCAGCAGATGCCGCCGTTCCAGCCTTCGCCGGCACCGTCGAACTTCCCGACGTACACGCCTGCTGCGCCGGAGAAGAAGAGCCGCACCAAGCTGTTGATCGGCATCGCGGCGGCCGTGGTGGTCGTGCTCGCGGCGGGGCTGACCGTGTTCCTGACCACACAGGGTTCGTCGGTGCAGACGTACAGCGCTGACGACTGCCGTACGCCGGGGCAAGCCGACTCGTCCGGCCTGACCGGCTGCATGCGTCAGCTGGCCGGCAAGGTCGCTGACAACGGCGGCTGTGCGCCCGGCACGGGCAACGGCCCGGCCGCACCGGCGAAGAGCCTCGGGGCCGCGTCGACGTGCGCCGCGCCGGGACGTGCGGGCACTCAGGTGACGTACGTGCAGGGACAGTCGGCAGCGGAGCTGAAGCAGTACACCGACGGACTGCTCTCCTCCGCGGGCGGCGACCGCACCGAAGCGGACTGGAAGGGCAACGCCCTCGAAGGGCACTACTCGGCGGCAGCCGGGCAGTCGTCGGCGGTTCTCGTGTTCACCGTGAAGGACCGGCCCCTCGTCGGGTTCCTCTACCAGGTGAATTCAGGCGGCCAGGCGGCCACGCCGGGTGCGCTGGCCGACTACTTCGAGCAGAACGTCCAGCCGGGGGAGTGATCCCCGCCGGAGCGGGAAAGCTAGCATTCGCCCGATGCGTATCACGGTGTTCCGACGGCTGATGGCCGAGGAGTTCGGGTCCGGACGCGCCGAGATGCTCGCCAAGGACCACGTGTTCAGCGGGCTCGGCGGGCGCACGGTCGAAGAGGCGCTCGGCTCGGGAACGCCGGCCAAAGAGATCTGGCGAGCGGTGTGCGTCGAGTTCGAGGTGCCGCCGGAGCGGCGCTGACCTGCGGGTTCCAGCGCCGGGCGCGAGTGCGGGCGAAAACCTCGCCGGATGGGCGTGTCGCCGTAAACCTCGAACACCTGTTCGTCTATGGTGTTGTGCACAACGGGGCCAGCGATCCACAGATCAGTCGCCGCGCCTGGAATTGTCGGTCCCTCCCCGTAGCGTCGGACCGGACAGAGCTTGGACCCCGGACAAGCTTGATCTGGACAACCGAACACACAGGCCCCAACCAGCGAGGTGGACTTCCATGCCAGCAGCACCCGACAAGGACAAGGCGCTCGAGCTCGCCCTTGCGCAGATCGACAAGCAGTACGGCAAGGGCTCGGTGATGCGCCTCGGCGAGGACAACCGCCCGCCCGTCTCCGTGATCCCCACCGGCGCGATCGCCCTCGACGTCGCGCTCGGCATCGGCGGCCTGCCCCGCGGCCGCGTCATCGAGGTGTACGGCCCGGAGTCCTCCGGCAAGACCACGGTCGCCCTGCACGCGGTGGCGAACGCGCAGCGCAACGGCGGCATCGCGGCGTTCATCGACGCGGAGCACGCGCTGGACCCGGAGTACGCCCGGAAGCTCGGCGTCGACACCGACGCGCTGCTCGTGTCCCAGCCGGACACCGGCGAGCAGGCGCTGGAGATCGCGGACATGCTGATCCGCTCCGGCGCGCTCGACATCCTGGTCATCGACTCCGTGGCCGCGCTCGTGCCGCGCGCCGAGATCGAGGGCGAGATGGGCGACTCGCACGTCGGCCTCCAGGCCCGCCTGATGAGCCAGGCGCTGCGCAAGATGACCGGTGCGATGAACAACTCCGGCACCACGGCGATCTTCATCAACCAGCTGCGCGAGAAGATCGGCGTCATGTTCGGCTCGCCGGAGACCACGACCGGCGGCAAGGCGCTCAAGTTCTACGCCTCGGTCCGGCTCGACGTGCGCCGCATCGAAACGCTCAAGGACGGCGGGGAGCCGGTCGGCAACCGCACCCGCGTCAAGGTCGTCAAGAACAAGATGGCCCCGCCCTTCAAGCAGGCCGAGTTCGACATCCTCTACGGCGTGGGCGTCTCCCGCGAGGGCTCGCTCATCGACATGGGCGTCGACCAGGGCATTCTGCGCAAGTCGGGTGCCTGGTACACGTACGAGGGCGACCAGCTCGGCCAGGGCAAGGAGAACGCGCGGAAGTTCCTGCGCGACAACCCGGACATCGCCAACGAGATCGAGAAGCGCATCAAGGAGAAGCTCAACATCGGCCCGCAGGTCGACGCCGAGGCCGAGACGGTGCCCGCGCCGGTCGACTTCTGATCCGGGGAGGGGAGGGGATCGGCGGGTTCCCTCCCCGGTGCTCGGGCCTGGTGCCGGGCCGCCGCTGAAGCCGGAGGCCCCCGCGGTTTCGCCGTGACAGGATCTTCGGGTGCGGCGGTGTTTCGGAGGCGGTGGTCTCCTGGGGCTTCTGTGCCCGGCGAGGATTGTGTCTTCGGCTGGGTGCGGTGTGCCCGACCGGTGCGGTGTGCTTGACCGGCGCGAAGCGGTGAGCGGGTCGGTCGGTACCGGGTTGGCCGGTACCGGGATTGCCGGTGCGGGCCGGCTGGCCTGAGCCGGTAGGTCCGGGCCGGTAGGTCCGAGCCGGGTGAGTTTCGCCGGACGTGGTTCGGCCGGCGGGACTTCGCGCCGGTGCTGAGCCAGCGATGGCCGGTGCCGGTGGAAATCGGCGTCGAAACGGAGGTGCCGTCGTCCGAGGACGGCACCGGGAACGGGAGTGTGGTCGTGGCCAGGGCACCGAAGGTCGATCCGATGGAGCTGCCTCCGGAGGAACGGGCCAAGAAGGCCAAGGAGATCTGCTTCGACCTCCTCGCCGCCCGGCCGCGGGCAGTCGAGGAACTGCGGCAGACGTTGCAGCGCAAGGGTTTCGACAGCGAGACCGCGGAAACCCTGCTCGGCAAACTCGACCGCGCCGGCCTCGTCAACGACGCCGAGTTCGCCGAAGCCTGGGTTCGCGACCGGCACGCCAACCAAGGACTGTCGCGGACGGCGCTGGTCGCGGAGTTGCGGCGCAAGGGCGTCGACGACGAGATCGCGGCGCAAGCGGCGGAGGAAGTCGACCGGGACGCCGAGGAACAACGCGCCCGCGAGCTGGTGCGCAAACGGCTCAGGTCGCTCGGGAACGTTGACGAGCAGACCGCGATCCGGCGGCTGCTGGGGTTCCTCGCGCGCAAGGGCTATCCGCAAGGACTGGCGTACACGGTGATCCGCGACGAGTTGCGCGAATTCGGCGCGGAATCCAGCCTGCTGGACGACGCCACGGTCGACTGACCGGCCCTGCTACGCCAAGAAACCCGCCGCCTCCGGCACGAAGGCGACGGGTTTCCGGAACGGCTCAGCGCAGTGCGGCGGCTTCGGCAGCCAGCTTCTCGATCGCGGCGAAGTCCTTGGCCGCCACCAGCTTCGACGGCGTCAGCCACGACCCGCCGATGCAGCCGACGTTCGGCAGCGCCAGATACTCCCGCGCCGACGACAGCGTGATCCCGCCCGTCGGGCAGAACCGCAGCTGCGGCAGCGGCCCGGCGATCGACTTCAGGAACGCCGCGCCCCCGCTCGCTTCCGCCGGGAAAAACTTCAGCGCGCTCAACCCGCGCTCGGCCAGCCGCATCGCCTCCGACACGGTGCTCGCGCCCGGCAGGAACGGCAGCCCGGTGGCGAACGCGGCGTCCAGCACCGCGTCCGTGCTGCCCGGCGTCACCAGAAACTTCGCGCCCGCGTCGGCGGCCTGCTTCGCCTGCTCCGGCGACGTCACCGTGCCGGCGCCCACGACGATGTCCGGCACCTCCGCGGCGACCCGCTCGATCGCGGTCAGCGCGACCGGCGTGCGCAGCGTCAGCTCGATCACCCCGATCCCGCCGGCGTGCAGGGCGCGGGCCGTCGGGACCGCGTCGTCGGCGTCGTCGATCACCACGACGGGCATCACGGGGGACAGGGCGAGCAGGTCCGAGCCGGTGGTCACTGACCGACCTCCTGGGTCTGGAGAGCGTACGGGGACCCGTCCATTGTCCCGCTTCCGAATGGCGGAACGCCCCGGGCGAGGTCCAGCTCCGGCGTGAGCGCCCCGAACACGCTCGCGCCCTGGTCAGCCGGGCCGACCGCGCGGCGCAGCGCCCCGAACAGCTCCCGTCCGGTCCCGCTCCACGCGGCCTCCGACGGCGGGGCGTCCGCGAGGTCCCGCCGGGCCAGTTCCTCGTCGGCGACCAGCACGTCGAGCGACCCGGACCGGGCGTCGAACCGGACCACGTCGCCGTCGGCGATCCGGGCGATCGGCCCGCCCACCGCGGCCTCCGGCGTCACCTGAATCGCGGCCGGGACCTTGCCGGACGCACCCGACATCCGCCCGTCGGTGAGCAACGCGACCCGGAAGCCGCGATCCATCAACACCCCCAACGCCGGGGTCAGCCCGTGCAGTTCCGGCATGCCGTTCGCCTGCGGACCTTGCTGCCGCAGCACCACAACCACGTCACGGTCCAGCTCCCCGGCCTCGAACGCGATCCGGAACGCCTCCTGCGACGTGAACACCCGCGCCGGCGCCTCCACCACCCGGTGCTCCGGGGCGACCGCCGACACCTTCGTGACGGCCCGGCCCAGGTTGCCTTCCACCATCCGCAGCCCGCCGTCCGGCGCGAACGGCCGCCACACCGGACGCAGCACCTCCTCGTCGAGGCTGCGCGTCGGCACGTCCCGCCACACCAGTTCGCCGTCGGACAGGATCGGCTCCTGCGTGTACCGGCGCAGGCCAGGGCCCGCGACGGTCTGGACGTCCTCGTGCAGCAGCCCCGCGTCGAGCAGCGTGCCGACGAGGAACTGGATGCCGCCGGCCGCGTGGAAGTGGTTGATGTCCGCGCTGCCGTTCGGGTACACGCGCGCCAGCAGCGGCACGACCGCCGACAGGTCCGAGAAATCGTCCCAGCTCAGCTGGATCCCGGCCGCCGCGGCGATCGCGACCAGGTGCATCGTGTGGTTCGTCGATCCGCCGGTGGCCAGCAGCGCCACGATGCCGTTCACGAACGCTTTTTCGTCCAGCACCTGCGAAATCGGCGTGTACGCCTCGCCTCGGGACAGCTCGACGACGCGCCGCCCGGCCTCTTCAGTGAGCGCCTGGCGCAACGGCGTGTTCGGCGGCACGAAGCTGGCGCCCGGCAGGTGCAGGCCCATCACCTCGACCACCATCTGGTTCGAGTTGGCGGTGCCGTAAAACGTGCACGTGCCAGCGGAGTGATACGACGCGGCCTCCGCGTCCAGCAGGTCTTCCCGGGTCGCGAGCCCCTCCGCGTACAGCTGCCGCACGCGCGCTTTTTCCTTGTTGGGCAAGCCGGAATTCATCGGCCCGGCGGGCACGAGCACCGCGGGCAGATGCCCGAACGACAGCGCGCCGATCAGCAGCCCCGGCACGATCTTGTCGCACACACCTAGCAGCAACGCCGCGTCGAACATGTCGTGGGACAGCGCGATCGCCGTCGCCATCGCGATCACTTCGCGGCTGAACAGCGACAACTCCATGCCCGGCCGGCCTTGCGTGATGCCGTCGCACATCGCGGGCACCCCGCCGGCAAACTGCGCGACACCCCCGGCCGCGCGGACCGATTTCTTCAGCCATGCCGGATACTCCTGCATCGGCTGGTGCGCGGAGAGCATGTCGTTGTAGGAGGACACGATCGCGACGCCGGGCGCGCGCAACTGCCGAAGCGCCTGCTTGTCGACGCCGTCCATGGCGGCGAAACCGTGCGCGAGGTTGCTGCAGGCGAGGCCGCGGCGGACCGGCCCCTCCTCGAAAGCGGCCGCGCTGCGGGCGAGGTACGCCGCCCGCGTGTCCGCACTGCGCTCGGCGATCCGGTCGGTGACGTCGGCGAGAACACGGTGCACCGCGGCGGTCGGGTTCGGGCTGCTGCTCATCTCAAGCTCCCGGCTCGTGACGGGTTCGCGAGACGGCGGCGCTGGCGTCGCGGGAACGTGACGGTGCACACGGTAACCCGAAAACCCATTAGAAACAAAATCGATTCAGAAACCCCCTACGGGGTGCCGGCGGCGGGAGGTGTTGCCTGGTGGAGCGCACCGGCGGCGGACGAGGCCCGGTGCAAGCTGCCGCGGTCTCGTCTGCAACTGATGACGCGGGTCAGCTAGAGCGAATGGGTGTTCGCGGTTGGTGACAGGCACGATCCCCGGCCGGAGGTGACGGTTGATGCGTGATTCGGAGATGCCCGCTCCGCGGGAGCGCGTGCTGGGCCTGGCGTTGCGCCACGCCCGGATCGAGGCGTGCTTCGGCTTGTGCGAACTGGGGCGGTGGGTCGGGGTGGACCCGGCGCTGCTGTCGAGCTGGGAGCTGGGCCAGCGGGTTCCGACGCTGGAGGACGTGGCCGGGGTGCTGGGCGCGCTCGGGGTGGTCGGCGAGAGAAAGGCGCGGATCATGGCGCTGGCGCGCGAACTGGCGGGGTCGAGCTGGTTCACGCGGGGTCCGCGCACGGACGCGGCGCTGGCCGGGCACGAACGAGCCGCGGCGTCGGTGACCGTGTGGGCTCCGCTGCTGATCCCGGACCTGCTGCAGATCCCCGACTACGTGCGGCTGGCGTTCGGCCCGGGCTTGCGGGACAAGGACGTCCTGGAACAGATCGTCGAGAATCGCTTGGACCGCAACCGGATCCTGTTCGGCGCGGAGACGGTCGAGGTGCGGGTGTATGTCGGATCCGAGGCGCTGCGCAACCACTTCGGCGATGCCGAGGTGATGCTGCGGCAGGTGCGATACCTCAAGGGCCTGGCGGAGACTTCCCGGACGGTGAAGATCCGGCTCGTGCCAAGCCGGGCCGTGACAGAGGGCGCGTTCAGCCAGTACCGGCGGCGGGACACGTCGGAAGTCGTGTACTGCCCGCACCAGCGCGTCGGCGTCTTTCTCGTCGGGCACCAGGCTGCTTCGTACGCGGAAACCATCGAGCGGTTGGCCGAGTGCGCGTTGTCGCCGGCGGACTCGCTGCGCCAGCTGTCGGCCGCGGTTGCCGGGTTCGAGGAGGAGGTGAAAGCTGAGCGGCTGGCTGACGAGGCCGGCCTGACGAGGCTTCTGGAGGGCGAGGATCCAGTCGAATAGGTGGCGCATTGCCGCTTGAATTCAGCGTCGATTCAGCCGCTGTATAACGGTATTGACAAGGTTGGTTTAGGTGACTAATTTTCCACATGGCGAAAATGGGGGTGGGGAAACGGCTCTAACGTCAACCGGACGAGGTCCGGCTCACCGGTGAGCGGTCAGGGCACCGGGCGGAAGGCGAGATTGGCGGGCTCGCTGCTCCCACCGCCCGGGCCGGCCCGGATGCTCGCGGTCGCCGCGCTGGTCACGAGCTTGGGCTTCGGCGGCTACACCGCCGGAAGCGTGCTGTTCTTCACCCGTGGCGCGGGCCTGTCGACCGGCCAGGTCGGAGTGGGGCTGTCGCTCGCCGGTTTGCTGGCGGTCGGCGGGAACATCCTGTTCGGCCGGCTCGCCGACAGGTGGGGTCCGCGCGAGATCACCATGGTCGTGGGTGGTCTTCAGGTGGTGGCACTGCTGCTCAGCACGGTTGTCGATTCCTTCGCGATGTTCCTTCCCGTCGTGTGCCTCCTCGGGGTCAGCGAACAGGCGGGCAAGGTGTGCCGGAACGCGCTGATCGGCGGCGCGGTCGACGGCGACGATCTTGTCCGCACCTTGGCCTACCTGCGGAGCGTGCTCAACGGAGGAATCGCCGTCGGTGCGATGCTCGCCAGCATCGCCGTTCGCTATGACACGCGTTCGGCGTATCAGATCCTTCTTTTCGCGATCGCCGGCGTGAGTCTGTTCGGCTATTCCTTGTACCTGTTTGTTCCCCGGACTCGCCCGGCACCGCGACTGCGGAAGAAAAAAGACTTTCCGAAGGCTCCGCCCAGCATTTCGTATGTGTTCACGGGTCTGCTGTGCGGAATCGTGAACCTCGGCGACACCGTGCTGACCGTCGGCCTGCCGCTGTGGGTGATCGGGCAGACAGCGGCCCCGAAACCCATGGCCGCGTGGCTCCATGCGGTCAACACGCTCCTGATAGTTCTGCTTCAGGTCAGGGCGAGCCGGGGCGCCAAGACGATCACGGGCGCGACCCGGTTGCTGCGGCTGGCCGGGTGGACGATGGCGGCGGCGTGCCCGGTGTTCTGGCTGGCGCACGATTTCCCCGCGGTGTGGGCCAGCATCGCGTTGCTGATCGGTGTCCTGCTGCTGACGGCAAGCGAACTGTGGAATTCGGCGGCGATCTGGGGACTGTCGTTCAGCTTGGCCCCGGCCGAGGCGCGAGGCGCGTACCTCGGGAAGTTCTCCATCGGCACGACACTGCGCGAGGTGTTCGGGCCGGTGCTGGTGATCGGGCTGATCACCGGGACGGGAGGCAGCGGATGGTTCCTGCTGGCCGGACTGATGGCGTTCGCGTCGGCATGCGCCGGGCCGGTGGTGCGAAAGGCGCAGCGCGAGAGTGGAGTCTCTGACGGGACGCTCGCCCGAGGCCGGAGCGGCTCGGGGTAGCAGTAGAAGCCCTGGCGGGGCAGTGTCTGCAAATGGCGACAGCGGCGTGGATGCGTGGTCTGCTGTCACATGGGGTGAGCATCAGGGAACTCTCTGCTTTCACGCAGAGGCTGTGCGCGCCTCGGAGCTGAGTCGCAAGCGGGCGTCGGCGGCTTGAGTTGTGCGGCTGACGTCCTGGTGACGTCCTGGACCCCACTTTCGGCCCCTATCTAGCGAGAAATCCCCAGGTCAACAGGTACAACATGCCCCGCTCTGGTAAATGTGCTACTTGTCACAGTGCACCGCGCGAGGCAGAGTCGTACTTGGCGACGTTGATCGTCACCCGAACTGCCGGCCCCACCATCAGGGAGGCTTCCGATGTCCACCACAGAGATCGCCGAACTTCGGCGCACCATCGGCCAGTTGCGGCAGTGCGTGGGCGCATTGCGATCGCGCTACGGCGACGCGTCCGCGGTGCGCCGGCTGGCCAACGACGTTGAGCGGCTCGACATCGACAGCTCCGATCTGGACGGGCACCCGCCCGCTGTGCCCGCGCAGGCGAAACCTGTCGAACGCGTGCCTGTTCCGGATACTCCCTACGACCCGGCGCTGTGGAGCGGCGCCGACGACGAAGGTGTCGGTGGCTACAAGCGCGACCAGCGGTGAGCGCCCCCGCTGACAACGACGTCAGCCGCGCCCCCACCGGCGTTCGAGCGCCGGGGCGGGCGCGGCTCGCCGCCCGGACACTGCGTACCGACCGGTGGTGGCTGTCGCCCCTGCTCACTGTGCTGGGGCTGGCCACCTTCGTCGTTTACGCGACCGTCCGGGCGTTCGTGCGCACCGCGTACTGGGTGCCCGAATACCACTATCTGACGCCGTTCTACTCGCCCTGCGTGTCCACTTCCTGCGTCGACGGATCCAGCCACTTCGGCCACTGGTTCGGCGAGATGCCGTCCTGGTTGCCGCTCGGCGTGCTCGTGCTGCCGTTCCTGCTCGGGTTCCGGTTGACCTGCTACTACTACCGCAAGGCCTACTACCGTTCGGTGTGGTTCTCCCCGCCTGCCTGTGCGGTCGCCGAACCGCACGCGCGCTACACCGGCGAGACGCGGCTGCCGCTGATCGTGCAGAACGTGCACCGGTACTTCTTCTACGTCGCGTGCGTCGTCTCGCTCGTCAACACCTATGACGCCGTCGTCGCCTTCCAGAGTCCCTCCGGGTTCGGTTTCGGGCTCGGCAACGTGATTCTGGTGCTGAACGTCGTGCTGCTGTGGGCGTACACGCTCTCCTGCCACTCGTGCCGGCACGTCACCGGAGGGCGGCTCAAGCATTTCTCGAAACATCCCGTCCGGTACTGGATCTGGACGCAGGTCACGAAGCTCAACACCCGGCACATGACCCTCGCGTGGACGACGCTCGGCACGCTCGTGCTGACCGACTTCTACGTGATGCTCGTCGCCAGCGGTGCGATCGCGGACCTGCGATTCGTGGGCTGAGCCCCGGAAATCCAGCAGTGCAAGGCAGTTCTCCCCAGCTCGTGAGGTGGCTTATTCCATGACCGAGGTCGAACGGCACAGCTACGACGTGGTGGTGATCGGTGCCGGCGGCGCCGGTCTGCGCGCGGTGATCGAAGCGCGCGAACGCGGTTTCAGCGTCGCAGTGGTGTGCAAATCCCTTTTCGGCAAAGCGCACACGGTGATGGCCGAGGGCGGCTGTGCGGCGTCGATGGGCAACGCGAACTCGAACGACAACTGGCAGGTGCACTTCCGCGACACCATGCGCGGCGGGAAGTTTCTCAACAACTGGCGGATGGCCGAGCTGCACGCCAGGGAAGCACCGGACCGGGTCTGGGAGCTGGAGACGTACGGGGCGCTCTTCGACCGCACCGCGGACGGGCGGATCAGCCAGCGCAACTTCGGCGGGCACACCTATCCGCGGCTCGCGCATGTCGGGGACCGCACGGGACTCGAGCTGATCCGCACGATGCAGCAGAAGATCGTTTCGTTGCAGCAGGAGGATTTCAAGCAGTACGGCGACTACGAGGCCCGGATCAAGGTCTTCGCCGAATGCACGGTCACCGAGTTGCTGCTGGACAACGGCGCGGTCGCCGGTGCGTTCGGCTACTGGCGCGAGAGCGGGCGGTTCGTGCTGTTCGAGTCGCCCGCGGTGGTGCTCGCGACGGGCGGCATCGGCAAGTCGTTCAAGGTGACGTCGAATTCGTGGGAGTACACCGGCGACGGGCACGCGCTGGCCCTTCGCGCCGGGGCGAAGCTGATCAACATGGAGTTCGTGCAGTTCCACCCGACCGGGATGGTCTGGCCGCCGAGCGTGAAGGGCATCCTCGTCACCGAGGGCGTGCGCGGCGACGGCGGGGTGCTCAAGAACTCCGAGGACAAGCGGTTCATGTTCGAGTACGTGCCCGAGGTGTTCAAAGGCCAGTACGCGGACAGCGAGGGCGAGGCCGACCGCTGGTACACCGACCAGGAGAACAACCGCCGCACGCCGGACCTGCTGCCGCGCGACGAGGTGGCGCGGGCGATCAACTCCGAGGTCAAGGAGGGGCGCGGGTCCCCGCACGGCGGCGTGTTCCTCGACATCGCGAGCCGGCTGCCCGCCGAGGAGATCCAGCGGCGGCTGCCGTCGATGTACCACCAGTTCAAGGAACTCGCCGACGTCGACATCACCAAGGAGGCGATGGAGGTCGGCCCCACCTGCCACTACGTGATGGGCGGGGTCGAGGTCGACCCGGACACCGGCGCGGCGAGCGTGCCCGGGCTGTTCGCGGCGGGCGAGTGCTCCGGCGGCATGCACGGGTCGAACCGGCTCGGCGGCAACTCGCTGTCGGACCTGCTCGTGTTCGGCAGGCGGGCCGGGCTCGGCGCGGCGTCCTATGTGGACGGTCTCAAGGAGCGGCCGGCGATCGCGCAGTCCGATGTGGACGCCGCGGCCGCGATGGCGCTCGAACCGTTCGACCCGCCCGCCGAGGGCACGCCGGAGAATCCGTACACGCTGCACACCGAACTGCAGCAGTCGATGAACGACCTGGTCGGCATCATCCGCAAGGCCGGGGAAATCCGGAAGGCGCTGGAAAAGCTCGCGGACATCCGCCGTCGCGTGGGGCAGGTGGAGGTGGAGGGCCACCGGCAGTTCAACCCCGGCTGGCACCTCGCGCTCGACCTGCGGAACATGCTGCTGGTGAGCGAATGCGTCGCCCGCGCGGCGCTGACCCGCACGGAAAGCCGCGGCGGCCACACCCGCGACGACTATCCGTCGATGGACGCGGAATGGCGGCACCGGCTGCTCGTCTGCTCCGCGCAACCGGGCGACAACCCGCTGGTGCCGGACGTCGACGTGGTCGTGAAGGAACAGGTGCCGATGCGCCAGGACCTGCTGGAGCTGTTCGAACTCGACGAGCTGGGCAAGTACTTCACCGACGGCGAGCTGGAGACCCACCCCGGGAGGACCGCGTGAGCTACCAGGCGAAGTTCCGCGTGTGGCGAGGCGACGCGACCGGCGGAGACCTGCAGGACTTCACCGTCGAGGTGAACGAGGGCGAGGTCGTGCTCGACATCATCCACCGGCTGCAGGCCACCCAGGCCGCCGACCTCGCCGTGCGCTGGAACTGCAAGGCGGGCAAATGCGGTTCCTGCTCGGCGGAGATCAACGGCAAACCGCGGCTGCTGTGCATGACGCGCATGTCGACGTTCACCGAGGCCGAGGTCGTGACCGTTACGCCGATGCGCACCTTCCCGGTGATCCGCGACCTCGTCACCGACGTGTCGTTCAACTACACGAAGGCTCGCGAGATCCCGTCCTTCACGCCGCCGGAGGGGCTCAAGCCCGGCGAGTACCGGATGCAGCAGGTGGACGTCGAGCGCTCGCAGGAATTCCGCAAGTGCATCGAGTGCTACCTGTGCCAGAACACCTGCCACGTCGTGCGCGACCACGAGGAGAACAAGGAGAGCTTCGCCGGCCCTCGCTACCTCATGCGGATCGCCGAACTGGAGATGCATCCGCTGGACGTCGCCGACCGCCGCGACGCCGCCCAGGACGAGCACGGGCTCGGGTTCTGCAACATCACCAAATGCTGCACCGAGGTGTGCCCGGAAGGCATCCACATCACCGACAACGCGCTGATCCCGATGAAGGAACGCGTCGCCGACCGCAAGTACGACCCGATCGTCTGGCTCGGGGACAAGCTGTTCCGCCGTAACCGGTGAGCGATTCCCCGCCGTGGGGCGGGTTTCGCGCAGTGGCGGACCGGTCGCGTGCACGGCGGGGGTCGTTCACGCGGGCGGTGGGCCGGTTCGCGGTCGCCTGGGCTGGTTCGCTCGCGGGGAGCGGGCCGCGGACCTGCTCACCCTGGCTTGGGCCTGTTCGCTCGCGGGCGTGGGCGTCCTCGCGCGGGCCGCGGACCTCTTCACCCCGGCTCGGGCGTGTCCACCCTGGCCCGAGCCGGTTTGCTCGCGGGCCTCAGGGCGCGTACGTTCGCGGGCTGCGGGCGTATTCAGTTGTGGTTGGGCGATAGGCGGTTCCTCCTTCCTTGGAGACGATGGGCGTGGTGGCATGGACTCGACAACAGCCGGGCCAGATACCGGGCCAGGTGCCTGGCCACGGGGCGGCTCGCTGAGGGTTCCGTGTTCCGGCCGGTTCGGGCAGGTTCGGGCGGCTCGATCTCCCCACGCGCCGGCGAGGTCGAAGCCGACCAAGGCGCGGACCAGCGCACGGGAGTGATCAAGGAACCTGCGCGGCCGCTGCGAGAACGCTCGCGGGCTCATGCCACAGGACTTGCTTTGATGACATCAACGTTAGCACCGCCCACAACCACCCGGCATCACTCGATCGGCTCGAGTCAAGAGACGATTTCCGTTGCCACGCAAGAAGTCGCAGAAAGGAAGAGCCCATGATCACCGGCACCCACGTGATCCTCTACAGCAAGAACGCCGCAGCAGACCGGGAGTTCCTCCGGGACGTACTGGAGCTAGGCCACGTCGACGCCGGCGAAGGCTGGCTCATTTTCCGTTTGCCCCCAACAGAAATCGCCGTGCACCCGACCGGCGGAGAACCGCACCAGGAGTTCTACCTGATGTGCGACGACCTAGACGACACCGTCCGGCAGCTGACCGAGAAAGGAGCCGAAGTGGACGGTGAGATCACCACAGCATCCTGGGGCACACGAGCATCGATCCGCCTGCCCAGCGGCAGCGTCCTTCCGCTGTATCAGCCGCGGCATCCGTTAGCGCACGGCTGAAAACAAGAAACCCCCAGCGCCGCAAGGAAAGCAGCGCCGGGGGCTTCGAGAAAAGAAACCGTCAGAAAGGCCCACCGCGCAGGCCGCCGGTCGCCGCAGTGGTCATCTCCACAGCCTCCTTGGCGTCCGTGTCGATGTGCTTCTTGCTGCGGCGGTTGCGCCGCTCCAGGTACGTCGCGAGCGCGGTCAGCAGCAGGCACATCGCGATGTAGATCGCCGCCGCCACGAGGGTCGACGGGACGATCGGGCGGCCGAAGTCGCCCTGGCCGCCGATGTAGCGGGCGTAGTACAGCAGCTCCGGGTACGTCACGAGGAAACCGAGCGCGGTGTCCTTGAGCAGCACCACCAGCTGGCTGATGATCGTCGGCAGCATCGCGCGCAACGCCTGCGGCAGCAGGACCGTGAACATCACCTGGGTCTTGCGCATGCCGAGCGCGTACGCGGCTTCGCTCTGGCCCTTCGGCAGGGACAGGATGCCCGCGCGGAACACCTCCGCCAGCACCGAGCCGTTGTACAGCGTCAGGCCGAGCACCACCGCGAACAGCGGCGACGTGTCCACGCCGAGGGTCGGGAGGCCGTAGTAGAACAGGAACATCAGGATCAGCAGCGGGATCGCGCGGAAGAACTCCACGACGAACGTGCAGATCCCGCGCACCCACGCGTGCTCGGAAAGCCGTCCGGCGGCGAACACCGCGCCGAACGCGATGGCCAGCACCGCGCCGAGCGCGAAGGCCTTCACCGTCGCCAGGATGGCGTTCGCGAGGTCGCTCTGCACCTGGGAGTACTGCAGCCACTCCCACTTGCGGCCGGTGAACTGGCCGGTGTCGACGAAGCGGTAGATGACGAACGCGATCAGCGCCGCCACGACGAGGGCGCCGAGCACCGCGTAAAGCCGGTGCCGCACGCGCGCTTTCGGGCCGGGGGTGTCGAAAAGAACCGTGCTCATCGGGCCACGCTCCAGCGCTTCTCCAGGCTGCGCTGCACCAGCGACAACACCGACACGAGGATGATGAAGCCGAGCGCCACCCACAGGAGCGCGACCATCTGGTCGTCGCCGCGCTCGGACACGTACTGCCGGATCGCGCCCGCCTCGGCGACCGAGAACCCGCTGGCGATCGTCGTGTTCTTCAGCAGCGCGATGAGCATGCTGACGAGCGGCGGCACCACCGAGCGCAGCGCCTGCGGGAGGACGATGCCGCCGAGGATCTGCCCGGACGACAGGCCCAGCGCGCGGCCCGCCTCGGCCTGGCCGATCGGCACCGTGTTGATGCCGGAGCGCACGACCTCGCAGATGAACGCCGACGTGTAGATCGTCAGCGCCACCGCGGCGGTCGGGAAGTAGTCGATCTTGACGATGTCGAGCAGCGGGTACGCGAACACGAGGAACGCGAAGACCAGCGTCAGCGGCGTGTTGCGCAAGAGGGTGACGTACGTCGTGCCGATCGCGCGCAGCAGCGGGACCGGGCTCACCCGCAGCATCGCGAGGATCGTGCCCAGCACCAGGCTGCAGGCCCCCGCGATCAGGAACAGTTCGATCGTGGTGAGAAAGAACGGACCGAAGAGGTCCAGATTGTCGAGCAGGACGTCCATGGAGCCTTCCCCGCGTCCGTGTGCCGATGGTGGGTGTGCCGCGGCCGGTGGGCGAAAACCTCGCCCACCGGCCGCCGGATCAGATCAGTACCGCTCGATGGCCGGCGGCGTCGCGGGCGCGCCGGACTTGCCGAGGGTGGCGTCGTAGATCTTCTTCCAGGTGCCGTTGTCGATCGAGGCCTGCAGCAGGTCGTCGATCTTGCCGCGCAGCACCTTGTCGTCCTTGTTCAGGCCGATGCCGTAGGGCTCCTTCGAGAACGGCTTGCCGACGACCTTGAAGGTGTCCTTGTCCTGCGCGGCGTAGCCCTTGAGGATCGCGTCGTCGGTGGTGACCGCGTCGACCTCCTTGGTGTTCAGCTTGTCCACGCACTGCGAGTACTTCTGGAACTCGACGATCTGGTCGGTGAGCTGCTTCTCGCGCACGCGCTGGATCGGGGTCGACCCGGTGACCGAGCAGACCTTCTTGCCCTTCAGCGTCTCCGGCCCGGTGATCGAGGTGTCGTCGGCGCGCACCAGCAGGTCCTGCCCGGCCTGGAAGTACGGGCCGGCGAACGACACGAGCTTCTTGCGCTTGTCGCTGATGGTGTAGGTGCCGACGTAGAGGTCGACCTGGCCGTTGGAGATGGCCTGCTCGCGGGCGGCCGAGTCGACCGTCGTGTACTTGATCTTGTCCTCGCTGAAGCCGAGGCCCGCCGCGACCATCCGGGCGATCTCGATGTCGAAGCCCTGGAACTTGCCGGTCTTCGGGTCCTTCTGGCCCAGCTCGGGCTGGTCGTCCTTGACGCCGATGGTGATCGTGCCCGCGGACTTGACCTTCGTGAACACCGCCGAGCCGTCGAGCTTGACGTCCTTGGCGACCTCGTAGGTAGGCAGCGGCGCGGCGCTGGCGTTGTCGCCGCCGGAGCCGGCCGGGGTGCCTTCCTTGCCGCAGGCCGTGAGCAGCAGCCCGCCGGCGAGCAGAGCGGCCGCGAGGGTGCGGATCCTCATGTCTGTCTCTCCAATATCTGTCCGGGAACGTCGGTACCGGTCCGGGTACGGCCGATTACAGCCACCTCGGACGCGGGGCGCCGGGGGATTCCCCCGAACGGGTCAGTGGGTCAGGATCTTGCCGAGGAAGTCCTTGGCACGGTCGGACTTCGGCTTGGTGAAGAACTCCTCCGGCGTCGTGTCCTCGACGATCTCGCCGTCGGCCATGAAGAGGACGCGGTCGGCCGCGCGGCGGGCGAAGCCCATCTCGTGCGTGACCACGAGCATCGTCATGCCGTCCTTCGCCAGCCCGGTCATCACGTCCAGCACCTCCTGGACCATTTCCGGGTCCAGCGCCGAGGTCGGCTCGTCGAACAGCATCACCTTGGGCTTCATCGCGAGCGCGCGGGCGATCGCGACGCGCTGCTGCTGGCCGCCGGACAGCTGGGCCGGGTACTTGTCGGCCTGGTTCGCGATGCCGACGCGCTCGAGCAGCTGCATCGCGGTTTTGCGCGCCTCGGCCTGCGCCGTCTTGCGCACCTTGACCGGCGCGAGCATGACGTTCTCGAGGATCGTCTTGTGCGCGAACAGGTTGAACTGCTGGAAGACCATGCCGACGTCGGCGCGCAGCGCGGCGAGCGCCTTGCCCTCGGCGGGCAGCGGCACGCCGTCCACGGCGATCTCGCCGGAGTTGATCGGCTCGAGCCGGTTGATCGCGCGGCACAGCGTCGACTTGCCCGACCCGGAGGGCCCGAGCACGACGACGACCTGGCCGCGCGGCACCTCGAGGGTGATCTCGCGCAGCACGTGCAGATCGCCGAAGTACTTGTTCACGGCGGCCGCCTTGATCATCGGCGTCGCCACCTCGGTGGTCATCGTGGCCTCCAGAGCTCCGTTGGTCAGCGGCGTCCGCGGAACCGGGGTTCCGCAACGCTTGCGGAAACCTACTACCGGGACATCTCTTGTAAAGACGGCTTGAGCAATACTTAGGGTTTCAACTACGTATCGGATGCGGCCGTCGTGGCGGCTTTCAGCCTAGTCGGGCCTGTGGCCGCCGCCACGCACCGTGTCGGCGGGGCGTGGCGCCCTAGAGTCCGGCTACCGTGGTCCGGATCACCGGGGAGGCTGAAGCGTGCGCGTGCTGCTGGTGGAAGACGACGACCGGGTCGCGGGCGCGCTCGTCCCCGCGCTGGTCCGCCGCGGCCTCGTCATGCAGCGGCTGCCGTCCGGGGCCGGGGTGCTCGACCGCGTCCACGACGTCGACGTCATCCTGCTGGACCTCGGCCTTCCCGACGTCGACGGCGTGGTGCTCTGCCGGCAGATCCGGGCGGTCAGCGACGTCGCGGTGATCGTCGTGTCCGCGCGCGGCGAGGTGAACGACCGGGTGCACGGCTTGCGCGCCGGGGCCGACGACTACCTGGTCAAGCCCTACGACGTGGAGGAACTGCTCGCGCGCGTCGAGGCGGTGCGCCGGCGGCGTGGCGAACGGACCGCGCAGACGGTGCCGGTGGTCGAGGTCGGCGACGTCCGGATCGACCTCGCCCGGTACGAGGTGCTGGTCGCGGGCGAGCCGATCGCGTTGTCCCGCAAGGAGTTCCAGGTGCTCGCGCTGGTCGCCGCCGCGGGCGGGGCGGTGTGCTCGCGTGAGCAGGTGCTGAACGAGGTGTGGGGGCACCGCGGCGCGGCGGAGAGCCGTTCGCTGGACGTGCACGTCGCGACCCTGCGCACCAAGCTCGGCCGTCCGGCGCTGATCGAGACCGTCCGCGGCGTCGGCTACCGGCTGGGCAGCGGACGGGACTGACCGGTGCGCGTCCGGCTGCAGGGCATCGTCGTCACGCTCGTCGCGCTGCTCGTCTTCGGCCTCGGCATCCCGCTCGCGCTGAGCATCGCGGGCAGCCTTCAGCAGAAGCTGTTCCTCGACCGGCTCACCGACACCTCGCGCTTCGCCTCACTCGCCCAGCGCCCGCTGCTCGACAACCAGCTCGGCAGGCTGGAGCCCGAACTGCGCCGGTACACCGAGGTGTACGGGGTGAAGGTGGTCGTGGTGAACCAGGACGGCGAACCGGTGCTGAGTTCGCTCGGCACCGGGCGCGTCGACCGGTCCGCGATCGAGGTGCCGGTGAACGAGGCGCTCGCCGCCCGTCCGCCGGAGCCCGGGCCGCTGCTGATGCCGTGGGCGACGAAACCGCTGGTGCTGGCCGAGCCGATCCTCATCGACGGCGAGGTGCGCGGCGCGGTGGTGACGCAGTCCGCGACCGACCACGTGCGCACCCAGCTGCTGTGGCAGTGGCTGCTGCTGGCCGCGGGCGCGCTGGTCGCGTTCGGGCTCGCGCTGCTCGTCGCGCTGCCGGTGGTGCGCTGGACGCTGCGCCCGGTCCGGCGGCTGGACGAGGCGACCGGCGCGCTGGTCGCGTCCGTGGTCAGCGGGCGCGAGGCGGAGCCGGTGGGGGAGAGCGGCGGGCCGCCGGAGCTGCGGCAGCTGGGCCGGTCGTTCGACCGGATGGCGGCGAGTGTGTCGGAAGCGCTGGCCGCGCAGCGCGCGTTCGTCGCCGACGCCTCGCATCAGCTGCGCAATCCGCTGACCGCGCTGAAGATCCGGCTGGGCAATCTCGACGGCCAGGTGACCGACGAAACCGCGGCGGCCGACCTCGAAGCGGCGCAGGTGGACGCCAAGCGGCTGAACCAGATCCTCGACGAGCTGCTGTCGATGGCTCGCGCCGAATCCGCGGGCGGGGAGCTGGTGTCCGAAGACCTCGCCGAGGTGATCGCCGACCGGGTCGCGGATTGGTCGGTGGTCGGGGCGGCGCGCGAGGTCGAACTGGAGAGCGCGGTGGACGTCGGCGGGGCGCGGGTGCTCGTGCCGCCGCGCGGGCTGGAGGTCGTGCTCGACGCGCTGCTGGACAACGCGCTCAAGTTCAGCCCTTCCGGGACCTCGGTCGAGGTCGCCGCGGGCGTCGCGGACGGCCGGGTGACGGTTTCGGTCCGCGACCACGGGCCCGGCCTGCGCGAGGAGGAGCTGGAGCGGGCGGCCGACCGGTTCTGGCGGAGCACGGCGCATCAGAACGTGCCCGGGTCGGGGCTGGGGCTGGCGATCGTGACGGAGATCGTCCGGCATTCCGGCGGCGACCTGCGGCTGTCCCTGCCGGACGGCGGCGGGTTGCGGATCGCGATGGACTTCCCGGTCGCCGGCTAGACCTTCTCCGCGCGGTAGTAGGCCAGCGCCCCGGGATGCAGCGGCAGCGGCCCGGTCTCGATCCCCGGATGCACGTCGATCGACAGCGCGGCCCGGTTGACCGCCGCGAGCGCCGGGCGGGCGTCGTACAGGCCCTTGGTGAGCGCTTCGGCGACGTCGGCGGACATCGACGTGGGCACGACCAGGAAGTTCGGCACCACGAGCGTGATGACCGGGCCGTGCTGGTTGTAGGTGCTGCCCGGGATGGTCGCGGTGCCGTACACCGGGCTGAACCGCTGCATGCCCGGCATCAGCGCGGACATGTCGAGCAGCCGCAGGCCGACCTTGCGGTGGTACTCGGTGATGAGCGGCGTCGGCAGGCCGCCGGACCAGAACAGCGCGTCGATCTTGCGGTCGGCCAGCGCGGTGAGCGACTCCTCAAGGCTGAGCTGCTGGACCGTGGCCGAGCTTTTCAGCCCCGCGACCTGCAGCACCCGGTCGGCGATGTACTCGACGCCCGACTCCGGCGAGCCGACCGCGATGTGCCGCCCGCGCAGCATCGGCACCGACGTGTAGGGCGAGTCCGCGCGGACGACGATGTGCAGGTAGTCGTCGTGGATGCGGGCGAGCGCGGCGAGCTTGCCGGGGTGCGCGGCCGCCGCGTCCGCGGCCAGGTCCGCGGCGACGAACGCGACGTCCGCGCCCCCGGAGAGCACCCGGTTGAGGTTGTCGCGCGACCCCTGGGTGGCGAGCACCCCGGGGGTCTCGATGCCGAGTTCGCCCGCCCACGCGGACGCCAGCGGCCCGGCCAGGTCGTGGTAGACGCCGCCCACCGACCCGGCCGCGACGCGCAGGTGCAGGTTCGCGAAGCTCGGCCCGCACCCGCTCAGCAGCACCACGAGCACTGCCAGCGCCGCGGTCAGCCTCCATCGCATGGGCCGATGGTGCCAGAGGTCAGCCGGTGACGTCGGTGAGGCTGTCGCCCATCCGGATCTTGCTGAGCCACTGCGTCGCCGTCTCGTCGGCCTCGTGGTAGACGCCCCACTTCAGGTAGTTCCGCGTGCCGTCGATGGTGGTGCCGGTGTAGGTGGTGGACCCGTCGGAGAACGTCTGCCGTTTGCCGTCGAACCAGAACTGGATCGTGCCCTTCGTGCGGTCGGTGAAGACCCGGAACGCGATGTCGTGCCATTCGTCGTTCGAGACCGGCGCGCTCCACAGCTTCACGCTCGTGTGGTCGGTCGTCCACTCCTCCAGCTGGAGTTTGCCGCCGGAGATCTTGAGGACGATCGGATGGTTCGCGGTGCCGCTGCTCGGGCTGCATTTCAGCTGGAAGACGTAGCGGCTCGTGGAGTCGGTGATGCGGTACTTCGACGACCAGCCGAGGTAGAAGGTCTTGCCCGCGGCGAGGTCCGGGCCGACCGCCTCGCAGCGTTCCTCCTTGGCGAGCTGCTCGGCGACCCACACCTTGCCCTTCGCGGCGTCGTTCGCGGTCTTGAAGTGGCCGTCCGCGCACTGGACCGAGTTGAACGCCCCGGCGCCGTCGGCGGGATCGGCCTGCCAGGTGACGGAGAGGGGAGCCGGGGCCGCGGCCACCGGCGAGACCATGGCGAGAGCGCTCGCGACCACTGCCGCTGAGCAGGCGAAAACCTTGCGCACTTTTCCTCCTGGGCGGCGGCGGTTCGATTCGGAACAATGGCGGTGAGCATATCTTCGGGAGTGCGCGGAAAACAATAGCGGGAATTGTTCCCGGACGGCCGGACCGGCGCATTTCTGTTCCCGGTCAACGGCACATTTCCCGATTATCGGAATTCCGGGAGCAGCCCGTCGCATAACGCCCCCGCGGGCGGGTGCCGGGTCCGGCGCCGGAGACGGGGTTTAGGCTGGAGCACGATGAACGCGAAAACGTACCAGATCCGCACGTTCGGCTGCCAGATGAACGTGCACGACTCCGAACGGCTCGCCGGGCAGCTCGAGGAAGCCGGCTACGTCCCCGCCGCGGGGCCGTCGAAGCCGGATCTGGTCGTGTTCAACACCTGCGCCGTGCGGGAGAACGCGGACAACAAGCTCTACGGCACCCTCGGCCACCTCCGGCCGGACAAGGTCGCCAATCCGGACATGCAGATCGCCGTCGGCGGCTGCCTCGCGCAGAAGGACCGCGGCGACATCGTCAAGCGCGCGCCGTGGGTCGACGTCGTCTTCGGGACGCACAACATCGGTTCGCTGCCGGCGCTGCTGGAGCGCGCGCGGCACAACGCCGAGGCCGAGGTCGAGATCCTCGAATCGCTCGAGACGTTCCCGTCCACGCTGCCCGCGCGCCGCGAGTCGTCCTACGCGAGCTGGGTGTCGGTTTCGGTCGGCTGCAACAACACCTGCACGTTCTGCATCGTGCCGTCGCTGCGCGGCAAGGAGCGCGACCGCCGTCCCGGGGAGATCCTCGCCGAGGTCGAAGCGCTGGTCGCCGAGGGCGTGCTCGAGGTGACCCTGCTGGGCCAGAACGTGAACTCCTACGGCGTCGAGTTCGGTGACCGGCTCGCGTTCGGCAAGCTGCTGCGCGCGACCGGCGGCATCGACGGGCTGGAGCGCGTGCGGTTCACCTCGCCGCATCCGGCCGCGTTCACCTCGGACGTCATCGACGCGATGGCCGAGACGCCGAACGTCTGCCACCAGCTGCACATGCCGCTGCAGTCCGGTTCGGACCGGGTGCTGCGCGAGATGCGCCGGTCGTACCGGTCGGCGCGGTTCCTGAACATCCTCGACGAGGTGCGCGCCAAGATGCCGGACGCCGCCATCACCACGGACATCATCGTCGGCTTCCCCGGCGAGACCGAGGAAGACTTCCAGGCGACGCTCGACGTCGTCCGCGCCGCGCGGTTCTCCAGCGCTTTCACCTTCCAGTACTCGAAGCGTCCCGGCACGCCCGCCGCGGAGATGGCCGAGCAGCTGCCGAAGGAGGTCGTGCAGGAGCGCTACGACCGGCTGGTCGAGCTGCAGAACGAGATCTCCTGGGAAGAGAACCGCAAGCTGGTCGGCCGCCGGGTCGAGCTGCTGGTCGCGGCGGGCGAGGGCCGCAAGGACGCGGAGACGCACCGGATGAGCGGCCGTGCCCGCGACGGACGGCTGGTGCACTTCACGCCTTCCGGCTCGGCCGTCGACCGCTCGGTCCGGCCGGGCGACGTCGTGGAGACGGTGATCAGCTACGGCGCGCCGCACCACCTGGTCGCCGACGGCGATCTCCTGACGCATCGCCGCACGCGAGCGGGCGACAACGCCGAAGCCGGTCTTCGGCCCAAGACGAGCGGGGTCACCCTGGGACTGCCGGGCTTCGGCGCCCCGGCGGCGCAGCCGGCCCCGGTGAGTGGGTGTGCAGGATGAGCGAGGGAACCCCGGCCGAGGTCGACCGGCGGCTGAGCGACGAGATCGACGACGCGGGCCGCCGGGCCGCGCGGACGGTCGAGCTGGGCAGGCGCGGCTTCACCATCTCGGTGCTGATGTTCGTGCTGCTCGTGGCCCAGGTCCTGCCGTGGGCACAGGGCCGCGCGGGCTGGGAGACGCTGGCCGGCGAGGCGGGCGGGGTCCCGCAGCTGTTCGCCGTGACGTCCACCGGGGTCGGCGTGTTCGTCGGCGCGGTCGCGCTGGTGTCGCGCCGCTGGTGGGTCGCGTGGTGCTGCGCCGCGGGCGGCTGGTTCGCCTCGGTCGACGGCCTGCTGGCGATCTGGTCGCAGCAGTCCTCGCACGCCAGCGGAGCGACGGGCGGCGGCCCGGGAATCGGGATGATCGTGGCGTGGATCGCGACGATCATCCTGGCGACGCTGTGGATGCGGACCGCTTTCTCGCGGAACTGACCGCTTTCGGCAAGGTCCGTGAGGGGAACCCTGAGGGAATCAGATTCCCTCAGGGTTCCCCTCACGGACGTTTGGCAGGCAGCGAAAAGGGCCGGTACCCAGCGGTACCGGCCCTTTCCCGTGAATCAGCGATCCGCGACCGCGGCTTCCGCGGCCTCCATCCATTCCCGCCACTGGGCGGCCTGCTCGTCCGCCTTCTTGGCCCGCCGCTCGTCCCCGGCGGCACGGGCCTTCTCGGCCTGCGATTCGAACTGCTCGACCCGCTCCCGGAACTGCGCGGCGCGGGCCTGCGCCTCCGGGTCGGTGCGGCGCCAGCGGCTGTCCTCGGCGGACTTCACCGCGTCCTGGACCGCCTTGAGCCGTCCGTCCAGCTCGCGGATGCGCTCGCGCGGGACCTTGCCGATCTCGTCCCACTGCTCCTGGATCCGGCGCAGCGCCGACTTGGCCGCGTCGAGGTTGGCCGCCACGTCGATCTTCTCGGCCTCGACCAGCAGTTCTTCCTTGCGCTGGGCGTTGCCGGCGAACTCCGCGTCGCGTTCGGAGAACACCGCCGAGCGGCGGGCGAAGAACGCGTCCTGCGCCGCGCGGAATCGCTGCCACAGCGCCTCGTCGCTGTCCTTCGGGGCGCGGCCGGCGGCCTTCCACTCGGCCATCAGGTCCTTGTACCGGCCCGCGGTGGCTCCCCAGTCGTCCGAGTCGGACAGCGATTCGGCCTCGGCGATCAGCTCTTCCTTGCGCTGCTTCGCGCTCGCCCGCTGCTTGTCCAGCTCCGCGAAGTGCGAGCCGCGGCGGCGGTTGAACGCCTCGCGGGCCTTCGAGAACCGCTTCCACAGCTCGTCGTCGGTCTTGCGGTCGACGCCCTTGACCGTCTTCCACTCGTCGAGGATCGCGCGCAGCCGGTCGCCCGCGGCCTTCCACTGGGTGGAGTCGGCGGCGATCTTCTCCGCCTCGTCGGCCAGCGCCTGCTTGCGCGCGACCGCCGCGGCCCGGGCTTCCTCGCGTTCGTGCTTGACGTGGACCAGCGCCTTCTCCGCCAGCCCGATCACGAACTCGAGCCGCGCGGCCAGCGCCTTGAGGTCGCCGACCACGGCCGCCTCGCCGAGCCCGTCGCGGATCTGGGTGGCGCTCGAGAGCGCGTGCTTCGGGTCGCCCGCCCCGGAGTTCAGGCGCGTTTCGAGCAGTTCGACCTCGGTGCGCACGTCGTCGAAGCGGCGTGCGTAGTGCAGCAGGCCTTCCTCGGGCGTGCCTGCCTGCCAGACCCCGACCTCGCGTTCGCCGTCGGCGGTGAAGACGTAAACGGTGCCTTCCCCGTCGACCCGGCCCCAGGTGGCGGGGGCGGGCTCGGCGGGCGGCACCGGAGGCGCGGCATGGCCGGCGCCGTGCGCGTGCGGCACCGGGTGCGGTGCCGGGGTGCCGGGGGACGTGTTCTCCTGGGCCATCGCAGGCTCCTTATCGCCTGTACGCCCGCGGCTGCGGGCGCCCCGCCGCGTGAGCGGGGCCGGGTTACGCTGTTGTCGTGCTCTGCCGGGGGCATGGGGCCCCAGCGGCATTCAAGCAGCTCAGCGCGCGCCGTGGTACTGGATGAGCCGCCTGAAAGCGTTGATCCTACTTCTCCTTGACGCTCCGTGCCCGCGTCCATCCCCGGCCGGGTAGCGTTCTGCGGCGTGATCAGCCCTGCTCAACGGCCCCGTCCGGTGGCCGTCGTCGGCCCTACCGCCACCGGGAAGACGGCGCTGGCCGTCGAGCTGGCGCTGGCGCTGGACGGCGAGGTGGTGAACGCCGACGCGCTCCAGCTCTACCGGGGCATGGACATCGGCACCGCCAAGGCCACTCCGGAGGAGCGGCGAGGGGTCCCGCACCACCTGCTGGACGTACTCGAAGTAACCGAGACCGCGTCGGTCGCCGCCTATCAGCGTGACGCCCGCAGCACGATCGAGCGGATTCTCGAAGCCGGCCGGGTTCCGGTGCTGACCGGCGGCTCGGGGCTGTACGTGCAAGCGGTCCTGGACGACCTCCGTTTCCCCGGCACCGACCCCGCGGTGCGCGCCCGGCTCGACGACGAGGCCGCGGAACTCGGCACCGCCGCGCTCTACACCCGGCTGGGGGAGCGCGACCCGGTCGCCGCCGCGGCGATCCTGCCCACGAACACCCGGCGGATCGTGCGGGCGCTGGAGGTCATCGAGATCACCGGCGAGCCGTTCTCCGCGAACCTGCCGAAGCCCGGTCCGGCGCGCTGGGACACCGTCCTGATCGGGGTCGACCGCGAGGTCGCCGAGCTGGACGAGCGCGTCGACCTGCGGGTGGAGCGGATGTTCGAGGCCGGTCTCGTGGACGAGGTGCGCGCGTTGCTCGGCCGTGGTTTGCGGGAGGGGAAAACCGCTTCGCGGGCGCTTGGCTACCAGCAGGTGCTTGCCGAGCTGGACGGCGAAGGCGACTTCGCGGCGGCAGCGGCGGCGACCGCGCAGGCCACCCGCCGCTTCGTGCGACGGCAGCGTTCGTGGTTCCGCCGGGACAAGCGGATCCAGTGGTTCGACGGCGGATCGGCGGACCTGGCCGCGCGGGTCCTCGCCGCGCTCGACCAGTAGCCTGGACGCATGGGCGGCATCGAATTCCTCAAGGGCCACGGCACGCAGAACGACTTCGTGCTGCTGCCTGACGCGGCCGGCCGCCTGGACCTCACGGCGGAGCGGGTCGCCGCGCTGTGCGACCGGCAGCGGGGCATCGGCGCGGACGGCGTGCTGCGCGTCGTCCGGGCGAAGGCGATCGGCGAAGAGTCGGCCGGCGAGTGGTTCATGGACTACCGCAACGCCGACGGCTCGATCGCCGAGATGTGCGGCAACGGCACTCGCGTTTTCGCGCGCTACCTGGTCGACGCCGGGCTGGCCGAGGACGGCGAGTTCGTCATCGGCACCCGTGCGGGCGACCGGCCGGTCGTCGTGCACCCGGACCGCTCGGTCACTGTGCAGATGGGCCCGGCGGCGATCACCGGCACGTCGGTCACCGTAGTGGCCGGGCAGCCGTTCTCCGGGGTCGCGGTGAACGTCGGCAACCCGCACCTGGTGTCGGTCACCGACACCGACATCGCCGGCCTCGACCTGCGCGACCAGCCCGATTTCGACCACGACGTGTTCCCGTCCGGGGTCAACCTGGAGTTCGTCAACACACTCGACGAGGGCGCGCTGCGGATGCGCGTCCACGAGCGCGGCGTGGGGGAGACGCGCGCCTGCGGCACCGGCACGGTCGCCGCGGTGGCCGCCGCGCTGCACCTCGCGGGCAAGGACACCGGCGAGTCCACTGTGGACATCCCGGGCGGCCGGGTGTCGGTCACGGTCGGGCGCGGCGAGTCCACGCTGACCGGACCGGCCGAGATCGTGGCCCGCGGCGAGCTGGACGAGGCCTGGTGGCTCGCCGCGGGCGCTTGATCAGCTGATCGTCACCGCCACCGAAAGTTCGCCCTCCTGGGTGGCCACGGTGCGCACCACCCCGGCGATCCGCACGTCCTCGGCGATTCCGGCGAAGCCTTCGAGCACGTCCGCCGGAGCGGTGACCGACAGCGTCTCGACGGCGGTCCGCATCGACACCTTCGCGTCGGTCTTGGCCCGGCGCACGGCGGCGATCACCGAACCGGCCAGCGGCAGCAACGCGGCATCGCCGTCGCTGTCCGGCGCGGCCGGCCAGGACGCCTGGTGCACGGAGCCTTCCTGCCACCACGACCAGATCTCTTCGGCGGAGAACGGCAGCACCGGCGCGAACATCCGCACCAGCGCCGACAGCACCGTCCGCAGCGCCACCTGGGCCGATTCCGCCGCCTCCGCGCCGAGGTCGCCGTACGCGCGGCCCTTCACCAGCTCCACGTAGTCGTCGCAGAACATCCAGAAGAACGTCTCCGTCACCTGCAGCGCACGCGCCTGGTCGAGCGCCTCGAAGGCGGCCGTGGCCTCCTCGATCACCTTCGCCAGCGCGGCGAGCACGGACCGGTCCAGCGGCTCCGTGGCGACCGACTCGGCCGCAGGGGTCCCGAGGCCGAGCACGAACCGGCTCACGTTCAGCAGCTTCGTCGCCAGCCGCCGCCCGACCTTCATCTGGCCTTCGTCCACCGCCGTGTCCACGCCCGGCCGGGCACTCGCCGCCCAGTATCGGACCGCGTCGGACCCGTGCCGGTCCAGCAGGTCCGCCGGGGTGACGACGTTGCCGACCGACTTCGACATCTTCTTGCGGTCCGGGTCCAGCACCCAGCCGGAGATCACCGCGTCCCGCCACGGCAGCACGCCCTCCTCCAGTTCGGCGCGCACCGCGGTGGAGAACAGCCAGGTGCGGATGATCTCGTGCGCCTGCGGCCGCAGCGAGAACGGGAACACGCGGCGGAACAGGTCGTCGTCGAGGCTCCAGCGGCCGGCGATCTGCGGCGTCAGCGACGACGTCGCCCAGGTGTCCATCACGTCCGCCTCCGCGACGAACCCGCCCGGCACGCCGCGCTGCTCCTCGGTGTAGCCCGGCGGCACGTCGGTGCTCGGGTCCACCGGGAGGCTCGCGTCGCCGGGCGTCAGCACCGCGTCGTGGTCCGGCTCGCCGTCGGCGCCCAGCGGGTACCAGACCGGGATCGGCACGCCGAAGAACCGCTGCCTGCTGACCAGCCAGTCGCTGGTCAGGCCCTCGACCCAGCTGCGGTAGCGGACCTGCATGTGCGGCGGGACCCAGTTCAGCTCCTCGCCGCGGTCCAGCAGTTTCGCGCGCAGGGCGTCGTCGCGGCCGCCGTTGCGCAGGTACCACTGACGGCTGGTGACGATTTCCAGTGGCTTGTCGCCCTTTTCGTAGAACTTCACCGGATGCGTGATCGACCTCGGCTCGCCGCGCAGCGCGCCCGCCTCGCGCAGGAGATCCACCAGGATCTGGCGTCCAGTGTGGACAGTCTTGCCCGCCAGCGGCTCGTATGTGTCCGCCGGAACGCCGTGCGGCGGTTCGGCGCGGAACCGGCCGTCGCGGCCCAGCACCGGACGCGTTTCCAGCTGCAGCGCCCGCCACCAGGTGACGTCGGTGGTGTCGCCGAAGGTGCACACCATCGCGATGCCGGTGCCCTTTTCCGGATCGGCGAGATGGTGCGCGTGCACCGGCACCTCGACGCCGAACACCGGCGTGCGCACGGTTTTCCCGAAAAGACCTTGGTAGCGCTCGTCGTCCGGATGCGCGACGAGCGCGACGCACGCGGGCAGCAATTCGGGACGCGTCGTAGAGATCAGCACTTCAGCGCCGTCGTCGGCGGTGAAGACGAGATCGTGATACGCGCCCGGACGTTCGCGGTCTTCCAGCTCCGCCTGGGCGACCGCGGTGCGGAAAGTGACGTCCCACAGCGTCGGAGCTTCGGATTGGTACGCCTCGCCGCGCGCGAGGTTGCGCAGGAACGCGCGCTGCGAGATCTCCGTGGTCGCCGGGTCGATCGTCTGGTACGCCAGCGTCCAGTCCACCGAAAGCCCGATGCTCCGCCAGACCTCCTCGAAGACCTTCTCGTCGGTTTCGGTCAGCTGACGGCACAGCTCGACAAAATTGCGCCGCGACACCGGAATCGCGTTCTTGCCGGGCTTTTCCGGCGGAGTGAAGGACGGGTCGTAGGGCAGCGACGGCTCGCAGCGCACGCCGAAATGGTTCTGCACCCGGCGTTCGGTGGGCAGGCCGTTGTCGTCCCAGCCGACCGGGTAGAACACCGAACGCCCGCGCATCCGTTGGTAGCGCGCGAGAACGTCGGTGTGCGTGTAGGAGAAGACGTGCCCGATGTGCAGCGAACCGCTCGCGGTCAGCGGCGGCGTGTCGATCGAGTAGACGTCCGGGCGCGCGCGGTCGAACCGGTATACGCCTTCGCGTTCCCACACCGGTACCCATTTGGCGGCAAGGCCGTCGACGCCGACTTTGTGCGGGATCTTCTCGTTCATGCCCGCACTTTACGGGGCGGGTACAGCGATTTCCGCGCCCGTGGGCAGGTCCCGCATGCGCCGCAGCGGCGAGCAGATCACCCACAGCGCGCCCGCGACCGGCCCGGCGGTCCCGATCCACAGCGCCCCGGTGAGCCCGAGCCATTCGCCGAGCCCGCCGCCCAGCAGCCCGCCGAGCGGCAGCGCTCCCCACACGACGAAGCGGACGCTCGCGTTCATCCGGCCCAGCAGCCGGTCCGGCGTGATCGCCTGGCGGTAGGAGACCTGCGCGATGTTGTAGAGGATCACGCCGAACCCGAACGACGCCATCCCCAGCCCGGCGAGCACGATCCGCCAGTCCGGCGCGGCGAACAGGACCAGCACCTCGCCCGGCCAGAACAGCACCGGGACCAGCCAGATCGACCGGGCCTGCCCGATCCTCCGGATGATCGGCCCGGCGCAGAGCGCGGCCGCGATGCCGCCGATGCCGCTCGCCGCGAGCAGGCCGCCGACTTCTGCCGGTTTCAGCCCGGCGGTGCGGGTCAGGAACAACACCTCGACGGCCTGCACCACGCCGGCGAAAAGGTTCGACGTGGCGGTGCAGGCGACGATCGCGCGCAGCGGCCGGTCGGCGGCGACGAACCGCAGGCCTTCCAGCATCTGCGGCACCAGCCGGTCGTGCTCAGCGCGTTCCGGGCGGGTTTCGACGGTGCGGATGCGCCACAGGCACAGCGCCGACGTGAGGTAGCCGAGCCCGGTGACCAGGACCGTCGCCGCCGCGCCGACGAATTGCACGAGCAGGCCGGCGAGGCTCGGCCCGGCGATCTGCGCCGACGACTGCACGCCCTGCAGCTTCGCGTTGCCCTCCAGCAGCTTCTCGCGGCCGACCAGCGCGGGCAGATACGCCTGGTAGGAGACGTCGAAGAAGACCGTCGCGAAGCCGACGAACAGCACGACCACCAGCACCTGCGTCATCGTGAGCACCCCGGCCCACCAGGCGAACGGGACGCTGAGCAGCAGCACCCCGCGGACCAGGTCGGCGGCGAGCATGAGCGGCCGTTTGCGCATCCGGTCCACCCACACGCCTGCGGGCAGGCCGAGGACCAGGAAGCCGAGCGTCTCGGCCATGGTCAGCAGGCCCATCTCGAACGGGGTGGCGGCCAGCGTGACGGCGGCGAGCAGCGGAATAGCCGTGACCCCGACGAACATCCCCAGCTGGCTCGCCGTGTCCCCGGCCCACAGCCGGCGGAAGTCGGCGTGGAAGAACAGCGAATCGCGACGCACCCGATGGAGTGTTGTCCAGTGATTGGAAAGAGTCAATCACTTTGTTTAGGCTGCGGGGCATGCCGTTGCACCGACGTCCTTCCACCGAAGCCGAGGCGGCCGCGCTCGCGTCCGGAATACGGCTGCGCATCATCCGGTTGACCTCCTTCGAGGCGATGACGAACAAGGAGCTGGCGGCGCGGCTCGGCCGCGACCCGGCGACCACGCTGCACCACGTGCGACGGCTGGTCGACACCGGTTTTCTCGTTCCGCAGGAGCCGCGGCGGGGCGCGCGCGGGGCGAAGGAGATCCCGTACCTGTCCACCGGGCTTTCGTGGCAGCTGGACAACGACGGCGCGGACGCCGTGGTGGTCAACGAGGCCATGCTCGAGGCCTATCTGGCGGAAATGGCGGAGGCCGACCTGGCCGGGACGGAGACGACCCGGCTCGTGGTCCAGGTGGATGCGGGCGAGGTCGCGGAGTTCAAGCGGCGGCTCGACGAGCTGCTCGAAGAATTCGAGGCCAGGCCCCGGAATCCGGCCGCGAAACGCACGGCCGTGTACGTCTCGGTTTATCCCAGCAGGTAATCCGCTCGGCTCCCACGCCGAAACGTGGGACCATGGAGGCACGATGACAGAACAGACACACGAAGACTTTTACGACGACAACGACCCCTACGACCCCTCGGTCGGGGAGATGGAGCTCGAGGACCGGGCGTCACTGCGCCGGGTCGCGGGCCTGTCCACCGAGCTCGAGGACATCACCGAGGTCGAGTACCGGCAGCTTCGGCTGGAGCGCGTTGTGCTGGTCGGCGTGTGGACTGAAGGCACCGCCCAGCAGTCCGAGGCGTCGCTGGCCGAACTGGCGCGACTGGCCGAGACGGCGGGCTCGGAAGTGCTCGAAGGCATCGTCCAGCGGCGGCAGAAGCCCGACCCGGCGACCTACATCGGCTCCGGCAAGGTGCGCGAGCTGCGCGACATCGTCGTGGCGACCGGCGCCGACACGGTGATCTGCGACGGCGAGCTTTCGCCTGGCCAGCTGCGCCAGCTGGAGGAGAAGGTCAAGGTCAAGGTGATCGACCGGACCGCCCTGATCCTCGACATCTTCGCCCAGCACGCCCGCTCCAAGGAGGGCAAGGCGCAGGTCGAGCTGGCCCAGCTGCAGTACCTCGTCCCGCGGCTGCGCGGGTGGGGTTCGGCGCTGTCCCGGCAGGCCGGTGGCCGCGCGGGCGGCGCGAACGGCGGCGTGGGCCTGCGCGGACCTGGTGAAACGAAGCTGGAGACGGACCGGCGGCGGATCAGCAAGCGCGTGGCGAAGCTGCGCCGGGAGATCGCCGCGATGGACACCATCCGCGAGACCAAGCGCGGCAAGCGCGTGGCCAACGAGGTGCCGAGCGTGGCGATCGTCGGCTACACCAACGCCGGCAAGTCGAGCCTGCTCAACGCCCTGACCGGGGCCGGGGTGCTGGTGGAGGACGCGCTGTTCGCCACCCTCGACCCGACCACGCGCCGGGCGCAGACGGCCGACGGGCGCACGTTCACCCTCACCGACACCGTCGGGTTCGTGCGGCACCTGCCGCACCAGCTGGTGGACGCGTTCCGCTCGACGCTGGAGGAGGCGGCCGACGCCGACCTGCTCGTGCACGTGGTCGACGGTTCCGACCCGGCGCCCGAGGACCAGGTCAACGCGGTGCGCGAGGTGCTCGCCGAGATCACCCGCAGCCGCAAGGAACCGCTCCCGCCGGAGCTGCTGGTGATCAACAAGGCCGACGCGGCCGACGACGTCACCCTGGCCCGGCTGCGGCACGCGCTGCCCGGTTCGGTGCAGATCTCCGCGCGCACCGGTTCGGGCGTGGCCGACCTGGCCGAGGTGCTGGCCGAGCGGCTGCCGCGGGCGGAAACGGTGCTCGACGCGCTGGTCCCGTACTCGCGGGGCGAACTCGTGTCCCGGGCGCACGCGGAAGGCGAGGTGCTGGAAGAGGAGCACGTCGCCGACGGCACGCGCCTGAAGGTGCGGGTCCGGGCCGACCTCGCCGCGTCGCTCCGGGCGTTCGAAACCAACGCCTCGGCGCTCTGAACGTCTTTCGTAGTGCACGGCCCGCGCGGGCCGTGCACTACGGAGGTGAACTGGTGCGGGTCGTCCTGGCACTGACGGCTGTCCTGATGCTCGCGGGAGCGATCCCGGCCGCGGCGGCTCCTGCTCCTGCTCTGGACACGCTGTGCAAGGTCACGGACAAGCGCGTCAACGAGCTGTCCGGCCTGGTCTCCGACGGCGAGCATTGGTACGCCATCAACGACGGCGGCACCAAGGTGCAGGTCTTCGTCATGGACCGGAAATGCCAGGTGCAGAAGGTCCTGACCGATCCGACGGACCCGTACGACGTCGAAGACCTCGCCCGGGGCCGGGACGGCACCCTGTGGCTCTCCGACACCGGCGACAACCGGGCCAAACGGGAAACCGTCGCCCTGCTGGAGCTCAAGCCGTCCGGCGGCCCGGTGGCGGTGCACCGGCTGACCTATCCGGACGGCCCGCGCGACACCGAAGCCCTGATCCTGGACCAGTCCGGCACGCCGTTCCTGGTGACCAAGGACCTGCTGGGCACCTCCAAGGTCTACAAACCCTCAGCTCCGCTGGCCGCTCCCGGCCCGACGAAACTGGAGCAGGTCGGCACGCTGCGCGTCCACAGCACTGACACCCCCGGCGGCCCGGTCGGCTCGTTCGGCTCGGCGCTGATCACCGGAGGCGCGACCAGCGCGGACGGCAAGGTCATCGCCCTGCGCACTTACACGGACGCGTACCTGTACGCGGTCCCGGACGGCGACGTCGCGGCCGCGCTGCAACGAGAACCGGTGCGCATTCCGCTGCCGAACGAGAAGCAGGGCGAGGCCATCGCTTTCGAACCGGACGGGACGCTGTTGTCCGCGAGCGAAGGCGTCGGCGAACCGGTGCGTGCGATCAAAAACGCGACAGCCTTGGTGACTCCGCAAGCGCCCGCGCCCAAGCCCGGAGGTGCTGCCACACCTCAGCCGGCTGCGGAAGACGCCGACGGTTTCCCGGTCGTCCCGACCGTCGGCATCGCCGCGGCCGTCGTGCTGGCGGCCTGGTTCCTGCTGTCCCGGAAACGCCGCCGCGCCTGACCCGGCTCGTATCCCTGCGGCCGTGCCTGCCCCGGTCCGCATCCTCGCTGCCGCTCCTGGCCCGCTCGCATCCCCGCTACTGCGCCTGAACCGTTTGCATCCGCGGGGCTTGCCTGACTCGCCTGCGTCCCCGCGGCCGTGCCTGACTCGCCTGCATTCGCGCGCCGTGCCTGACCCGGCTCCACCCGCAGCACCCACGGGCGAGCGCGTCGCAACCGAGGCGTGCGGGTCCGGCGTGGTCCGGGCTCAGGTCTCGTGAATGGCAACGCCGGTTCTCACCGGCATCGCCACTCACGAGCCGACGCTCAGAGGCGGCGCAGCACCGCCACGACCTTGCCCAGGATCGACGCGTCGTCGCCGGGAATGGGCTCGTACGCGTCGTTGTGCGGCATCAGCCAGACGTGCCCGTCCTTGCGCTTGAACGTCTTCACCGTGGCCTCGCCGTCGATCATCGCGGCGACGATGTCCCCGTTCTCCGCGGCGGGCTGCTGCCGGACGACGACCCAGTCGCCGTCGGTGATGGCGGCGTCGACCATCGAATCGCCGGTGACGCTCAGCAGGAACAGCTCGCCCTCGCCGACGATCTCGCGCGGCAGCGGGAAAACGTCCTCGACGGCCTGCTCGGCGAGCACCGGACCGCCCGCCGCGATCCGCCCGACCAGCGGCACGTACGCCGCCTTCGGCACGGACGGCTGCTGGTCCATCTCGATGCCCATCGGATTGTCGTCGGTGGACGCGAGCACGCCCACCGCGCGCGGCCGGTTCGCGTCGCGGCGCAGGTAGCCCTTGCGCTGCAGCGCGCGCAGCTGATGCGACACCGACGACGTGGACGTGAGCCCCACCGCCTCGCCGATCTCGCGCACGCTCGGCGGGTAGCCGAAGCGGCTCACCCACGTGCGGATGACGTCGAGCACCTGCTGCTGGCGGACGGTCAGCGTCTCGTCCACGTCGTACACCTCCGGCATGGCGCTCACCTTCCCCGTGCTCTCGTGGCCGGACTCGCGCGCGGATTGTGCGGCTTGTGCGGACGCCTTGCCTCGCGAGGCCGTCTTGGCCCCCTTCGCCGCGGTGCCCTTCACCGTGTCCTTCTCCAACGCTGCGTCGCCTCCAGCCGTCCCGCGGTCGCCGTGGCGGCGTCCCGCGCGTGTCCGCGTGCGCCGGTCCGGGCTCCCGCGTTTTCGGCGGCCGCCCGACCAGCGGCACCCGCCGGAGCCGGTCCGGCAGATGTCCTGGTCACCGACGTTAGCCACCGCACGCGGCGATTTCAAACATCTGTTCGATCGACACGCCGTGTCCTCTCGATTTTGTCGGTGCGGGGTGGTAGACCTTCGCACGGACGTTCGATAGAACGCCTGTTCGATCTGGACCGCTGCACCGCAGGTGACAGGGCTCGGACCGGACGGATCCGCAGGTCACGAGGAGGTTCCGGCATGTCGATCCTGGCAGATCGAGGGCTCGTCCGCCCGCTTCGGCCCGTCCCCGCCGTCCGCCCCGCCGAGGGCGGCGCCGAGCCCGAAGGGGCGATCCCGTCCCGGCGGGAATCCGGGACCGGGGGCCCGGGGGGCGGCCCGGCACGCCGTTCGCGGCGTCGCGCGGGGCGGCTCGAAGCCACCCGAAAGGATGGTGTTCCGGAGGGGACCGGGACCGATTCCGGCGCCGGTTCCGGCTCGACGGCCGGTTCCGGCGAGGTGGTGGAGCTTCGCGCCCGGACCGGTGCCTGGCGCGGCGACGGTGGCGCGACGGGCTCGGTTGCCGAGCCGCGATCCAGCGCGGCTGTCCGGTCCGTTGAGCGGGCGGGGTTCCAGACCTCGGCTCCTTCCGCTGCCGAGACTGAAGCGGTCCCTGCCCGCGAGGTGCGTGGCCGCGCGGCGGTGCGGTCTGCCGAGCGGGCCGGGTTCCAGACGTCGACTCCGTCGGCCGTCGAGGCTGAAGCGGTTCCTGTCCGGTCTGCTGAGCGGGCCGGGTTCCAGACGTCGGCCCCCTCCGCCGTCGAGACCGAAGAAGCCCCCGCTCGTAAGCCCCGCGAGGCGCGAGGCCGCACTGCCGTCCGGCACATCCCCGCCGCCGTCCCGGCCAACCCCGGTCGCACCGCGCGCGAGCGGCGGGGCGAGCCGTTGCGGCCGCCGTCCCGGGCGCGGGTCGTCGCCGGGCGCCGGGGAGGCGTGGCCTGCCAGACCGCGACCCGGCCGTCGGTGCGGTGGCCGTGGCTGTTCGCGATCGCCTTCGCGGCCTGCCTCATCGTGACCGGGCTCGGCGCCTTCGGCGCGGGAACGGCCAGCGGACCGGTGCCGTCGCGGACCGCGTCCGTCTCCGTGCAGCCCGGCGACTCGCTCGGCGCGCTCGCCGCCCGCTTCGCGCCGAACGCCGACCAGAGCGCGGTCGTCGAACGCATCAAGGAGCTCAACGACCTCGACGACACCGCGCTGCTTCCCGGCATGCCGCTCACCGTCCCGGTCGCCTGGTCCGGCAATGGTTCGGGCAGTGTTCCGGGCGCAGGTCCGGGCGAAGCTTCGGCCGGGGGATCGGACGCCGCCGGGTCATGAATTCCGCAAACCACCCGGACGCATCTTGCGCAACCTGGCTTTCACCCTCTCGGGTTCCTTGCGCCCGCCCCGGAGGCGATCTAAGGTCTACCCCTATATCTAGTAGTTACACCGCTGTAGTTGGTCCACAGGTAGGGGTAGACTGGCGGCAGTTGTCCACAGCCGGCCGGCAGTTGCCCACCGGATGTCCACAAGTCGATCACCAGGCGCGGGGTCGCGCGCGGTGACCGCGGTCCAGGCCGTAGCGTGGCGGCAGGGGCCGGTTGGGACAGGAATCGACCGGCGCGGAGGGGAAGGTGATCGGCGGATGAGGTGCCCGTTCTGCCGGCATGCGGACTCTCGGGTCGTCGACTCCCGAGAGGTGGACGAGGGACAGGCGATCCGGCGAAGGCGTTCGTGCGCCGAGTGCGGACGGCGTTTCACCACGTCGGAGACGATGGTGCTGGCCGTGGTCAAACGGTCCGGCGCCACCGAGCAGTTCAGCCGGGACAAGGTGGTCAACGGCGTGCGGCGGGCCTGCCAGGGCCGGCCGGTCGACGACGACGCGCTGCAGAAGCTCGCGCAGCGCGTGGAGGAGTCGATCCGTTCCGCCGGGCTGGCCGAGATCCCCAGCCACGAGGTCGGCCTCGCCATCCTCGGGCCGCTGCGGGAACTGGACGGCGTCGCGTATCTCCGGTTCGCCAGCGTCTACCGCTCCTTCTCCTCGGTCGAGGACTTCGAGAAGGAGATCTCCGACCTGCGGAAAGCCATGGCGGGAACTGCGGAGGACCAGGAAGGCGAGCGCGCCGGCGACGACTGAGCCGTCACCGGGTCGCGGGGAGCGAGGGACAGGACCGCATGACCGAAACCGTGGGAACCGGCGCCGCGGCCGGACAGAACAAGAAGCCGAACAAGGGCCTCACCGTCCGGCGGGTCTTCACCACCGAGGGGACCCACCCTTACGACGAGGTCGCGTGGGAGACCCGCGACGTCGTCATGACGAACTGGCGCGACGGCAGCGTCAACTTCGAGCAGCGCGGGGTCGAATTCCCCGAGTTCTGGTCGGTCAACGCCACCAACATCGTCACCAGCAAGTACTTCCGCGGCGCGGTCGGCAGCCCGCGGCGCGAGAGCAGCCTCAAGCAGCTCATCGACCGCGTGGTGCGCACCTACGTGAAGGCCGCCGCCGAGCACGACTACTTCGCCGGCCCGTCCGACCTCGAGATCTTCGAGCACGAGCTCACCTGGATGCTGCTGCACCAGGTCTTCAGCTTCAACTCCCCGGTGTGGTTCAACGTCGGCACGTCCTCGAAGCAGCAGGTGTCCGCCTGCTTCATCCTCGCCGTCGACGACACGATGGAGTCGATCCTCAACTGGTACCGCGAGGAAGGCCTGATCTTCAAGGGCGGCTCCGGCGCGGGCCTCAACCTCTCCCGCATCCGCTCCTCGAAGGAACTGCTCACCTCCGGCGGCACCGCCTCCGGGCCGGTCTCGTTCATGCGCGGGGCCGACGCGTCCGCGGGCACCATCAAGTCCGGCGGAGCCACCCGGCGCGCGGCGAAGATGGTCGTGCTCGACGTCGACCACCCGGACATCGAGGAGTTCATCCAGACCAAGGCGCGCGAAGAGGAGAAGATCAAGGTCCTCCGCGACGCCGGGTTCGACATGGACCTCTCCGGCTCCGACATCTCCTCGGTGCAGTACCAGAACGCGAACAACTCGGTCCGCGTGTCCGACGAGTTCATGCACTCCGTCGAGAACGGCACCGACTTCGGCCTGCGCGCCCGGCTCACCGGCGAGGTCATCGACCGCACCGACGGGAAGAAGCTGTTCCGCAGCATGGCGCAGGCGGCGTGGGAGTGCGCCGACCCGGGCATCCAGTACGACAGCACCATCAACGACTGGCACACCTGCCCCGAATCGGGCCGGATCACCGCGTCCAACCCGTGCAGCGAGTACATGCACCTCGACAACTCGAGCTGCAACCTCGCGTCGCTCAACCTGCTGAAGTTCGTCTCGGAAGAGGGCACGTTCGACGCGCCGCTGTTCGCGAAGGCCGTCGAGTTCGTCATCACCGCGATGGACATCTCGATCTGCTTCGCCGACTTCCCGACCGAGCCGATCGCCGACACCACGCGCAAGTTCCGCCAGCTCGGCATCGGCTACGCCAACCTCGGCGCGCTGCTGATGGCGCTGGGCCACGCGTACGACTCCGAGGGCGGCCGCGCGCTCGCCGCCGCGATCACATCTCTGATGACCGGCGTGTCCTACCGTCGTTCGGCCGAACTGGCCGGCGTCGTCGGGCCGTACGAGGGCTACGCCCGCAACGCCGAGGCGCACCAGCGCGTCATGCGCAAGCACGCCGCGGCGAACGAGCTGGTCCGCACCTATCACGGCAACGACGCCGCCGTCCGCGCGCTCGCGTCGCAGGAATGGCAGCAGGGCATCGAGCTGGGCGTCCGCAACGGCTGGCGCAACGCGCAGGCCTCGGTGCTCGCGCCCACCGGCACCATCGGTTTCATGATGGACTGCGACACCACGGGCATCGAGCCGGACTTCTCGCTGGTGAAGTTCAAGAAGCTCGTCGGCGGCGGGTCCATGCAGATCGTGAACCAGACGGTGCCGCGCGCGCTGAAGGTGCTGGGGTACCAGGCCGAGCAGGTCGAGGCGATCGTCGAGTACGTCGCGCAGCACGGCCACGTGGTCGACGCGCCGGGCCTTCGCCCCGAGCACTACGAGGTGTTCGACTGCGCGGTCGGCGACCGGTCGATCGCGCCGATGGGCCACGTGCGGATGATGGCTGCGGTGCAGCCGTTCATCTCGGGCGCGATCTCGAAGACGGTCAACATGCCGGAGTCGGCGACCGTCGAGGACGTCGAGGAGATTTACTTCCAGGGCTGGAAACTCGGCCTCAAGGCGCTCGCGATCTACCGCGACAACTGCAAGGTCGGCCAGCCGCTGTCCACGGCGAAGAAGAAGGAAGCCGCGGCCGAGGCTGAGCCGGAGAAGGTTGTGGAGTACCGCCCGGTGCGCCGCCGCCTGCCGAAGAAGCGCCCGAGCCAGACGGTGTCGTTCACCGTCGGCGGTGCCGAGGGCTACCTGCACGCGGGCTCGTACCCGGACGACGGTCTCGGCGAGATCTTCGTGAAGCTCGGCAAGCAGGGCTCCACGCTGTCCGGCGTGATGGACGCCTTCTCGATGTCGATCTCGGTCGGCCTGCAGCACGGGATCCCGCTCGAGTTCTACGTTTCGAAGTTCTCCAACCTGCGCTTCGAACCGGCCGGCATGACCGACGACCCGGACATCCGGATCGCCACGAGCGTCATGGACTACCTGTTCCGCCGCCTCGCGCTCGACTACCTGCCGTACGAAAAGCGGGCCCAGCTGGGCATTTTCACCGCCGACGAACGTTCGGCCGAGGTCGAGGCGAACTACGGCGGCCAGAGCATGGACGTCGAAGTGCTGCGCAGCAGCGTGGACGCGTCGCCCGCCCGCTCGGAAGAGTCCGCAAAGGACACTTCGGAGCGCGACGCGCACAGCACGGCCGAGCTGATGGAACTCCACCTCGGCAAGGCCGCGGACGCCCCGCTCTGCATGACCTGCGGAACCAAGATGCGGCCCGCCGGTTCGTGCTACGCCTGCGAGGGCTGCGGCGCGACGTCCGGCTGCAGCTGATTCACCTTCCTGATGGGGCGTTTGCCGACGGGCAGACGCCCCATCAGGGCGTTTTTCACTGCAGCATCTGCGCGACTCCCTCGCCGAGCGACCAGTCCGCCTCGTGGTTTTCGGTCAGGGTGAAGAACACGTTCCGCGGTTCGATTCCGGTCGCGTCGGCGATGAGTTCGGTCGCTCGCCGGTACAGCGCGGTTTTCTGTTCGTCCGTGCGGCCGGCGCGCATGGTGATGGCGATGTACACGATGTCGTCGTCGCGGTGGACGCCGAGGTAGCTGGGGTCGTAGCGCAGGCGGTCGGCGGCGTGGCTGTTCAGGATCTGGAAGCGGTCGTCGGCCGGGACGTTGATGGTCTCGGTCATCGCCTGGTGCACGGCGTCGCCGATGGCCGGGAGTCGGTCGGCGTTGGGTTCGGACAGCACGTCGATGCGGACGAGCGGCATGAGAGGCCTTTCAGCTCAGGTGGTCGATGTTCGGGCTGGACAGGTGAAGCACCCGGTAGCGGACGTCGGTGTCCTCGTCCGGGGTGGTGCTCCAGAGGGTGAAGCGCACGATTTCCCAGCGCTTCGGGTCGATGGCCAGCGCGGTGGTGTGCACGCCGGGATTTCGGGACAGCTGCGCTAGTTCGCCGAGTTCGCGTTCGATGTGGCCAGAGTTTTCCGCCGGCCGCACGAGTTTGGTCGCGAACTCCGGTGCGGTCGCTCGCGCCGGGCCGGCCAGGCAGCTCGCGCCGGTCCAGTGCTGCACTGGCGGACGGCCGAAATCCTGGACTATGCCGTCGAATCCGCCGCCGCCCCACAGGAAACGGCTCATTCCGGCGGTGTCCGTCCACAGGTAGAACGGCGCGTAGTGGTTGGCGCGGACCAAATACGCCTTGAGCCCTAGCCCGGGGAACGCGTCGGTGCGGTGGCCTCGGGTCGCGACTCGGTGCTGGATGTCGTATCCGGCGGGCAGGTCGATCTCGTATTGCATCGCGTACATCGACGTCACTGCCGTTCGAGGAGTGCGAGGGCGCCGCGGATGGCTTGGTCGAACGGCTCGACCGTGCCGGACGACCGGGCCAGCACGTAGCCGCCTTGCACCACGGCGACGAGCGCGGTCGCTGTCGTGGCTGGGTCGAGGTCCGCCGGGAGTTCGCCGTTCGCAGTGCCTTCGGCGAGCACCTCGGCGAGCCGTCCGCGCAGCCAGTCGAACGTTTCTTCCAGCGGCGCACGCAATTCCGGGTTCGCGACGACCTCGGGGTCCAGCGCCAGCCTGCCGACCGGGCAGCCGCGCAGGACGTCCCGCTCGCGCCGCAGGTACGCGGAGACTCGTTCGACCGCGGTCGTGCCCTGGGCGAGCAGAGCTTCGGTGGAGGTGCGCAGATCGTCGGCGTTCTGCCGGATCGCGGCGAGTGCCAGGTCGGCCTTGCCGGCGAAGTGGTGGTACATGCTGCCCTGTCCGGCCCCGGCGTGCTGCTGGATCGCCTTCGGGCTGGTGCCGACGTACCCCCGCTCCCACAGCAGGTCCTGAGTGCTCGCGATGAGCTGGTCTTTCGTGGACACGACCTCACCGTACATACTAGTAGGTACAGAGACAAGTGGGTGCAGGCCCTACCGCGGAGAGACCGGCTGTCCGCAGTGTCCGGACGATCTTGGCCCGGCAGGCTTTCAGGGAGCCGAAGGAAAGGATTTCTCCGTGATCAAGTCTGCTGGCCGCCGGGTGGTCGCCGTGACGGCGGCCTGTGCGCTCCTGTTCTCGACCGGCACTGCCGAGGCGATCGTGAAGGGCGGCGATTCGACGCAGCGTTACCCGTTCATGGCGTCGATCTCAGAGCGGGTCAACCAGACCGGCGACCGCGGGGTGTGCGGCGCTTCGCTGATCGACCCGCAGTGGGTGCTCACCGCGGCGCACTGCGTGGATTCCGCGCTCGTGACTCCGGACGGCACTGTCCGGATCGGCAGCGAGCGGCAGCATTCCGGCGGGACGGTTCGCCGGATCGCGCGAACGTTCACGCATCCGGGCTATGCGCTGCAGAGCGAATCCGTTCCCTTCAACCGCAACGACGTCGCGTTGATCAAGCTCGATCGCCCGGTTGCCGAGAAACCGATCCGGCTGGCTTCGCAACCGGGTGCGCCGGGTTCGCCGACGCGGCTTCTGGGGTTCGGCACCACCGTCGACACGTACGATTTCAAACAGGCCCGGTTCGCGGAACGGTTGCAGGAGCTGGACGTTCGGCGCGGGGCGGAGTCCGAATGCGGTCCGGGATACGCGGGCCGGACGCGGTTGTGCACGGTCAGTCCGAGGCC
The DNA here is from genome assembly GCF_042684085.1 of Amycolatopsis silviterrae. Taxonomy (NCBI): domain Bacteria; kingdom Bacillati; phylum Actinomycetota; class Actinomycetes; order Pseudonocardiales; family Pseudonocardiaceae; genus Amycolatopsis; species Amycolatopsis silviterrae. Next base: position 201,841 of record NZ_JBHUKS010000035.1, read on the forward strand.
GGAAGCGATGGCGTGCATCGGCGATTCGGGCGGTCCGCAGATCCGGCGCGGGCCGGGCGGGCGGTGGGAGCTGATCGGGGTCACCTCGGGGCCGGGGACCGCGCGTCCGGCCTGCGCGGGCGGGCCGGGGCTGTACAGCAGCGTGCCCGCATACGCAGAGTGGATCCGGCGGACGATCAAAACGCCACGCGGCTAACGTCCACTGAATCTCCACATTCTCCCCGCGCCAGCGGCACATCCGGGCGGCAGCATGACCGCCGTGGAGTGGAGTGCGGTGTTCGAGGCGGAGGCGCGGCGGCGGAAGGTCCGGCCGCAGCCGGCGTGGGGGAGCGGGGCGCGGCTGGATCCGGTGGTGGCGCGCAGCGTCCGGCGGTTCCAGCACGCGCCGGACGAGGACCAGCGGCTGGTCGCCCGGTTGCTCGAAACCGCGAGCCCGCCAGGGAAAAGCGACGTCATGACCCAGCTGATCGCCGACGTGCTCGCGCTCGGCTACTACCGCGCGTTGCGGGACGGCACTCGTGATCCGCTGACCGCCGAGGTGGCCGCGCGGGTGTTCGCGGGGCTGGAACGCCGGCTCGGCTATCACGTGGATCGGTTGCGGCGCTGGAAAATCGCGGCCACCGTGCGATGGCGGGCCAGAGCGATTCTGGAAACCGGCGGCGTCCTCGTCGGTCACGGACGTGCCTTGCGTCGGCTGGGCGTGCCGTGGCTCGCGTTCGTCACCGACGCCTGGGCGCGGTTCGAAGGGCCCTCGCGGAGGTCCATAGAGGACCGTCGGTGCGCCCGGGGCCGCGCGTGCGGGCGCGGCCCCGGGGGCTCGTCTAGGACAGCTTCGACCAGAGGAATTCGTACGCGACCGCGGAACGGAACGCGAGTTGTTCGTTGTCCGCCGCCGCTCCGTGGCCGCCTTCGATGTTCTCGAAGTACTCCACGCGGTGGCCCTGCTCGCGCATCCGGGCGACCATCTTGCGGGCATGCCCGGGGTGCACGCGGTCGTCGCGGGTGGAGGTGACGAAGAGGATCGGCGGATACTCGACGTCGGCCGAAACCCGTTGGTACGGCGAGTATTTCGAGATGTACTCCCACTCTTCCGGAACGTCCGGGTCACCCCATTCGGCCATCCACGACGCCCCGGCCGGCAACAGGTGGTAGCGCTTCATGTCGAGCAGCGGCACCTGGCACACGATCGCGCCGAACAGTTCCGGGTAGCTGGTGAGCATCACGCCCATCAGCAGCCCGCCGTTGCTGCCGCCCTGGATGCCGAGCCGGTCCTTCGTCGTGACGCCCCGTGCGACGAGATCGCGCGCGACGGCCGCGAAGTCTTCGTACGCCTTGTACCGGTTCTCCTTCACCGCCTGCATGTGCCATTCCGGGCCGTACTCGCCGCCGCCGCGGATGTTCGCGACCACGTACGTGCCGCCGCGCGCCAGCCACGCGCGTCCGACGACTCCGCCGTACGACGGGGTCAGCGACACCTCGAAGCCGCCGTAGCCGTACAGCAGCGTCGGGCCGTTTTCCGCGCCGGGCGGGCGGACGACGAAGTACGGGATCTTCGTGCCGTCGTCGGACGTCGCGAAGTACTGGCTGACCTCCATCCCGGCCGCGTCGAAGAACGCCGGCGCCTGCTTCAGCACCTCGACGTCGCCGCCGACGACGCCGCGGGTGAGCGTGGACGGCTGGATGTAGCTGGACGAGTCCACGAGGTACTCGTCGTCGACGTCCGGTTCGGTGTCGACGATCTCCGCGCTGCCGAATTCGGGCGCGCCGCCTAGCTCCGCCTCGGCCCAGCCGTCCGGGCCCGGGGTCAGCACGCGCAGCTCCGACTTGACATCGTGCAGCGTCGCGAGCAGCAGATGGTGGCGGGTCCAGGCGTAGTAGTCAAGCGACGTGTGCGCGTCCGGCGTGAACAGCGCGGTGAACTCGCGGTCGCCCGCCTTGAACGCGTCGTAGCGGATCGCGAGCAGCGTGCCCGCCGGGTGCTCGGCGCCGCCGACCGTCCACGCGCTGCGCGGGTGCACGAGCAGCCATTCGCGGTGCGTGGACACCTCGACGTCCTCGGGCAGGTCCAGTTTGGTCAGCCCGGTTTCGGTCCGCTCGAAGTATTCGGTGCGGTAGAAGTCGAGCGCGCGGCGCACGAAGTCGCGTTCGAAGCCCTCGGTCGGATCGTGGTACGCCGTGATCGCGACGTCGTCCGGCTTGCCCTCGGCGACGAGTTTCGCTTCTTCGAGCGGGGTGCCGCGCCGCCATTCCTTCGCCAGCCGGGGGTAGCCCGACGTGGTGAGCGAGCCGGGGCCGAAGTCGGTCCCGAGGTACACCCGGTCGGCGTCGATCCAGCTGATCCGGTGTTTCGCCTCGGGCAGGGTGAACCCGTCCGGCACGAACTCGTGCGCGTCGAGGTCGAACTCGCGGACGACGGTCGCGTCCGCGCCGCCCCGCGACAGCTGGACCAGGCCGAGCCGGTGCCCCGGACGCAGCACCGCGGCGCCCTTCCAGACCCAGTTCTCGTCCTCGGCGGCGGCGAGCGCGTCGACGTCGAGCAGGATCTCCCAGTCCGGTTCGGCGGTGCGGTACTGCTCCAGCGTGGTGCGCCGCCACAGCCCGCGCGGGTGCTCGGCGTCCTGCCAGAAGTTGTAGAGGCGCGTCCCCCGGCGCGCGACGTACGGGATCCGCCCGCCCGCGTCGAGCACCTCGCGGATCGAGTCCCGCAGCTGCCCGAACCTCTCGCTCGCGGTGAGCACGTCCAGCGTCTCCGCGTTGCGCGAACGGACCCATTCGAGCGCCTCGTCGCCCGTCACGTCTTCAAGCCACAGGTACGGATCTTCGACAGTCATGCCGTCCAGTCTCGCTGCCTGTCGCGGATCCGGCCAGGAGCCCGGCGTTCCCGTTTCGTGATCCAGGGCGGCTCGCGGTCTCCGTATGCTGGTCGGGAGGGGGAGGAATGACGTATTTCGCCGGAGGCTCGTGGCCTCCGCCAGCACCGCCGCCGCCGGCTCCGCCGCGCCGGAAGGCGGGCAAAGCGCTGGGCGCCGTGGCCGCGGTGGCGATCGTCGCGGTCACGCTCGCGCTCATGGCGGTGGTGCCGCACGAGGTTTCCGGGCACGCGGTCGCGGCGCCGGACGCCGACACGATGCCGGACCGCCAGGACGCCAAACCGGTGCGCAAGCTCAGCGGCAATCCGTTGCTGGCCGAGGGCGTCGCGCTCGGTCCCGTGTCGTGCGACCTGCCGGAGCTGAGCCGGGACGCCGAGCAGCTCAAGACGTTCTACACGGTGCTCGTCGGCTGCCTGAAGCAGGCGTGGCAGCCGGCGCTGGACAAAGCGGACGAGCCGAACCTGCCGGTCAAGGTGTCGGTCACGCTGCCGAAAGCCAGCGCCTGCGGCAACGCGCCTTCTCGCGACGAAGCGGTCGCGTACTACTGCGGCGGCGACGCGACGATCTACGCGCCCACCGAGTGGATGCTGTCGGACGCGGGGCTGAGCCGCGCGCGGCACCTCGCGACGCTCGCGCACGAGTACGGCCACCACGTACAGCGCGAAAGCGGCATCCTCGACGCCGCGAGCGCGGAGATGACTTCGCCGGAGCCGAGCAGCGACGCGGACAAGGCAGTCGTACGCCGGATTGAGCTGCAGGCCAACTGTTTCGGCGCGCTGTTCCTCAACGCCGCGGCGGACCATGGTTCGATCAGCCGCGCGACCGCGAACGCCGCTGTCGCCGACTACGGCCGCGCGGACGACAGCGGCGACCACGGCACCCGCGCGAACCAGCTGGTGTGGGCGAAGGCCGGTTACACCGGAGCTGGCCCGGCTGCGTGTGACACCTGGTCGGCGCCGGCGGAGAAGGTCAGCTGACCTGCCAAGCCGGGTCGCGGCCCAGCAGGCCGAGGAACTGGTCCAGCTCGCTTTCGTCGGTGCTGACCGGCACCACCGGAGCGAACGTGCCTCGCTTGACGCGTTCCTCCGGGTCGGCCGGGATCATGAGCGCGAACTGCAGCGCGGCATGCACCGCTGCCGGGACCGGGTTGTAGGCGACGTCGAGAGTCTTGGCCAGGTCCCAGCCGTGCGCGACGGTGTCGACGAGGTGCATCGCGACCGCCACTGTGCTGGGGAAGGTGCCGAAGGTGTTGATGGCGATCTGTCGTTCCGCGATGTCGGCTTCGCCGTACGCGGCGAGGTAGTCGGTCACTGAAGCTGCGTACGCGGCGTACGGGTCTTCGCCGAGCTGACCGCTGTCCCAGTCCTTCGCGGAGCCGTGGCGTGCTGCTTCGGCGAAGGCGTGGTTTTCGCTGACTTGGTGGCGGAGCAGGTCGGCGAGCGTCCAGCCGGCGCACGGCGTGGGCCGGTCGAGGTCCGCCGCGGTGGCCTTCGAGACGATCGGGTCGAGAACGAGCAGAGACTGGCGGTCGAGGTCGAACGTGGTCATGCGCTCACGCTAACCCGGAGATCGGTCCAGGAAGAGAGCCAAAACGGAGGTAACTGCGGTGGACCAATCTAGGCTGGACGCGTGGACCTGCACCTGGACCTGTCCGGCACCCGCGGCCATCGCGACGAGATCTACCGCCAGATCCGCGAAGCTGTCTTGGACGGGCGGCTCCGCGACGGCGACGTCTTGCCGCCGACCCGGGAACTGGCGCATCAGCTGGCCGTTTCGCGCACCACCGTCACCGCGGCGTACGAACGGCTCACCGCGGAAGGCTTCCTCACCGGCCGGGTCGGAGCTGGCACCTACGTGCGGGCCGGTGCCGCGCCACGGCCCACGGAACCGGCCGGGCATGTCGAGGGCGTCCAGCCGCGTCCAGAGTGGACAGACGTGCCCGCGCCGCCGAAAGCGTTCACCTCCCCGCCGGAGTTCGATTTCCGTGCCGGAGTACCGGATGTGCGGTTGTTTCCGTTCGACACCTGGCGCCGGCTGACGACCCAGGCGTTGCGCAGTTCCCGCGCGGAACTGATGACTTACGGCGAACCGCAAGGCGATCCGCGGCTGCGCACCGAACTCGCGCGCCACCTCGCGGTGTCCCGGAACGTGCGCGTGCGCCCCGAACACCTCGTGATCACCGCGGGCGCGCAGCAGACGATCGACCTCGTCGCGCGCGTCCTGCTGCGGCCTGGCGACCTGGCCGCGGTCGAGGACCCCGGCTACCCGCCGCCGCGCCTGCTGCTGGGCACGCTCGGGGTGCGCGTCGCGCCGGTTCCGGTGGACGACGAAGGCATTGTGGTCGACGCGATCCCGCCGGGCACTCGCCTGGTGCACGTGACGCCTTCGCACCAGTATCCGCTCGGCGTCGCGATGTCGCCGTCGCGCCGGCGGGCGCTGCTGGATTGGGCCGAGGACAACGGGGCCGTAGTGGTCGAGGACGATTACGACACCGAGTTCCGCTACTCCGGACGTCCGCTGGAACCGTTGCACAGCTTGGATTCCCACGGCCGGGTGGTCTACGTGGGCTCGTTCTCGAAGGTCCTCTCGCCGGCGCTGCGGCTGGGTTTCCTCGCCGCGCCGCCCGCGCTGGCGGAGGCGATCGTGAAGGCGAAATACCTCGCCGACTGGCATTCCCCGGGCATCGAACAGGCAGTGGTCGCGGCGTTCCTCGCCGAAGGCGGGTTCGCCCGGCACGTCCGGCGCATGCGCGGCATCTACCGCGCCCGGCACGACCTGCTCGTGGACGGCCTCCGCGCCGAGTTCGGCGACGTGCTGGACCCGGTGCCCGCGTCGGCCGGGCTGCACCTGAGCGCGTCGGCGGACCGGGATTTGCGCGGCTTCGCGCGGGCGGCGTCCGGGGCGGGCGTCCGGCTGTTCTCGCTGGGCGATTTTTCGGTGCGCGCGCGGCGGCACGGGCTGCTGTTCGGCTACGGCGCGATCGCGGCGGAGCGCATCGGGCCGGGTCTCGCCCGGTTGCGCCGGGTGCACCGGAGGCTTGGTGGCTGAACGCGTTACCACGAACGGACGCATCCCGCTGGACTTTCGCACTCGGCGGCGGGGCCCTAACCTGATGTGACCCGACTCACCGAGGAGAGGGCATCGCCATGCGGATTGCGGATGTGCTTCAGCGCAAGGGCGCGACGGTCGCCACTGTGTCGCCGGGTACCACGGTCGCCGAGCTGCTGGCGGGGCTGGCCCGGCACAACGTCGGCGCGATGGTCGTGGTCGACGCCGAGGGCGGGATCGCCGGGATCGTGTCCGAACGCGACGTCGTGCGCAGGCTCAACGACCACGGGCCCGCGGTCCTCGAAGGGCCGGTCGCGGACATCATGACCACCATGGTCGCCAGCTGCACCCCGAGCGATCCGGTGGACCAGCTCAGCGTGGTGATGACCGAACGGCGGATCCGGCACGTGCCGGTGCTCGACGACGGGCGCCTGGCCGGGATCGTGAGCATCGGCGACGTGGTGAAGATCCGGATGGAGCAGCTGGAACAGAGCCAGGAGCAGCTCGAGGCCTACATCGCGCAGGGCTGAGAGTCACTCACTCGCGCCAGCCGCTGAGTTCGACGCCCTTCGCGACGTCCACGCGGTAGCCGAGGGAGACCGTCGCGGACGCCCCGGGCGCGATCGTGAGCCGCCAGGTGAACTGGCCGAGTTCGGTGCGCTCGACCGGCTCCGGGCTGAGCCGCAGGTCCCGCACGGTGATCGCGTCGTCCCGGGAGACCGGGGCCTGGTCGAGTACGGCCACTACGGCTTCGCGCGGGCTGTGGTTGGTGACGGTCGTCAGGTAGTCGGCTTCGCGACGGCGCTGCCCGGTGATCGCGGCCTTGCTGGCACTGCGCTTGACCAGCTCGCGTTCGACGCGGATGCGGTCGTCGACGCCCAGCGCGAGTTCGCGTTCTTCGCCGGGAGCCCACAGCTCTAGCTGTGTGCTGCCGACGAATTCGGCTTCGTGGAACACTGCCGCGCGTCCGGCGCGAAGCGTGTGTTCGGCGGTGTTAACCACCTTCGCGCGCAAGTAGGCCTCTTCGGCCTCCGTCGGTGCTGTCACGTAGTCCAGTTCCGCGGTGAGGTCCAGCTGCGCGAGCGTCGTCCGATGACCTTGCGCGCCGGACGGGATCGCGACGGGGCGGGCCGGGCGGAAGGTGACCGCGGTGGTGCCCTGCTCCACTTCGGCGACGTGCGCGGCGAAGCCGTCTCGACCGCCTCCCGCTGCGCCGTACGCCATCGCGGCAGGTGCGCGCACCATCGACTGCCGCTCAGGCTGCTGCCGATCTAGGTACCAGGGCTGGAGTTCTGGGATCACGACGGTGTTCGCCGGGCGTGCGGTGGACAGCGTCAGCTCGCACTCCGGCCAGTCCTCGCCGGTGTGCTGACTGACGAGGCCGTACGAGGTGACCGTGACGTCGGTGCCGCGCACCCGTACGTCGTACCCGGGCTCCCAGCGCGCTCCAGGGACCACATAGGACAGTTCGATGTCGGCGGTGGCAGGGGATTCCAGCTCCACCACGATGGTCGAACTGTCCTGTTCGGACTGTGCGCTGCGGGTCTCGATCTGCCGTTCGAGCGCGGCGAGGTCTTCGCGCAGCCGTTCCAGCTTCGTCGTGAGCGCGCGACGTTCCTTGAGCGCTGCGGCCAACTGCGTGCTGAGCGCTTCGCTCACTTCCTGGACACGCCCAGGTTCAGCGTCGCCTCCGGCCAACGCCTTCGCGAAGCTCGCTCCGCTGCGTCGCGAGACGCCGGTCAACAGGTCGACGCGCGCCGACGCCGCGCTCTCGTCGTCCGCTACTTCGTCGACAGTCGCTTGGTCCGCGCGACGCTGCTCCACGAGCGCGCGCAGGGTTGGATCGGCAGGCTCGGCGTGCTGTGCGTACGTGACGTCGACGCCGGTGACCAAGGCGTCGCCCGCGCCGCTGACACGCACCGAAGCAGCGTCGAGCGACAGGGGGAGGCCCGTGACCTCTATGCGGGACCCGTCCGCGGGAGTGACCTGACAGCGGCGGGTGACGCGCGCGTGCTGCGGATAGACCGTGACCGTGACGATCGATGCGTCCATGGCTCCGACGTTAGTCGGTTGACGCAGCTTGCGGTTGGCGGAAGTCTCAAAGCTTGCTCGCCTGCTTCGTCCGGCTTGGGGGGTACTGGTGGGAGTCGCTGCTCGAGTTGCTGCCGTTTTCGTCGCAGTAGCCACGTTGTCCGTGCCCGCGGTCGCTGAAGCGGCTTCGCCGACGGGGCCGGTCTTCACCGACGGTCAGGCACAGCCGGTCTTCGATCCGGCTGATGTCATCCGAGAGGACGTCTGGGTCGCCGCGCCCGTCGACAGCGACCACGACGGCAAGGCTGACCTCGTACACGCGCAGGTGGTGCGTCCGCGCGCTACTGAGCAGGGCATGAAGGTCCCGGTCGTGTACGAAGCGAGCCCGTACTTCGCAGGCGGCAACAACATCCCGAACCACGAGGTCGACACCGAGCTGTACGTGCCAGGCCCGCACGTCGCGTCGCCGATCGGGTGGAGCTACCAGAACTACTTCACCGCGCGCGGATTCGCTGTCGTGTACGGCGAATCGCTCGGCACCGGGCTGTCCACCGGCTGTCCGACGACCGGCGACGTGAACGAGACCGTCGGCGCCCGTTCGGTGGTCGACTGGCTGAACGGCCGCGCCGAAGCGCGCAACCAGGCCGGAGCGCCCGTCGCGGCGAGCTGGAGCACGGGGAAGGCCGGGATGATGGGCGTGTCGTACAACGGCACGCTGCCCAACGCGGTGGCCAGCACCGGCGTCGAAGGGCTTGAGACGATCGTGCCGATCGCCGCCATTTCGAGCTGGTACGGGTACTACCGCAACGCGGGCGCGGTCGTCGCGCCCGGCGGCTACCAGGGCGAGGACACGGACGTGCTCGCCGGATACGTCTACTCGCGCGCCGACCGCCAGGTCTGCCGTCCGGTGCTCGACGGCCTCACCGCCGACCAGGACCGGCTGACCGGGGACTACAGCGAGTTCTGGAACGTGCGGAACTACCGCAACGACGTCGGCAAGGTGCGCGCCTCGGTGCTCGCGGTGCACGGGCTGAACGACTGGAACGTGAAGACCGAGCAGGTCGCCACCTGGTACGAAGCGCTGAAGAAGCACGGCGTCGAGCACAAGATCTGGCTGCACCAGTCCGGCCACGCGGACCCGATCTCGCTGCGCCGCGACGTCTGGCTCACGACGCTGAACAAGTGGATGTCGCACTATCTCTACGGCATCGACAACGGCATCGAGCACGAGCCGAAGGCGACGATCCAGCGCGAGGACAAGTCGTGGATCGACGAGGCCGACTGGCCCGCGCCGGGCACCTCGGACGTCCAGCTGCACCCGTGGCCGGGCGGACGTTCGACCGGGGCACTCGACCGGCAGCCGGTGCCGGGCAGTCCGACCGTCGAGACGCTGGCCGACGACGCGAGCAAGAAGATCGAACAGCTCGCCGACGCGGCGTCGTCCGGGAACCGCTTGCGCTACCGCACTTCCGCGTTCGCGGAGCCAGTGCGGCTTTCCGGCGCCGCGAAGGCCGACTTGCGGCTGTCGTTCGACCGGCCCGCCGCGAACGTCACCGCCGTGCTGCTGGACCGCGCGCCGGACGGCACGTCCCACGTGATCAGCCGGGGCTGGACGGACCCGCAGAACCGGGAGAGCCCGGACGTCACGTCGCCGATCACCCCCGGTCAGCGGTACCGCATCGAGGTTTCGCTGATGCCGAAGGACTACATCGTCGCCGCCGGGCACAAGCTGGAGTTCGTGCTGGCGTCCAGCGACCACGACTTCACGCTGCGGCCGGAGCCCGGCGCGGGGCTGTCGCTGGACCTGACCGGGACGACGGTGACGCTGCCGATCGTCGGCGGGAGGAAGACGCTCTACTCGGCGATGCCGGCGCGGTAGGCGAAGGCGACGGCTTGGGCGCGGTCGCGCAGGCCAGCCTTGGAGAACAGGTGGTTGACGTGCGTCTTCACCGTCGCTTCGCTGACGACGAGGGCGCGCGCGATCTCCGTGTTCGACAGGCCGGCCGCGATCAGCCGCAGCACCTCGACTTCGCGCGAGGTGAGGCCTTCCAGCTCCTTCGTGCGCACTGGGGCACGGCTCGTCGCGGCGGCTACCAGCCGCTGCTGGAGCGTACCGTCCACAGTGGACTGACCAGCCGCCGCTGAGCGGAGCGCGCGGACGATCGCGTCGGCATCGGCGTCCTTGGTGAGGAACCCGCGCGCACCGGCTTTGAGCGCGGCGAGCAGGGAATCGTCGTCGGCGTACGTGGTGAGCACGACGACCTCGGTCTTCGGATGCTGCGCGCGGACCAGCTCAGTCGTCTCGACGCCGTCGCGGTTCGGCATGCGAAGGTCGACGAGCAGTACGTCCGGCTGATGCGCTGCGACCAGCTCAAGCGCCTGTACGCCGTCTGCCGCCGCGCCTACGACCTCGATGCCCGGCAACAGCCCTAGCAGCGTGGCGAGCCCTTCGCGCACTACTGCCTGGTCGTCGGCCAGCACCACGCGAAGCGTCACGCCGGCACCGTCAGCTGAATCCGCCATCCGTCCTCCCCAGGGCCGCATTCGAGCTTCCCGTTCAGCAGTGCGGCCCGCTCGCCCATGCCTCGCAAACCGTATCCCGGCGACGGCGGCTCCGGCGGACGGTGGCCCTGGTGGTCGAAGATCGTCAAGTCGACTTCGTCGGTCTTGAAGGCCAAAGTGACGTCGACAGCGGGACCGCCCGCGTGTTTGCGCGAGTTGGCGAGGGCTTCCTGTACGGCGCGTACGACCGTGGTGCCGACAGCCGCGTCTAGCTCGCGCGGTTCACCTTCGATCGTCAGGTCGGCGCGAGAGCCGGTGTCGAGCCTGTACGCGGTGAGAAGGTCCGAGATCGAGCGCTCGACGGGTACGGCGTCTTCGCGCAGCGCGGCGACGGCTTTGCGCGCTTCGGCGAGACCGTCTGTCGCCAGCTTCTGTGCGCGTTCTATCTGCGCGAGAGACTCTTCGCTCGCGCCGTCGCGTACGAGCATCAGACGCGCGCCCTGGAGGTTGAGCGCGAGACCGGCGAGGGAGTGCGCGAGGACGTCGTGCAGCTCGCGGGCGATGCGCGTGCGTTCGGCGAGAGCGGCCGCGCGGGCGTGCTCCTCGCTGGCGGTCTGGGCGCGGGCGAGCGCGAGTTCGGTCTGCTCCAGCCGCTCCGCGCGGCTCCGGCGGTTGGCGGCGAGCAGCACCATCACGACGAGGACCGCGAAGAGGGCGAGCGCGTTCAGCCAGTCGAGGTCGTAGGTGATCGACCAGACGAGGATCGCCGCCGACGCCACCGCGAGCGAGACCGCCGCCGCGATCCGGTCGGACACGCGCAGCGTGTAGAAGACGGCGCCGAACATCGTCGTCGAGGTCCAGCTGCTCGGCTGCAGGATCCAGAGGGCGCCGGCCGCCGCGACGACGGCGACCATGGTCGCGGGCATCAGCCAGCGCGGCCGCGACTCCCGGATGAGCCAGAGCGCCGGGACGGACAGGACGAGGACCAGCGCGATCAGCGGCCACGTCCAGGGCCGCGCGTCCGGGATCGCGAACAGGGCCGGCACGGCGAGGACGCCCCAGCGCACCCAGTCGGCGCCCTCGAACCGCCGCCGCGCCTTGGCGAGCTTGGCGAGCGGGCCCGCCGGTATGCCCATGGGCCCTCCCTGTCGTCTTGTACGGAAAATGTACTGGCTCGGGCTTGGCTGGCGGGTGTCGGACATTTCCCCCACCAGGAGGTACGCCCCATGTCCAGAGTGAGACGGTTCGCGGCGGCCGCGGCCGCGGTGGCCCTGCCCGTGTGCGGCCTGACGCTCGCCGCCCAGCCGAGCGCGTCGGCGGCGCCGAACTTCCAGGTGCCGTTCAAATGCGGCGTCACCGTCACCGCGGCGACCTTCAGCGGCCACAATCCGGCGAACTCGGTCGACTTCCAGAAGTCCGGCATCACCGGCATGCCGGTGCTCGCGGCCGCGCCCGGGAAGGTCACGCGCGTCGCGAACGAGGGCAGCACCAGCTACGGCCGCTGGATCGAACTGGACCACGGCGGCGGCTGGCGGACCCGGTACGCGCACCTGTCCGCGCAGGAAGTCTCGGTCGGCCAGAGCGTCGGCCAGGGCAAGGAGATCGGCAAGGCGGGCGCGACCGGCGGGGTGACCGGCCCGCACTTGCACTTCGAGGAGAACCTCAACGGCGTCACGCAGAAGGCCGTGCTGAACGGCGTCGCGGTGCCGTACTTCGGCAAGAAGGACTTCACGAGCAAGAACGGCTGCGGCGGCAACCCGTACTCGGCGACGCAGGTGTGCGGGTCGGGCTTCTCGGTGATCGACCAGCAGGCGCTGGGCACCGCGGGCACGGCGTACCTGCTGTACAACGCGTCCTCCAAGGAGAACTGCGTGACGACCCTGAAGGCGACCTCGCTCGGGACCGCCAGCGCGGCGTCGGCGTTCCTGGAGGTGAAGGGTTCGACCAGGGCGACGGATTCGGGGAACTTCACCTACTACGCCGGCCCGGTGAAGAAGAACGCCGGTTCGACGTGCGTCAAGTGGGGCGGTTCGGTCGGCTCCTCGGCATACGAGAGCCCGTTCGAACACTGCGGCTGAACCAGTTGCCGGGGCCGGATTTTCGACCGGCCCCGGCAGCTCTGTTCCACTGTGGACAGTCCTTGTGCGGCGTTGATGCACACACCCCCGACAATTCTTTCTTGTTAGCGCTTCCGGCACCGTGGTTGTCCACAACGGCCTGTCGCCGTCCACAGATTTGCCGTGCTGGTCCCGATTCGCGCATCGGCGGCGCACAGTGGAGGCGTGACCACCTCGACGCCGCCCGGCATCACCCGGGCCACCCTCAGCAATCCGGCCGACCTCATCGCCTCGCTCCCGTACCTGCTCGCTTTCCGCCCTGACGATTCCCTGGTGCTGCTGGGCCACCGCGTCCCCGGCACCACGCTCGGCCTCACCGTGCGGGCCGACCTCCCGCCCCGGGAAATCCAAGCGGCGCAAGTGGATTCGCTGATCCCGCGTTTCGCGGCCCTGGACCACAGCGGCGTCACCGCCGTCATCGTCGGCGGCTCAGCGGACGAACACGGCCCACCGCACGCAGAACTCATCGACGAGCTGACCCGTGCGCTATCCGAGCACAAACTCCGCCTGTTCCATGCCTTGTGGACACCCGAGGTCGCCCCTGGCGCCCGATGGTCGTGCTACCTGGACCCGGATTGCCAAGGCGTGCTCCCGGATCCGCAGGAAACCGTCCTCGCCGCCGCGACCACCGAGGCGGGTTTCGTAGTCTTCCGCAGCCGCGAAGAGCTGGCTGCGGTACTGAAACCCCGGTCCCCGGAAGCGATCACCCGCCGGGCCGAACTGCTGGCCTCGGACCCGGAACCGCTGCGTGGCCCGGATATGTCGCAGAGCGATGTCCTGGACGCCGCCGTCACCGAACTCCGCGACGCCTTCCTCCGCCACCGCCGAGGCGCGGGCCCACCCGACGACGACCAAGCCGTCCGACTCGCGCACGCGCTGACCTTCACCGCCGTCCGCGACGCCTGTCTGGCCCTGGCCGTCCCACCGCAGACGTCGCTGACCCGCGAGGCCGAGGAGCTATGGCTGACCCTGGTCCGCGAACTGCCCCCGCCGCATCGGGCCGAGGCTGGCATCCTGCTCGGCTACGCCGCTTTGATGCGCGGGGAAGGCGCGCTCGCCGGGATGGCCTTGGCGAACGCCGTCGAAGCCGATCCTGAGCACTTGGTGGCGCAACTGCTGCAGGCCGTGTGGAACATCGGCACGGACCCGGCGAAACTGACCGGCCTGGCGGACTTCGGCACGGCTGTGGACCTCGGGCTCGACCCGCCGCCGGAACCGGGGAGCGCTGCTGAGCCGGGGCAGGGACGTGGCCGAAGACCGGAGCCGCCGAGCTGACCGACGCTGGGGCCGTCGTGAGTGGCAATCCCGGTTCTAACCGGCATAGCCACTCACGAGGCCGGGCTGCGTCGGGCCGGAAGCCCCTCAGGAACGACGCGACTGGGTGAACTGCCAAGCGTCCGACACGATCCCGTCGAGGTCGGTCAGCTTGGGCGTCCAGCCCAGTTCGCCGTTGGCCTTGTCGCTCGAGGCCACCAGCACCGACGGGTCGCCGGCGCGGCGGGGGGCCACCACGGCGGGGATCGCGTGCCCGGTGACCCGGCGGCAGGCTTCCACGACCTCCAGCACCGAGAACCCGGTGCCGCTGCCGAGGTTGTAGATGCGGTGCTCGCCGGCGACGGCGTGGCGCAGCGCGAGGAGATGGGCGTCGGCGAGGTCGACCACGTGGATGTAGTCGCGGACGGCCGTGTGGTCGGGCGTCGGGTAGTCGTCGCCGTAGATGGAGATGTGTTCGCGGTCGCCGGTGGCGACCTGGAGGACGAGAGGGATGAGATGGGTTTCAGTGGTGTGCCGTTCGCCGAACGCGCCGTAGGCGCCGGCGACGTTGAAGTACCGCAGGCTGACCGCGGCCAGGCCGTGGGCGCGGGCGAAGCTGGTGATCGCGTGGTCGATGGCGAGCTTCGACGCGCCGTAGGTGTTGGTCGGCTGCGTCGGGGCCGTTTCCGGGATCGGCGACACGTCGGGCTCGCCGTAGGTCGCCGCGGTGGAGGAGAACACCAGGCGTGGCGTGCCGTGCTGCTTCATCGCCTCCAGCAGCCGCAGCGAGGTGACCACGTTGCCTTCCCAGTACTTCGCCGGGTCGGCCATCGATTCGCCCACCAGCGATTTCGCGGCGAAGTGCAGCACGCCGTCGAACCCTTCGCCGAGCAGGTCGGCGGCGACCTCGGCGGCGTCGCCCTCGACGAAGCGCGCCTGCGGGTGCACCGCGTCCGCGTGCCCGGTCGACAGGTCGTCCACCACGGTGACCTGGTGACCCGCTTCGATGAGGCGGGCGGCGCACACGCTGCCCACGTACCCCGCGCCGCCCGTCACGACAAGTTTCAGGGGGCTTTGCTGGTCCGTCACGTCAAGGCCTTTCTGCTGAGGGGTGGCGACTCTGCGGCACAGTCTCCCCTCAAGACGACGCGACGGGCCCTCCGGGGGTTGCTCCGGAAATCAGGCCTCGTCGCGGCCCGCGCCGCGCGACGGCACCGCCGTGAACATCCGCGGGCGGCGGAACCCGGCCTGCTCGCAGGCGGTTTCGACCGCGGCGCGGACTCCGTCCAGATCCTCGTCGCGGACCAGCGCGATCGCCGAGCCGCCGAACCCGCCGCCGGTCATCCGCGCGCCCAGTGCGCCTGCCGACCGGGCCGAGCCGACCGCGAGGTCGAGTTCGGGCGTCGAAATCCGGTAGTCGTCGCGCATGCTGACGTGCGAGGCGTCGAGGTGCGGCCCGATCTCGGCGAGCTTCTTCTCGCGCAGCAACGCGACCACGTCGAGCACCCGCTGGTTCTCGGTGACCACGTGGCGCACCAGCGGAACCAGATCCTCGGGCAGCCGCGCGAGGGCCTCGTCCAGCCCGTCGAGGGACACGTCGCGCAGCGCCTTCACGCCGAGCAGTTCCGCGGCGCGCTCGGTGCCGCGCCGCCGCGCGCCGTAGCCGCCGTCGGCGTGGGAGTGCTTGGTGCGGGTGTCCATGATCAGCACCCGGAGGCCGGCCTCGGCGAGCGGGAACGGCACCTGCTCCATCTCGCCCGAGCGGACGTCGAGGAACAGCACCCGCGAGTCTTCGCAGCACAGCGACGCCGTCTGGTCGAGCAGCCCGGTGGGGGCCCCGACGTAGTCGTTTTCCGACCGCTGCACCCAGCGCGCGATCTCCGGGCGCTCCGGAGTCCCCGCGCCGCCGTCGTCGAGTTCGACCCCGGCGACGCCGAGCAAGGCCAGCGACACCGCGCATTCCAGCGCGTGCGAGGAGGAGAGCCCGGCCCCGGACGGCACGTCGCCTGCCACGACCAGGTCGGCGCCGTCGGCGAAACCCTGGTCGCGCAGCACCCACGCCACCCCGGCGGGATACGCGGCCCAGCCCGTCACCGAACCCGGTTCGAGCGCGGCGATGTCGTGCGGGCCGGAGTGCTGCAGCTGCCCGTCGTCGCCGAGCGTGGCGACCTGGAGCTTGCCGTCCCGGCGCGGGGACGCGGCCGCGGCCAGCCGGTGCGGGAGCGCGAAGGGCAGCACGAAACCGTCGTTGTAGTCGGTGTGCTCGCCGATCAGGTTCACCCGGCCCGGCGCGGACCACACCCCTGCCGGGGCCCGCCCGTGGACCTCCCGGAACGCGCGGGCCGCGCCGGTCGCCGGCGTCACTTGGCGAGCGCCAGCACGGCGTGCAGCGCCGCGGTGGACACCTGCGCCGTGCTTTCGGTGCCCTTGACCTCGACGGTGGCGCTGCCCCCGGACGCCTTGCCGACCGTGACGAACCCGCCGGGAACGATCCCGACCGTGCGCAGCTCGGTGAGCAGCGACTCGTCGAGCTGCACGTGCTCGGCGATGCGGCGGATCTCCACCTCGCCGCCGCCCGTGCGGGCGAACTCGTCGAGGCGCACCAGGCCGTCCTCGGCGCGCGGCGCGGGGTCTCCGTCGCCGAGCTTGTCGAGGCCGGGGATCGGGTTGCCGTACGGCGACGTGGTCGGGTGGTCGAGCA
The DNA here is from genome assembly GCF_042684085.1 of Amycolatopsis silviterrae. NCBI lineage: Bacteria > Bacillati > Actinomycetota > Actinomycetes > Pseudonocardiales > Pseudonocardiaceae > Amycolatopsis > Amycolatopsis silviterrae. Next base: position 218,364 of record NZ_JBHUKS010000035.1, read on the forward strand.
GCTTCACCAGCTTGCGCTCGACGGCCTCGCTCATCACGTGCTCCCAGCGGCACGCCTCGTTGTGCACGTGCTCCCACTCGAGGCCGATCACGTCGACGAGGAGGCGCTCGGCGAGCCGGTGCTTGCGCATGACCGCGACGGCGAGGTCGTGGCCGTGGTCGGTGAGCTGCAGATGCCGGTCGTCCGCGACGACGACCAGCCCGTCGCGCTCCATCCTGGCCACGGTCTGGCTCACGGTGGGCCCGCTCTGCTGCAGGCGCTCCGCGATCCGGGCCCGCAACGGGACGACCCCTTCCTCTTCGAGCTCGTAGATGGTACGCAGGTACATCTCGGTGGTGTCGATGAGATCGTTCACGCTGTCCCCTTCGTCCGCGTAGCTCATCGTAGTCGTTGGCCCCGACAGCGACGGCCCGCCTCGGCGTAACGACCCGGCCGCGGCGAAAAGTCCTGCCCTGATGCGCGAACAGCCGCCGGACCTGCAGGATGGGCCCATGGATGCGTTGCTCTCGCCCGCCCAGCTCGCCGCGTTCCCCGCTCGCGAGCGTCCTGTCGTGCTGGACGTCCGCTGGCGGCTCGGCGGACCGCCCGCCGCGGAGTCCTACCAGGAGGGACACCTGCCCGGAGCGGTGTTCGTCGACCTCGACACCGCGCTGGCCGCGCCGCCCGGCGAGGGCGGCCGCCATCCGCTGCCAGACCCCGCAGTCCTGCAGCGTGAGCTGCGGAAAGCCGGGGTCCGGGCCGGGCATCCGGTCGTCGTCTACGACGACGCGGACGGTTCGGTCGCCGCGCGCGCCTGGTGGCTGCTGCGGTGGGTGGGCCATTCGGAGGTGGCGGTGCTCGACGGCGGTTACGCAGCGTGGCTGGCCGAGGGGCGGGAAGTGACGGCCGACGTGCCGTCGCCGGAGCCGGGCGACATCGAGGTCAGGCCGGGCGGCATGCCCGTCCTGTCGGCGGACGATGCGGCGGCGCTCGCCCGCGAAGGCGTGCTGTTCGACGCGCGGGCGCACGTCCGCTACACCGGCGAGACCGAGCCGGTCGATCCGCGGGCCGGGCACATCCCGGGTGCGGTCAGCGCGCCGTCGGCCGAGCACGTCGGCGCGGACGGGCGCTGGCGGTCGCCGTCCGAGCTGGCCGAGCGGTTCGCGTCGCTGGGCTTGGCCGACGGGGTTCCGGCGGGCGCCTACTGCGGTTCGGGCGTCACGGCTTCGTCGGTGGTGCTCGCGCTCGAGGTCGCGGGACGGACGGAGCCGGCCGCGCTGTATGCCGGGTCGTGGTCGCATTGGTCGCGCGATCCGGAGCGTCCGGCGGCCACGGGGCCCGGACGCGGCTGACTTCGCCGGAACTTTCCGCGCTGTTCGCCGACTTCTCGTCCGGAAGGTTTTTCCGGGCGAGAGGCGGCGTTCATGGAGCGAAGGACATTCCTGCGCGGGTCGGCGGCGGCTGGTGCGGCGATGGCGGCGTCATCCGCGGTGCCGGCCGAGGCATCGGCTGAGCCCGGCGCTGCGGCGGGGCGGCGGCCGTTGCGGGTGCAGGTCGTGTTGTTCGACGGTGTGGAGGAGCAGGACTTCGCCGGTCCGTACGAGGTGTTCTCCGCGGCGGGCATGCACGCGAAGCGCGGCACGGACGTTTCGTACGTGCGCGTGGACGGACCGGGTGTCGTGCGCGCGGCATACGGGACGAAGGTGGAAGTCGAACGCGGCTGGTCCCCGCAGGACGCCGACATCATCGTCGTGCCGGGAGGCGGTTATGCGAAGCGGCAAGGGCCGGGTATCTGGACGGAGATCGACCGCGGGGTGCTGCCGGACGCACTCGCCGGCGCGCGGCGCAAAGGGCTGACTCTGGCGTCGCTCTGCACTGGCACGCTTCTGCTCGGCGCTGCCGGGCTGGTGCGCGGGCGTCCGTGCACGACGCACCACGGCGCCGTCAAGACGCTCGTCGAACAGGGCGGAGTAGTGAAGAAAGCCCGCGTGGTCGACGACGGCGACGTGGTCACCTCGGGCGGCATCACGAGCGGCCTGGACCTGGCTCTGTGGCTGGTGAAACGGGAACTCGGCGCCGACGCGGCGGCCGGGCTGGAGGAGATGCTCGAGTACGAAGCGCGCGGCGTCGTCTGGACTCGCGGCTGAGTCCGGCCCCGTCGCGGAACCCGGCTCGGGGCGCGGCGGGGAAGTACAGTGCGGGACATGTCGTCGCCCGCCGTTGTCTGGGATCCGTCGCTGCTGAAGTACGACCTGGGCGGGGAACATCCGTTCAACCCCGTCCGGCTCGACCTCACCGTGCGGCTGGCGACCGAGCTGGGCGTCCTCGAGGGGGTCGAGCTGCTCGTGCCCACGGCGGCGGGCGACGAGGAACTGCTGCGCGTGCACGCGCCCGAGTACCTGGCGGCGGTGCGGGAAGCTCCGCTCGTCGGATGGGACGTCGGGCACGGGCTCGGGACGGACGACAACCCGGTCTTCCCTGGAATGCACGACGCGACCGCGCTGGTCGTCGGCTCGACGCTGCTCGCCGCGCGCAAGATCGCCGACGGCGAGGTCCGGCGCGCGGTCAACATCGCGGGCGGGCTGCACCACGCGATGCGCGACCACGCGTCGGGCTTCTGCGTCTACAACGACTGCGCGGTCGCCATCTCGTGGCTGCTCGACCACGGCTTCGACCGCATCGCGTACGTCGACACCGACGTGCACCACGGCGACGGCGTCCAGGCCGCTTTCTACAACGACCCGCGTGTCCTCACCGTCTCGATGCACCAGCACCCGTTCACGCTCTGGCCTGGCACCGGCTACTCCGCCGAAGTCGGAAAGGGCGACGCGGCGGGCACAGCGGTGAACGTCCCGCTGCCGCCGCACACGCGGGACCCGGGATGGCTGCGGGCGTTCGACGCGGTGGTTCCGGCTGTGCTGAAGGAATTCCGGCCGCAGCTGCTCGTCACCCAATGCGGGGTCGACTCGCACGAGGAAGACCCGATGGCCGACCTGTCCCTGTCCGTGGACGGCCACCGCACCATCTACTCCACGCTGCGCGACCTCGCCGAACGCTGCGCGGACGGCCGCTGGCTCGCCGTCGGCGGCGGGGGATACCAGCTGATCCGCGTGGTGCCGCGCTCGTGGACGCACCTGATGGCGACGGTCCTGGACCGCGACGTCCCGCCGGAGACGCCGCTGCCGCCCGGCTGGGTCTCGACGGTCCAGCGAGCCGCCCCGTCCGCCGACCTCCCCGCCGCGATGACCGACGGCAAGGACACCGCCTTCAAACCCTGGGGCGACGGCGCCGACGACCCGGTGGACATCGCGATCCGCGACACCCGCCGCGCGGTCTTCCCGCTGCACGGCCTCGACCCGGACGATCCGAGGGACTGACCATGCCCGACCAACCTCGCCATCCCGGTTCCGGCGCTCCTGGCCCGGGCGATCCCGCTGCCGACTCCCGCCGCACGACGCGCGGGCTTGGCGCGCAGAGTCCGGACGGCCGCACCGGATCGCGTGGCGCGGCTGCTGGCGGCGGGCGCGGAGTGAGCGGTGTGCCAGGCGGATCTGCGTGGAGTGGTGAGTCGCGTCGGTTTGGCGAGGCTTCGGCTGTCGACGGCGGGCGCGGGGAATCCGGTGTGCCGGGCGGGCCTGCGTGGGGTGGTGAGCCGCGTGGGTTTGGCCGGGCTCCGGCCGCTGGCGGCGAGCGAGGGGAGAGCGATGTGCCGGGCGGATCGGCGCGGAGCGGCGAACCTGGCGCATCCGGTGAGAACCCGGTGGCGGGTGGGCGCGCGGGTTCGGGATGGTCTGGTTCGGCAGGGGGTTCGGCGCCAGCGGGAGGCGATGCGATGTCTGGCGAGTCCGGAGCGGGCGACGCTGCGGCGGGCGAGGGTTCGGCAGGGAGTCCTGGCGTGGGCGGTGGCGCAGCGGTTGGCGAAACGGCCGCTGCGAACGGCACTGCCGCGGAAAGCGCCGCCGCGGAGAACACCGCAGCGGAAAGCGCCGCGGCGGGCGGAAAGCGCGATCCCTACGACTACCCCCGCGATTGGGAAGCCGACGTAGTCCTCTCCGACGGTGGCACTGTCCACTTGCGACCCGTCGTCCCCAGCGACGCCGATGGGCTCGTCGCGTTGCACGGCAGGCTTTCCGATCGCACGCGGTACTTCCGGTACTTCGGGGCCTATCCGCGCATCCCACCGCGTGATCTTGAGCGGTTTTCCACCGTGGACCACCACGATCGGGTCGCGTTTGTCGCCTTGTTGGGGGACGACGTGGTCGCGGTGGGGCGTTACGAGCGGCTCGATCAGGGGCCGTCGGCGGAGGTTGCGTTCGTTGTCGACGACAAGCATCAGGGGCGGGGGCTCGGGTCGATTCTGCTGGAGCACCTCGCGGCGGCGGCGTCCGAGAGCGGGTTGCGGCGGTTCGTGGCCGAGGTGCTGGCCGAGAACGCGGCGATGGTCCGGGTGTTCCGCGACGCCGGCTACCAGGTCAGCCGCGCGATCGAGGAAGGCGTGCTGCATCTCGAGTTCGACATCGATCCGACGGAGGAGTCGCTCGCGGTCGCGCGGTCCCGGGAGCAGGCGGCGGAGGCGCGGAGCGTGCACAACCTGCTGCATCCGGACACGGTGGCGGTGATCGGGGCGTCGGCGGATCCCACCAAGGTCGGGCATGTCGCGTTCGCCAATATGCTCGCGGCGGACTTCGCGGGGGCGGTTTATCCGGTCAATCCGGAGCATCGGTCGGTTCGCGGGGTGCGGGCTTATCCGTCCGTGCTGGACATTCCGGATCCGGTTGATCTTGCGTTGGTGGCGGTGCCCGCGGAGGCCGTTGAGTCCGTGTTGGACGCTTGTCTGGCCAAGGGCGTCAAGACGTTGGTGATTGTGTCTGGCGGGTTCGCGGAGTCTGGGCCGCTGGGGTTGCACGCGGAGTTGCGGCTGGTCGGCGAGGCGCGGGCGCACGGGATGCGCGTGGTCGGGCCGAACGCGTTGGGTGTGTTGAACACCGCGAAGGACGTTCGGCTCAATGCGACGCTCGCGCCGCGGTTGCCGAAGCGGGGGCGGACGGGGTTCTTTTGCCAGTCGGGGGCGCTCGGGACGGCGATTCTGGCGGACGCGGGGTCGCGCGGGCTGGGGCTGTCGACGTTTGTGTCGGCGGGGAACCGGGCCGACGTGTCCGGCAATGACTTGCTGCAGTACTGGGAGACTGACCCGGACACCGATCTGGTGCTGCTGTACCTCGAATCGTTCGGCAATCCGCGCAAGTTCGCGCGGCTCGCGCGGCGGTTGGCGCGGTCGAAGCCGATCGTCGCGGTGAAGTCGGGGCGGCATGCGGTGCGGCCGCAGCTCGCGGCGACGTCAGCGGAAGTCGACGAGGCCAGTGTGCAGGCGTTGTTCGAGCAGGCAGGCGTCGTGCGCGTCGAGTCGCTGGCGCAGTTGTTCGACACGGCGCTCGTGTTCGCGCATCAGCCGTTGCCGGCGGGGCCGCGGATCGGGATTGTCGGGAACTCCAGCGCGATCGGGTTGCTGGCGGCCGACACTGCCCGGGCGGAGGGGTTGCGGCTGGCGTTCGATCCGGTCGACATCGGGCCGCAGGCCGGGCCGGACGAGTTTGCGACGGCGGTGCGGGAGGCGTTGGATTCGCCGGAGACTGACGCGTTGATAGCGGTCTTCGCGCCGCCGGTGGCGATTCCTGGTGCTGCGTACGCGCGAGCGTTGCGCGAAGCGGTGTCGGAGATGAAGCAGTCGAAGCCGATCGTCTCGACGTTCCTCGCCGCTGAAGGTGTGCCAGACGAACTCGCGGTGCTTTCGGACGACGGGGTGCCGACGCGTGGGTCGATTCCGTCGTACTCGAGTCCGGAGCGTGCGGTGAACGCGTTGGCGCGAGTGGTGCGGTACGCCGCGTGGCGGCAGCGGCCGCAGGGGACGTTGGTGCGGCCTGGCGGTCTGCATGTCGAGCAGGCGCAGGAGATCGTGCGCGAGCTGTTGCCGGAGGACGGCAGTTCGACGTTGCTGTCGGACGACGACGTGGTGCGGTTGCTGAGTTGCTACGGCGTGAATGTGGTGCCGTTCCGGGTGGCGTCCAGCGAAAGCGAAGCGGTGGCTGCGGCGACCGAGCTTGGGTATCCCGTCACGTTGAAGGCGGTGGATGAGCGGTTGCGGGGTCGGCCGGACTTCGCTGGGGTACGGCTTGACCTGATGTCCGAAGACTCCGTACGCGGGGCGTACCGCGATCTGTGTGCGGTCTCAGGCGACGAAGACGTGTACGTGCAGCAGATGGCGCCGAAGGGGCTGTCGTGCGTGATCGGGCTGCAGGACGACCCGTCGTTCGGCACGCTGGTCTCGTTCGGACTGTCCGGGTTGGTCAGCACGCTGCTCGGCGACCGCGCGTATCGGGCGGTGCCGTTGACGGACGTTGACGCGGCGACGCTGATCCGTGAGCCGCGTACGTCGCCGTTGCTGACTGGGTATCGCGGCGACGAGCCTGCGGACCTCGCGGCGTTGCAGGACATGGTGTTGCGCGTGGCGGCGCTTGCCGAGGACAACCCTGAGGTGCGGTCGTTGGCGTTGGATCCGATACTCGCGTCGCCGGACGGGGCGTTTGTCGCCAACGCACGGTTGGTCGTGGGCGCACCGCCGACGCGGCCGGATACCGGACCGCGTCGGCTGCGGCACATCACGCCGTTGGACTGACCACCAGTTCGCCCAATCCCAGCAGTTGCTCGGTCGCGCCGCCGCTGGTGAACTCCAGGCGCTTCGCGGCGGCGAAGTAGCGGTGCACTGGGTGTTCCACGTCGATGCCGACGCCGCCGTGCAGGTGTACTGCGGTGTGCGCGACGCGGTGTCCGGCTTCGGCGGCCCAGAACTTCGCGGTGGCCACGTCAGCGGCCGCCGGGAGGCCTTCGGCGAGCTTCCAGGCTGCTTGCCACAGTGTCAGCCGTACGGCTTCTACGTCGATGTACGCGTCGGCGAGGCGGTGTCGGACGGCCTGGAAGCTGCCCAGCACCTTGTCGAACTGCTTGCGCTCGCGCGTGTAGTCGGCGGTTAGTTCGAGCGCGCGCTCCAAGACGCCCAACTGTTGTGCGCAGGCACCGAGAGTGCCGCGAAGGCGCAGCTGTTCGCCGACATCGCCGAGAGCGACTCCAGGGGCGTCGGACAGCGTCACCAAACCGGCGTCGGCGTGGTCTGTGGTCGACTGCGCTTCGACAGTGACGCCGGGAGCGTCCTTCTCGACGATGTACACGCCGTCGTTGGCTTCGACGAGTAAGGCGTCCGCGAAGGCCGCGAAGGGGACCGCGGTCTGCGTGCCCGTGAGGCGTCCGTCGGAAGCGACGAACGACCCGCCCAGCGCGACAGCGAGCACGGCTTTGCCGCGTGAGACCGGCAGCAGCCATCGTTCCGCCAGCAACGGATCAGTGAGCACCGAGCCAGCCTGGACGACGGACGACAGGTAGGGGACCGGGGCGACCGCGCGGCCGATCTCGATGAGGACTGAACACTGTTCCAGCAGCCCGAAACCGCCGCCGCCGACCGTCGAAGGCAGGGCTGCGTCGAGGACGCCGGAGCGGGCCAGAACAGTCCACAGTGGAGCATCGAAACCGCCGGAGCCGTGCGGGCCCAGCGATTCCGCCGTGACCTGGTCGGTGAGGATGCGCCGGGTCAGGGCGGAGAGGTCGTTTTGTGCTTCGGTGAGAGAGAAGTCCACCGGGAGAACTCCTTAGCGCGTTACGGGCTGGCCGAGGGCGGTGGCGGCGACGATGTCGCGCTGCACTTCGTTCGTGCCGCCGCCGAAGGTGAGGATCAACGCCGAACGGTGCAGCCGTTCCAGCCGTCCCGCGAGGACCGCGCCGGGGGAGCCGTCGCGCACCACGGCGGCCGCGCCGACCACCTCCATCAGCAGCCGGTACGCCTCGATCGCCATCTCGGTGCCGTACACCTTGGTCGCCGACGCCTCGGCAGGGCCGAGTTCGCTCGCCACCGCGGCCCAGGCGATCTTCCAGTTCCGCAGCTTCAGGTACTCGGCATAAGCGTGCACGCGCGCGAGGTGCGTCCGGACCCATTCGCGGTCGGTCAGCGACTCCTCGCGGGCCCATGCCACGACGTCGGCCAGCGCTTTGCGCACCGGCGCGGCGGACGTGAGCGCGACGCGTTCGTGGTTGAGCTGGTTGGTGATCAGCGGCCAGCCCGCGTTCTCCTCGGCGACCCGCGACGTGACCGGCACGCGGATGTCGTCGTAGTAGGTCGCGCTGGTGCCGGGGCCGGCGACGGTGTGCACCTTCGTCCAGGAGAAGCCCGGCGCGGAGGTCGGCACGATCAGGATCGACAGGCCCTTGTGCTTGCGCGCCTCCGGATCGGTGCGCGCCGCCAGCCACACGTAGTCCGCGTACTCGATCAGGCTGGTCCACATTTTCTGTCCGTTGACCACGTACTCGTCGCCGTCGCGGGTAGCCCGCGTGCGCAGCGAGGCGAGGTCCGTGCCCGCGCCCGGTTCGGAGTAGCCGATCGCGAAATGCAGCTCGCCCGCGGCGATCTTCGGCAGGTAGAACGCCTTCTGATCCGGCGTGCCGAACCGCATGATCGTCGGGCCCACCGTGTTCACCGTCAGGAACGGCACCGGCACCCCGGCGACCGCCGCCTCGTCGGTGAAGACCAGCTGGTCGAGCATGCTCCGGTCCTGGCCGCCGTACTCGCGCGGCCAGCCGAGCGCGAGCCAGCCGTCCTTGCCGAGCTGCCGGACGATTTCCTTGTACGCCAAGCCGTCGCCGTACTCGCCGCCCGGCGCGGCGAGGCTTTCCCGCCGCGCGGGCGTCATCAGCTCGGCGAAGTACTCCCGCAGCTCAGCGGCCAGTGCCTGCTGCTCGCTCGTATAGTCGATCCGCACCCGTCACCTCCACCCCGCCGGTCTCGTTGTGGTGTCGTACCGGGCCCCGGCGGTAAGCTAGAACCTGTTCTAGTTGTACCAGGAGCGGCGAGCGGGAGGAAGCATGGAGGTCAGTGTCGACCGGACGCTGTGCGAAGCCAACGCGGTGTGCGTCGGGTTCGCGCCGGAGGTCTTCGATCTCGACGACGACGAGAACCTGGTGATCGGGCCGGTTCCGGAGGATGAAGTAGAACGTGTTTCGCAAGCGGTGACGAACTGCCCGAAGAACGCCCTGTTCACGACCGGTTGATCAGGGCTTGCTCAATACGAGAACAGATTCTAGTCTGTGCTTCGTCAGGCAGGCTTCGACGAGGAGGCTCGCGGGTGGAACCGGCCAAGCGGAAGACGAACGACGACCGGACTGGGGCGGTTCGATGACACTCGAGGGCAAGGTCGCTGTCGTCACGGGCGCCGGAGCCGGGCTGGGCCGGGCCGAAGCGCTCGCGCTGGCCCGCGAAGGCGCGTCTGTCGTAGTCAACGACATCGGCGAGGCAGCCGACGTGGTGGCCGAGATCGAACAGCACGGCGGCAAAGCGCTCGCGGTGGCCGGGGACGTCTCGGCGGCCGAAACCGCGAAAGAGCTGCTGTCGGCCGCGGTCGACCACTTCGGCAGCCTCGACATCGTCGTGAACAACGCGGGCGTGCTCCGCGACCGGATGCTGTTCTCGATGTCCGACGAGGACTGGGACAAGGTCATCGCGGTGCACCTGCGCGGGCATTTCCTGCTGTCCCGCAACGCCGCCGCGTACTGGCGCGATCGCTCCAAAATGGAGGGACAGCCGGTGTACGGCCGGCTGGTGAACACCGCGTCCGAGGCGTTCCTCGTCGGTTCGCCGGGGCAGCCCAACTACTCGGCGGCCAAAGCGGGCATCGCGGCGCTCACCATGTCCGCGGCGCGCGGGCTGGCGAAGTACGGCGTGCGCGCCAACACGATCTGCCCGCGCGCCCGCACCGCGATGACCGCGGATGTCTTCGGCGAAGCACCCGAGAACGGGCTCGATCCGTTGTCGGTAGAGCACGTTGCTCCGTTTGTCGCATTCCTCGCTTCGCCGGACGCGGACGCCATCAACGGCCAGGTTTTCGTCGTCCACGGCGGCATGGTCGCGTTGCTGAAGCCGCCGTCGGTGGAGGAGCGGTTCGACACCGCGAACGGCGCCTGGACCACCGGTGAACTCGCCGAAAAGGTCGGCGCGCACTTCGCCGATCGGGACCCGGAGCGGATGTTCGCCGCGACCGATCTGCTTTCGCTGCCCTGAACCGGAGGACGCATGACTGAGCACCGGCTCACCGGCAAGGTCGCCCTCATCACCGGCGCGGCCCGGGGACAGGGCGCGGCCGCCGCGCGCGCGTTCGTGGCGCAAGGCGCGAAAGTGGTGATCGCCGACGTCCTCGACGACGAAGGCAAGGCACTCGCCGCCGAACTCGGCGACGCGGCCGCGTTCTGCCACCTCGACGTGAGCGACGAGGACGGCTGGACGGCCGCGGTCGACCGCACGGTGGCCGAGTTCGGGCCGCCGACGGTGCTGGTCAACAACGCCGGGGTGCTGTACTTTTCGGAACTCGCGAAGACGCCGCTGGCCGAATACGAACGCGTCGTGCGGATCAACCAGATCGGGGCGTTTCTCGGCATGCGCTCGGTCGTTGAACCCATGGCCGGGGCCGGCGGCGGCTCCATCGTCAACGTGTCCTCTGTGGAGGGTCTGGCCGGGATGCCGTTCCTCGTCGCCTACACCGCGACCAAGTTCGCGATCCGCGGGATGACCAAGGTCGCCGCGCTGGAACTGGGCGCGCGCGGGATCCGGGTCAACTCGGTCCATCCGGGCATGATCGACACGAAGATGGTGTCCGACGCCGCGGGCGCGGAGGTGGACGTGTCCTGGGTGGGCAAGAAGGTCGCGCTCGGCCGGGTGGGCCGCGCCGACGAGATCGCGCCGCTCCTGGTGTTCCTCGGCAGCGACGAGAGTTCGTACTGCACCGGCGGCGAGTTCGTCGCGGACGGCGGGGCTACCGCCACCCATGCGTTGAAACTCTGAACGGTGCTGGTGAGCTGAGCGTGACGACTGGGGGCTGAAGGGACGGGAGTGAACACCGCTAACCGAAATCGGCGGGCGGGGATGGGCAAGACTCGGGGGTGACTACTGGGAGGTGCGGTGGGCGGAAGCGGCTCGGTCACTCTCCCGGGCACCGCGGCGCTGACTCAGGTCGGCAGGCTCGCCACGCTGTCCTGGGAGGTCCTGCGGGCGATTTTCAAGCGTCCGTTCCAATTCCGCGAATGGATCCAGCAGTGCTGGTTCTTCGCGAGCGTGACCATTCTGCCGACCGCGCTGGTCGCGATCCCGTTCGGCGCGGTCATCGCGCTGCAGCTCGGATCGCTGACCACGCAGATCGGCGCGCAGTCGTTCACCGGCGCGGCCAGCGCGCTCGCCATCGTGCAGCAGGCGAGCCCGCTGATCACCGCGCTGCTGGTGGCCGGTGCCGGAGGAAGTGCCGTCTGTGCTGATATCGGCGCGCGGAAGATCCGGGAAGAAATCGACGCGATGGAAGTGCTCGGGGTCAACCCGATCCAGCGCATCGTGGTGCCGAGGGTGCTCGCCGCCATCGTGGTGTCCGTGCTGCTCAACGGCCTGGTCAGCGTGGTCGGCGTGCTCGGCGGCTACTTCTTCAACGTGGTCCTGCAAGGCGGCACGCCCGGCGCGTACCTGGCCAGCTTCAACGCGCTCGCGCAGGTGCCGGACCTCTGGATCAGCGAGATCAAGGCGTTCCTGTACGGCTTCGTCGCGGGCGTGGTCGCCGCGTTCCGCGGGCTGAACCCGGCGGGCGGGCCGAAGGGCGTCGGCGACGCGGTGAACCAGGCGGTGGTGATCACCTTCCTGCTGCTGTTCCTGATCAACGTCGTGCTGACCGCCGTGTACCTCAAAGTCGTGCCCCCGAAGGCGTTGTGACATGACGGCCGAACCGATCGAGCAAACGCGCGCGTCCGACCGGACGCTGGAGATCATCGCGCGCCCCGGCGCGAGTCTCGAAGGGCTCGGGAAGCAGCTGTCGTTCTACGGCCGGGCGCTCGCCTGGTCGCCGCGCACGATCCGCCGCTACGGCCGCGAAACCACGCGGCTGCTCACCGAAGTCTGCTTCGGCACCGGCGGGCTCGCGGTGATCGGCGGGACGCTCGGCGTGATGATCGGCATGACGCTGTTCACCGGCCTCATCGTGGGCCTGCAGGGGTATTCGGCGCTGAACCAGCTCGGCACCGCCGCGCTCACCGGCTTCATTTCGGCCTACTTCAACACCCGCGAGGTCGCGCCGCTGTCGGCCGGGCTCGCGCTGTCGGCCACCGTCGGCTGCGGCTTCACCGCGCAGCTCGGCGCGATGCGGATCTCCGAGGAGATCGACGCGCTCGAAGTGATGGCCGTGCCGAGCATGCCGTACCTGGTCACCACGCGGGTGCTCGCCGGCGTGACCGCGGTGATCCCGCTGTACGCGGTGGGCCTGCTGTCCTCGTATCTCGCGTCGCGGCAGATCACCATCTGGCTCTACGGCCAGTCCGCGGGCACGTACGACCATTACTTCACGCTGTTCCTCCCTCCGGAGGACGTGCTGTGGTCGTTCGCCAAGGTGATCGTGTTCAGCGTGCTGGTGATCCTTTCCCATTGCTATTACGGCTACACCGCGTCCGGCGGGCCGGCCGGGGTGGGCATCGCGGTGGGCCGCGCGGTGCGCACGTCGATCGTGCTGATCTCGGTGCTGGACTTCTTCCTGAGCCTCGCGATCTGGGGCGCGAACACGACAGTGCGGATATCCGGATGAGTACCCGTCGAGAGTTGCGCAAACGGCTCCAGTACCAGCTGCTGGGCCTGGTCTTCCTGGTCGTGGCGGCGCTGTTCTTCACCACCACGATCGCCGCCTACCGCAAGGTGTTCACGCCGGTCACGCTGGTGAAGCTGGAGACCGATCACGTCGGCAGCCAGCTGCGCGTCGGCGGCGACGTGAAGGTGCGCGGCATGCTCGTCGGCGAGATCCGCGACGTGCGGCCGGTCGGCGACCACGCGGAGCTGGAACTGGCGCTGCAGCCGGACAAGACCGACGTGATCCCGTCGAACGTGTCGGCGCGGCTGCTGCCGAAAACCCTGTTCGGCGAACGGTATGTCGCGCTGCAGCTGCCGGAGCAGGCGCAGCGGCCGATCAAGGCGGGCGACGTCATCCCGCAGGACCGCAGCAGCACGGCGATCGAGCTGGAGCAGGTGCTCAACCACGTCATGCCGCTGCTGCAGGCGGTGCAGCCGGAGAAGCTCTCCAGCACGCTCAACGCCGTGTCCACCGCGCTGGACGGACGCGGCAAGAAGCTCGGCCAGACGCTCACCCAGCTGTCGGACTACCTCGGCAAGCTCAACCCGTCGCTGCCCGACCTGAAGGCCGACATCACCGGGCTGGCCAACGTTTCCGGCATCTACGACAAGGCCGCGCCGGACGCGCTGCAGGCGCTGTCGGACCTCACCACGACCACGCAGACCATCGTGGAGAAACAGCGCGGCCTGACCGATCTGTACTCCTCGGTCACCGGCACCGCCACCGACCTGACGCGCTTCCTGGAAGTCAACAAGGACAACATCATCCGCCTCACCACCGCCGTGCAGCCCACGCTCGACGTGCTCGCGAAGTACGCGCCGGAATACCCGTGCCTGTTCAAGCAGCTGGCCGGGACGGTGCCGAACGCGGAGCTGGCGTTCGGCAAGGGCACCGCGCATCCGGAGGTCAGCCGCGTGACGATCGAGTTCTCGGCGAGCCGCGGCAAGTACCTGCCCGGCGTCGACGAGCCGAAGTACGACGACAAACGCGGCCCGCGCTGCTATCCGCAGGTGCCGAAACCCGGGCACTGGCCGCAGTATCCGCCGGACGGCGCGGTGAAGGACGGGGCGACCAAACCCGCCCCGCCGCACAAACCGGACGGCACGCTGCCCGGCGACATCACCAACGGCCCGCTGCCCGGCGGGTCCGGGTCCACCGGCGGCGCGCCGAGCATCGTCGGGTCGGCCGACGAGCAGAAGCTGCTCGACCTGCTGATTTCGCCGACGCTGAACACCACGCCCGCCAACGTGCCGGGCTGGTCGTCGCTGCTGGTCGGGCCGCTGTACCGCGGGGCGGAGGTGGAGCTGAAGTGAGGTCGTTCGTTCCCGCGCTGATCAAGATCGGCATCTTCGCCGTGGTCACCGTGCTGCTCACCGGGGTCCTCGCCACCACGATCGCGAACACGAACTTCGGCAACACCGCGTCCTACGTCGCGAAGTTCACCGACGCGTCCGGCCTGCAGGCGGGCGACGACGTGCGGATCTCCGGCGTGAAAGTCGGCCAGGTCGAGACCATCGGCGTCGACCAGGGCGAGCAGAACTACGCCGAGGTGCGGTTCCTCGTCGAATCGGCGTACAAGCTGCCCTCGCTGGCCACCGCGACGATCAAGTACCGCAACCTCGTCGGCCAGCGCTACCTCTCGCTCGGCACCGACGTCAGCGGCGGCGACATGCTGTCCCCCGGCGACACGATCCCGCCGGAGCGGACCAAACCGGCGCTCAACCTGACCGTGCTGTTCAACGGGTTCAAGCCGCTGTTCAAGGCGCTGGACCCGAAGGAGGTCAACCAGCTCTCCGCCGAGATCGTGCAGGTGTTCCAGGGCGAGGGCGGCACGATCACCAGCCTGCTGTCGCACACCGCGTCGATCACGTCGTCGATCGCGGGCAAGGACAAGGTGATCGGGCAGGTGATCGACAATCTCAACCAGGTGCTCGGCACGGTCAACGCGCGCGGCCCGCAGCTGGGCGACCTGGTCGACCAGACGCAGCGGCTGGTGAGCGGGCTGGCGCAGCAGCGCAAGCCGATCGGCGACGCGGTGGGCGCGCTCGGCGACCTGACCAACGCGACCGCGGGCCTGCTCGCCGACGCCCGGCCCGCCGTGCAGCAGGACGTGACCCAGCTCGGCAAGCTGGCGAACAACCTCAACGATTCGCAGCCGCTCATCGAGCACCTGCTGCAGGTGCTGCCGGGGAACCTGGAGAAGTTCACCCGGACCCTGAGCTACGGCAGCTGGTTCAACTACTACCTGTGCGGGATCGAAGGCACCATCGGCATTTCCTCGCTGGACGTGACGCTGCCGATCGTGCCGATCCCCGGCACCGAACGCGCGCCGAGGTGTGGCCCGTGAAACGACTCAAGGATCGCAACCAGGCCGGCGTCGGCGCGGTGACGCTCGTGCTCATCGTGCTGATCACCGCCGTGACGTATTTTTCCGACAGCATCCCGATGTTCGGCAACGGCACCACCTATACCGCGGCGTTCGCCGAGTCCGCCGGGCTCGCGCCGGACAACGAGGTGCAGGTGGCCGGCGTCAAGGTCGGGCAGGTGACCTCGGTGGAGCTGGGGCACAAGCAGGTGCTCGTGAAGTTCCGGGTGAAGGGCGTGCGGGTCGGCGACGCGTCCACCGCGTCGATCGAGATCAAGACGCTGCTGGGGGAGAAGTACCTCGCGCTGGACACGAAAGGCGGCGGCACGCAGACGCCCGGCGACACGATCCCGGTGCAGCGCACGCGGACGCCGTTCCAGCTGCAGGACGCGTTCAACCAGCTGTCCACGACCGTCGGCGACATCGACACGAAACAGCTCGCGCAGAGCTTCACCGCGTTGTCGGATTCTCTTAAGGACAGTCCGCAGTACTTGAAGGACACGCTGTCCGGGCTGTCGGCGCTGTCGAAGACGGTGTCCTCGCGCGACGCCGATCTGCACGCGCTGCTGGCCAACACGAGCAAGATCTCGAAGACGCTGTCCGACCGGAACGCCCAGCTGCAGCAGGTGATCAGCGACGGCAATCTGCTGCTGACCGAACTGCAGCAGCGTCGTCAGCAGATCAGCACGCTGCTCAAGGGCACGCAGGAGATCTCGAAGCAGCTGTCCGGGCTGGTCTCGGACAACCGCACGCAGATCGGGCCGACGCTCGCCGCGCTCGGGAAGGTGACTGACGTGCTGCAGCGCAACCAGGGCAACCTCGACCGGAGCCTGCAGCTGATGGCCCCGTTCGCCCGCGTCGGCGCGAACGCGACCGGCAACGGGCGCTGGTTCGAGGGGTACCTGTGCGGCTTGCTGCCGCCGACGATCACGGCCGGCGGGATCTCGATCAACCCGGAGGGCTGCACGCCGCCGATCTCCGCGCCGGACCAGGGGGTGGGTGGACGATGACTGTCGAAACTCGCGCTGGGCGGAGTCTGGTCACCTGGCTCGGCTTCGCTTGTGTCGCAGCGCTTTTGCTCACCGCGGGCATCTACTTCGCGCTGCGCGACACCGGCGGGACGAAGATCTCGGCGTACTTCGGGAAGACCGTCGGCCTCTACGCCGGTTCGTCCGTGCGCGTGCTGGGCGTGGCGGTCGGCGAGGTCACCGCGGTGACGCCGGAAGGCCAGGCGGTGCGCGTGGACATGAAGGTCAACGACGACGTGCCGATCCCGAAGGACGTCGGCGCGGTCGTCGTCTCGCCGAGCCTGGTGAGCGACCGGTACGTGCAGCTGACCCCGTCGTACGACAGCGGCCCGACGCTCGCGAGCGGAACCGTGCTGGCGCGCGACAAGACCGCGACGCCGGTCGAACTGGACGACCTCTACGCGAGCCTCGACAAGCTGTCCACCGCGCTCGGACCCAACGGGGCCAACAAAAACGGCGCGTTCTCCGACCTGCTGGACACCGCCGCGGCCAACCTCAAGGGCAACGGCAAGGACCTGAACTCGACCGTCGGGCGGCTCGCCGATCTGGCAGGCACACTCGACGATTCCAAGGACGACCTGTTCTCCACGGTGAAGAACCTGAACTCCTTCACCTCCGCACTGTCCCAAAGCGACAGTCAGCTGAACGAGTTCTACCAGCGGCTCGCGGACGTCAGCGGGTTCCTCGCCGACGATTCGCACGACGTCGGGGCGGCGCTCGACTCGCTGTCCACCTCGCTGGGCGACGTGAAGCAGTTCGTGGCGGACAACAAGAACGGGCTTTCGTCCAATGTGGCCAAACTGGCCTCGCTCACCAAGGTGCTGGTGGACCAGCGGGCCTCGCTCGCCGAGGTGCTCGACATCGCGCCGACCGGGGCGACGAACTTCATCAACACCTACGACGCGGCGTCCGGCACGATCGCGGTGCGCGACAACCTGAACGAGATCACCAACCCGCCGATCCTGACCGTGTGCCGGCTGATCAGCGCGGGCACGCCGAAGCCGCTTCCGGACACACTCGGCAACATCTGCAAGAAGCTCGCGCCGGTGCTCGACGGCACGCTCAAGCTGCCGTCCATCCCGCAGGCGCTGAACTCCTTGCAGAACGGCCAATTGCCGCCGTTGCCGCTGCCGCTGTCGGACGTGCTGACCGAGAAGCCCGGAGGTGGCAAGTGAAACGCCTCCGCAAACGGCTGGCGGGCGTGCTCGCCGGGGTGCTGGTGCTCGCCGGGTGCAGCGACGGCGGGTTCAACGGGCTGTACTCGACGCCGCTGCCCGGCGGCCCGGACGTCGGCGACCACCCCTACCACGTCACCGCGCTGTTCACCGACGTGCTCGACCTGGTGCCGCAGGCGAACGTGAAGGTGAACGACGTCGCGGTCGGCCGGATCGACCGGATCGCGCTCACCCCGGACACCCGGTCCGCGCTCGTGTCGATGACGGTGAACGGCGACGTCCAGCTGCCCGCCAACGCGCGGGCCGAGCTGCGGCAGTCCAGCCTGCTCGGCGAGAAGTTCGTGCAGCTGAGCGCGCCGACCGCGGAGAAACCGGCGGGCAAGCTCGCCGACGGGGCGCAGATCCCGCTCGGCCGCAGCAACCGCAACCCGGAGATCGAAGAGGTGCTGGGCGCGTTGTCGCTGCTGCTCAACGGCGGCGGCGTGGACCAGTTGCAGAACATCAGCCACGAACTCAACGACGCGCTGTCCGGCAACGAACCGCAGATGCGTGCGCTGCTGTCCCGGGTGGACGAACTGGCCACCCAGCTGGACGGGCACAAGGGCGAGATCCTGCGCGCGATCGACGGGCTGGACAAGCTGTCGACCACGCTCGTCGGGCAGAAGCAGAACCTCGCCACCGCGCTGGACAAGCTCGCGCCCGGGCTGAAGATCGTCGCCGACCAGCGCGACCAGCTGGTCGGGATGCTGAACGCGCTGAACAAGCTGTCCGGGGTCGCGGTGGACACGGTGAACCGCAGCCGGGATCAGCTCGTCATGAACCTCAAGGCGCTGGAGCCGACGCTGCGCCAGCTCAGCGCGGCGGGCAAGGACCTGCCGAACGCGCTGCGGATCCTGCTCACCTACCCGTTCCCGGACTACGCGGGCAACGTGATCAAGGGCGACTACGCGAACGTCGACGCGCGGATCAACCTCGATCTCGACAAGCTGGTGCAGAACTTCGCGAACTCGTCGCAGCCGCCGTTCCAGCTGCCGACGCCGTCGACAAACGCTCCGCCCGCCGGCGGCCAGGGGGCGGTGCCGCAGCTGCCGTTGCCGCTGCCCAACACCCCGCCGACGGGCGGCTCGAAGCCAGGGTACGGCGGTGTGCTGGGCGGCTTGCTCGGCGGTCTGGTGGGAGGCAGCTGATGACCACGCGCAAAACCCGGATCCAGCTGCTGGTGTTCTTCGCGATCGCCATCGTCTCGGTGGCGTACGCGGGCGGGCATTACGCCGGTCTCGACCGGATTTTCGGCAACCGCGGCTACCACGTGACGCTCAAGCTGCCCGATTCCGGCGGGGTCTTCGTGAACTCCGAGGTCGCCTACCGCGGCGTCACCGTCGGCCGGGTCGGGGCCATGACGCTGACCCCGCACGGCATCGACGTCCGGCTCGACATCGACTCCGGCGGCCCGGACATCCCGTCCGCGCTGCACGCGCAGGTGGCGAACCGGTCGGCGGTGGGGGAGCAGTTCGTGGACCTGCTGCCGGACCGGGAGGACGGGCCGTACCTGCAGGACGGCTCCGTGATCGCGCAGGACCGCACCTCGCTGCCCGCGACGCCGGATTCCGTGCTGACCCATCTCGACGGCCTGGTCGCGAGCGTCCATCCGGAGTCGTTGAAGACCGTGGTGGACGAGACGTACGACGCGTTCGCCGGTTCCGGGCCGCAGCTGCAGAAGCTGCTGGACAGCACCAGTTCGCTCACCGCGACGGCCACCCAGTACGTGCCGGACACGAAGGGGCTGCTGGCGAACTCGCGGACGGTTTTCGCCACCCAGGAACGGCAGGCGAAGAACATCACGGACTTCGCGTCCGGGCTCAAGACGATCGCCGGGCAGCTGAAGTCGTCGGATCCCGCCGTGCGCAAGGTGATCGACGAGGCCCCGCAGCTGAGCCGGCAGATCAGCGACGTGCTCGCCACGTCCGGCACCGACCTCGGCGTGCTGTTCGCGAACTCGCTCACCACCGCGCAGGTCACCTCGATGCGCAAGGACGCCATCGAAGAGCTGCTGGTGGCGTACCCGGTGATCTCGGCGTTCTCGCCGACGACGTCGCCGGACGGCACCGGGCACCTCGGCGTGGTGTTCAACTTCTTCGACCCGCACTCGTGCACGAAGGGCTACGAGGGCACGAAACAGCGTCCGGCGAACGACACGAGCGACGCGCCGGTCAACATGAACGCCTACTGCGCCGAGCCGCCGGGCAGCCCGACCGAGGTGCGGGGCGCGCAGAACGCGCCGTACGCGGGGAAGCCGCCCGCGATTCCCGCCGCGCCCAAGGCTTCCGCGCCTTCGGACCAGGGTTCGCAGCAGCAGCTGCCGGGTCTGCTTGGCCAGCTGACCGCACCGCTGAAGGGCGGGCTCGGGGCGTTGCTGGGCGGTTCGTGATGGATGCTCCGGCTCGGCCCTTCTTGACCGCACGCATGCTCGGCGGGCTGGCAGTCGTCGCCGTGCTGGCCGCGGCGTGGTTCGGCTGGTCGTGGTGGAGCGCGGCGCAGGACGACGGCCTGGCGCGCGGCCGTGCCCGGGACGCCGTGCTGGCCGCCGCGAGCACCGGCCTGGTCACGCTCAACACGATCGACTACCGCACGAGCGCGGTCGACGTGGACCGCTGGATCGGCGTGACGACCGGGCAGTACGGCAAAGACCTCTCCGGCGACCGGCAGATGCAGATCGACCGGGCCAAGCGCACCAAAACCGTGTCGACGGCTTCGCTGGTGCAGGCCGCCGTCACCGAGCTGAACCCCTCGGCGGGCACGGCGAGGCTCATCGCGGTGCTGAACGTCCGGGTGAGCACCGGCGGCGGCACGCCTTCGGCGAAACAGGCCCGCTTGGCGGTGGACTTCGCGCGCGACGGTGATGCGTGGAAGATCGGCGCGGTCCAGGCGGTGGGCTCGTGAACCGCCGGACGATCGCCGCCGGCGTGGCCGGGCTCGCGCTGGCGTGCGCGGTGTGGTTCGGGGTGCAGGCGTCGCTGCTGCAGCCGGAGGACGACGAGGCGATGGTCGACCCGGCCGCGACCGCGCAGGTGACCGACCAGGTCGGCGCCGCGGTCAAGGCGATTTTCTCCTACGATTACGCGAACCTCGACCGCACGTCCCGCGCCGCGGCCGACGTGCTGACCGGCTCGGCGGTCGGCCAGTACCAAGGCCAGTTCGCCGCCGCCCGCCAGCGCGCGGCGAACGAAAAACTCGTCCGCACGACAACCGTCCGCGCGATCGGCGTCCGGTCGCTGCACGGCGACGACGCGAGTCTGCTGCTTTTCCTTGACCAGCAGACGATTCTGCCCGGTGGTGGGGCGCCTCAGTCGTCGGTGGGCCAGCTGTCGGTGACCGCGCATCGCACCGACGGACAGTGGAAGATCACTGCGCTGGATCCGCTGTAGCGTTGCGGCCGAGCAGCCCGCTCACCTCGCGCGCGAGGGACACCGAGGCCTCGATCTCGACCTTGCGGATCGACACGCTTTCCACGAGGAAGCCGAACGGCATCCCGAGCTTGCGGCAGAAAGCGGCGAGTTCGCGGGCGTTCGCCAGGCACTGCTCGTACGACTCGGCCAGCGTGTCGTCCGCGTGGCGCAGGGAATTCTCCAGCCAGCGCGGGACGTGCACGCCGAGCCACTTCAGGAACGCCAGCGTTTTCGCCGAACCGCAGACCGAGAGGGTGAACAGGACCGGCTTGGGTTCGAGCTGCTGCTCGCGGCAGGCGTAGAAGTAGTCGGAGACCATGCTCTTGGCCGCGTCGGCGCTGTAGATCACCTGCGAGATGAAGTACGCGCAGCCCGCTTGCTGCTTGGCGATCAGCCGCAGGTGCTCGTCGGGCCGTTCGGTGATGGCGACGCCGCCGAGCAGCAGCTCCGGCCGGACTTCCCGGCGCAGCGCCTGCGCCTGCGAAAGCCGCGTGTGCACCTCTTTGTTCTTCGAGGACGCGCCGACGAAGACGGACAGCACCCGCTCGGTGTCGGCGGTGCGCAGCCAGTCCCGCAGCTCGGCCTCGGGGTACTTGCCGACGCACCGGTAGATGACCGCTGGACGGTCCCATTCGTCGAGGTAGTCCGCGTGGTAGCCGGCCGGGTCGAGGGTCGGCAGGTAGGGGAACGGCCGCTCCTCCGGATTGCGGTCGCTCTCGTCGTCGATGTCGTAGAGGGCCAGGCCGTCGACGTCCAGGTCGCTGAGCCGCGCGAGGGTGGCGGCGGTGATTTCCCGGATCCGCTCGGGGGAGGTGCTGAGGCGCGGCGGGGTGATGCCGAACAGGAGGATGCCGCTGCCGGCGTCGGCCAGCTTCGCCCGGAGAGTGTGGTCCGCCATGAGGCGGAAGTTAGCAGCTTGGTGCTGTCCGGGAAGGGACCGCCTGGCCCGACAGACCCTGCGTCCGGTCGGTGCAGTGCCGGTTCGTCCTCGATGGGGAACGGAAACGGGCAGATGCTTTGGCCGGTGAACATCCGGTTCCTCGCGGGAAAACAGCTGCCGGGACGGCCTAACGAAACCGGAGCGGGGCCGATCACCTTTCTGCGTGGGCGACCAGGGGAGGCGTCGATGGCCAGACAGGTGATCCGGCTCGTTGTGGTGCCGGAGCAGCCGCCGGTCGCACCGTTTCGGCGAACGACTCCGTGGAATCCATGCTGAACGGTGTCTGGGACTGGAATCGGCTGGACGCGGCACGCGAAGTTCGCCAGCAGGTGTCCGACTACCAGGTCAAAGCGGAACGGGTCGATCCGCAGTCCCCTAATCCCGCGAAGACATCGGGCATGAACTGGGACAGGAGTTTCGAAAAGCGGATGACCAGCAAGCGCAACCGAGACGAAAACGGGTGTCGCGTGCCGTGGCAGGGATTGAACGAGAGGCCTCGGGCGGAGGGGGAATGACGGCGCGGGTTGCTTCCCTGTGGCGCTTCGGCAACGCACCTGCGGTCTCCGGGCTCTACCGGGCGGATGACACCGCTTTCGCGGTGACGACGAATGGTGCGGAGCTTTCGTGGTTCCGGATCGGTTCTCCGCTCGACCTGGACGAGGTTTTGGCGGATCCGGCATACACGATGAGCGTCGATGTCGCCATGCGGACCGAAATCGAGGACGGATCTCTCGTGTGCGGCGAAGGAGAACTCGGCGCGGACGGGTTCTTCGCCCGGCTCGACGGGGCGGGCGGCCTGCGCTGGCTGGTGGCGTTGCAGCGCTCGAACCCGTTCGAGCGGATCATCGTTTCCGAGGGAAGGTTTACCGTGGTGAACAATCTGGGCAATGCATTGTCCTTGAGTCTCTCTGACCCTAGGTTTTCCTAGCCGGAGTTCCGTCCCGGCCCGCGCCCTCCGCGCGGGCCGATGTGTGGCAGCCTTCGGTTCTCCGTACGGTGAAGGCCCGTTCGGGCAATACCGCGGACGTCGGAGCGCCAGTCGCCATTAACGCCAGCGGCACGTCCGGATGCCCCTGATCTGCTGGATTCGCTCTGGGGAAGTGCTGCGGGGGCGGGGTGACGCCGAATAGGAGGACGTCGTCGCCAGCACTGGCGAGCAACTTTTGGAGGGCGGAAGTTAGCAGCCGGGACAGTCAGGTCGCGGCCCGGCGCTGGATCACCGTGTCCAGCGCGGCGCGGGACGACTGGAGCCGGGCCAGTGCCGCGTCGATCCGGTCGCGTTCGCCGCGCAGCCGTTCGAGCACGCCGTCGCAGGCCGGGGTCAGCGGTTCGTCGCGGACGCACGAGCCGATCTCGGCGATCGTCGCGGTCGGCAGGCCCGCGGCGAGCAGTTCGCGGATGCGCCGGACCGCCCCGACGTCCGCCTCCGCGTAGTCGCGGTAGCCGTTCGGGGTGCGGGCGGGGCGCAGGAGGCCCTGTTTTTCGTAGTACCGCAGCAGTTGCTCGTCGACGCCGGTCCGCTGGGACAGCTCCCCGATGCGCATGTGACCTGGACTCCGATGACTTGACCTTGTAATGGGTTTCAAGGATTAGCGTCGCGATCGCCGAAGTCAAGCGGCAGTGATCCAGGAGGAGTGAAAAGTGACGAAGGTGCTGGTCGCGGGGGCCACGGGAATGCTGGGCCGCGAGATCGCGGGGAGCCTGCTGCGCCGCGGCGCACAGGTTTGCGCGCTGGTCCGGCCGGAGTCCGCCGGGGCCGAAGCGGCGCGGGCGTTGAAGGAACGGGGCGCGGAAATCGTCCAGGGCACGCTGGAGCGGCCCGACCGCGCGCTGGACGGCGTGGACGTGGTCGTTTCGGCGGTGCAGGGCGGTCCGGAGGTCGTCGTGGACGGGCAGCTCGCCCTGTTGCGGGCGGCGGAAAAGGCGGGTGTGTCCCGGCTGATCCCGTCGGACTTCGCGGTGGACCTGTTCCGGCTCGACGACGGGGACAACGTCTTCCTCGACGACCGGCGGAAGGCGCACGAAGCCTTCACCGGGGCCGGAATCCAGGTGACGTCCGTCCTCAACGGCGCGTTTCACGAGGTGATGACCGCGTCGTTCCTCGAAATCGTGGACTGGGAGAAGGGAACGTTCAGCTACTGGGGCGACGGCGACGAGCCGTGCGATTTCACTACCGTCGCGGACACCGCGGCCTACACCGCTGCCGTGGCGCTGGACGCGGACGCTTCCGGACCGGTGCGCATGGCTGGAGATGTGCTGTCCATGAAGGACTTCCACGCGGCGTTGGAGCGCGGTTCGGGCCGGAGCCTCGCGCTTCGCCGCCTTGGCAGCACCGAGGAACTGGCGGCGGAAATCGAGCGTCGCAAGTCGGTTGCGGCTGGGCCGGCGGATTATGTTGCGCTGCAGTATGTCTGGGCGATGGTCACCGGGAAGGCGAAGCTGCAGCCGCTGGACAACGACCGTTACCCGGACATCCGCCCGACCGGGATGGCGGAGTTCGCCCGCCGGTTCGCGCGCTGACCGATCGTGGCCTCAGGCTGCCCAGCCTGAGGCCACGAGCTTCACTCCGCGAACGGACCGCCCGGCCCGAAGACCTGTTTCGCGAACCGGTCCCCCACGAACCGATGCGTGGCCGCGTCCGGGTGCAGCGCGTCCGGCAGCGGATGCTCGGCGAAATCCCCTTCCCCGTAAAGGGAAAGCCCGTCCACGTAGTGCAGCGCCGGATCCGCCCGGTCGCGGACGATCCGCTCCAGTTCCCGCCGCACCACCTTCAGTGTCAGCCTGCCCTCCGCGACGGAAGCCGGGTCGCCGGTCGCGCGGAACTGGAGCTTTCCGGTGCTGAAGTCCGGCGCGCCCGGCCCCGGCGTGTCCTCGTGGATCGGGCACAGCAGCGCCGAAACCACCACCAGCGGGACGTCCGGATGCCCTTCCCGGATCGTGTCCAGGAACCCGTGCACGGCGGGGCCGAAAGCGCGCAGCCGCATCAGGTCCGCGTTCACCACGTTGATCCCGAGCTTCACGCTCACCAGATCGGCGGGCGTGTCCCGCATCGCCCGCGCGGTGAACGGGTCCAGCAGCGCGCTCCCGCTGAAGCCCAGGTTGATCAGGCCGACCCCGGCGGCCGCGGCGGCGAGCGCGGGCCACGTCTGGGACGGGCCGGTCGCGCCGGTGCCGTGGCTGATCGAGCTGCCGTGGTGCAGCCAGACCCGCCGGGCGGGCGGCAGCGGGGTGACCGGAGCGGTGGTGCGCAGCTCCAGCAGGCGGGTGGTTTCGTTGTACGGCAACCAGATCTCGACGTCCTTGGGCCCCGCGGGCAGATCGGAGAACCGGACCGTGCCGGACGGGCCGGACCGGGTTTCGCTGCGCCCGGTCGTCATGTCGATGATCAGCTCGTCGCCGCCGGAGACGGTCGCGGAGTCGACCAGCCTGCCGTCCGCGACGAGGTCGTAGGAGCCGTCCGGCAGCGGCGGCACGCCGACGTAGCCGACCTTCGTGCGGTGGGTGTCCAGCTCGACGGCGGTCGACTCGGTGCGGAACGCCAGCCGCACGCCGGACGGCTGGCTCTCCGCCATCGCGACCCGGTCGTCGGTGTTCTGCGCCCGCGCGCGTGCGGTCAGCCGGTGCGGCAGCGAGCCTTGCGGCGTGCGCTCCAGCTCAAGTGCACCGCGCACGAACTCTTCGCCGATCTCTGTGGTGATCCACTGCATGCCGCCGAGTCTGCCGTTCCGCGCCGCCCGCCGCCAACGGGATATCAGCCGTCCCACACCTGCGCGCCCTGGCGCACCACCGCGACCGGCGCGGCTCCGGCGACCGGCCACAGGTCCAGCACGTACCGGAAATGCTCGCCGAACTCGTGGTCGTGCCATTCGGCGTCCGGCGGCCCGCTCTCCACATAGGACACTCGGACCCGGTACCGGCCGGGCGGGACCGCGATCCGGTGCTCCTGGCGGGCGTAACCGGCGGGACCGGCCAGCGTCGCCTCGCCGCCGGGGACGTCGAGATCGGCTTCCACGACGTGGGACGCGTCCGGCCGCACCGAGGGCGCCGCCATCGCGACCGCAACGTCGACCTCGACCCAATCGGACCGCGCGGTCGCCACGGAGAGCGACGAGGGCTCTACCGCGACGCGGTGCACCGACACCGCCTCGTCGGTCCAGCCGCCGTCGCCGGGACGCCAGGCGTCCTTGTCCCGCAAGGAGAACTGCCGCTGCTCGGCATGCACCAGGTACCGCACGTGCTCCACGCTAGCCCACCGGAGCCGGGGGTCACCCGAACTGGCTTGCGCGAGCGGTTTAGCGTGGTGGTATGACCACAGCTCCTGTCGACGTCGACACTGCCCGTCGCGACTACGCTGCGCTGGTCGAGCGCGGCCTGTCCCTGGACATCACCCGCGGCAAGCCGTCGCCCCGGCAGCTCGACCTCTCCGCGGATCTCCTGACTCTGCCGAACGGCCAGTACAAGGCCGAGGACGGCACCGACACCCGCAACTACGGCGGGCTCAAGGGACTGCCGGAGCTGCGCCGCATCTTCGCCGGCGCGCTGCAGGTGCCGGTCGAGCAGCTGTTCGCCGCGGGCAACTCCAGCCTGGAGCTGATGCACGACACCGTCGCGCAGGCGATGCTCAGCACCCTGCCGGGAGCCGAGCGCCGCTGGGCCGACGAGCCGCGGATCGCGATGCTGGCCCCGGTGCCCGGCTACGACCGGCACTTCGCGCTCGCCGCGCGGTTCGGCATCGAGCTGATCCCGGTGCCGATGACCGAAACCGGCCCGGACATGGACGTCGTCGAGCGGCTCGCCGCCGAGGACGCCGCGGTCAAGGGCATCTGGTGCGTGCCGAAGTACTCCAACCCGACCGGCGTCACGTTCAGCGCCGAGGTCGCCGGGCGGCTCGCCGCGATGCCGACCGCCGCGCCGGACTTCCGGATCATCTGGGACAACGCCTACGCGGTGCACCACCTCACCGACGACGAGCCGGAACTGGCCGACATCCTCGCGCTCTGCGCCG
Organism: Amycolatopsis silviterrae; assembly: GCF_042684085.1. Classification (NCBI taxonomy): domain Bacteria; kingdom Bacillati; phylum Actinomycetota; class Actinomycetes; order Pseudonocardiales; family Pseudonocardiaceae; genus Amycolatopsis; species Amycolatopsis silviterrae. The sequence goes on from NZ_JBHUKS010000035.1 coordinate 245,045, forward strand.
AGGCCGGGAACCCGGACCGCGCGTTCGTGTTCGGCTCCACCTCGAAGATCACCCTCGCCGGCGCCGGCGTCGGGTTCTTCGGCGCGTCCGAGGCCAACCTCGCGTGGTGGCAGGGCGTGCTCAGCAAGCGCACCATCGGCCCGGACAAGGTCAACCAGCTGCGCCACGCGCTGTACCTCAAGGACGCCGACGGCGTCCGCGCGCTCATGCGCAAGCACGCCGAGCTGATCGCGCCCAAGTTCGCCGCCGTCGAGCGCATCCTCACCGAGGAGCTGGGCGACCTGGCGACCTGGACCAAGCCGACCGGCGGGTACTTCGTCTCGCTGACCGTCCCCGAGGGCACCGCGAAGGAGGTCGTGCGGCTGGCCAAGGAGGCGGGCGTCGCGCTGACCCCGGCCGGCGCCACCCACCCGCACGGCGACGACCCGGCCGACGCGGTCATCCGCATCGCGCCGACCTTCCCCGAACTGGCCGAGGTGGAGGAGGCGGTCCGCGCCCTCGCCGTCTGCGTGCGGCTCGCGGTCGCGCAGCGCGCCTGATCTCTGGTTCCGTGCCGCCGCTACCCGCTACGGTGGCGGCGGCACGGTCGTATCCAGGGGCCGTTTCCAGGGGCGGGGGCACGATGCGGGTTCTGATCGCGGGCGGCGGAGTCGCGGGCACGGTCACGGCGATGGCGCTGCGCCTCGCCGGGCACGAGCCGGTGGTGTTCGAGGCGCATCCCAGCGGGGGAGCGGACGCGGGCGCGTTCCTCACCGTGATGCACAACGGCATGGACGCGCTGCGTGCCATCGATGCCGAAACCCCGGTGATCGAGGCGTCTTTCGCCGCGCTGGGCGTCGAAGTGATCGCCCCGGACGGCACGACCGTCGGCAGCCGGACGTTCGACCGCGAGCTCGACGGCCCGCGCACCCTCACCCGCGCCGCGCTTTACCGTGCGCTGCAACAAGAAGCGGAACGCCGCGGCATCGCCATCGTCCGCGGCAAGCGCCTGGTCTCCGCCACCGGCAACATCACCGCGACCTTCCAGGACGGCACCACCGAGTCCGGTGACGTGCTCGTCGGCGCGGACGGCCTGCATTCGGTGGTCCGCACGCTGATCGACCCGACGGCCGAGCCTCCCCGCTACACCGGCTTGACCATCGTCTACGGCTACACCCGCGCCGAGGGCCTGCCCGCCGCGCCCGGCGTCTACCGGATGTTCCGTGGCAGCCGCGCCGCGTTCGGCTACACCACCGCCCCGGACGGCGCGACGTTCTGGTTCGCCCGCGTCCCCGACGCGGAACGCTCGCGCGCGGAGATCGCCGCCGTCACCCCGGAAGGCTGGCGCGAGTTCGCGCACGCCGCCTTTGTCGGCGATCCGCTGCCGTGCGCCGCGATCGTGGCCGCGACCGGCGACGACGTCCACGGCGGCCACTCCTACGACCTGCCGGCCACCCGTGTGTGGTCCACGTCGTCGATGGTGCTGGCCGGGGACGCGGCACACGCGGCGTCACCGGCGGCGGGACAGGGCGCGTCGATGGCGCTGGAAGACGCGGTGGTGCTCGGCCAGTGCCTGCGCGACCTGCCGGACGCGCCCGCGGCGTTCGCGGCCTACGACCGGCTGCGCCGCGCCCGCGTCGAGAAACTCGTGGCGGTCAGCGCGGGCAGCGACGTCGGGGCCAGCCAAGGGTGGGCATACCGGCATCATCTGGACTGGAGTGCGCGAATCACAGCGTGAGCCGCTCGCCGACGATACGATCCGCGCATGACTCAAGCCGCGCCACCGCAACAGCCGCAGCAGTTCCCGATCCTGCTGTCCACGATGAACGACCTGCCCGGGTACCGCGTGGTCCGCGTGTTCGGCGAGGTCTTCGGGCTCACCGTCCGCAGCCGCAACATGTTCTCCAACATCGGGTCCGGCTTCAAGGCGATGGGAGGCGGCGAGCTGAAGGGGCTCACGAAGCTGCTGTCCGACTCGCGCCACGAAGCCCTCTTCCGGCTGTGCCAGGAAGCCATGCAGCACGGGGCCAACGCCGTGCTCGCGCTGCGCTTCGACTGCAACGAGATCGCCGGTACCGCCAGCGAAATCGCCGCCTACGGCACCGCGGTCTACGTAGTCCCGGACGGCGCCCAGCAACAGCCGCAGGCTCCGCAACAGCAGCAGGCCGCCGCGCAGCAGCAGTACGCGCAGACGCCGCAGCAGCAGTACCAGGCTCAGCCGCCGCAGGCCTGACGGGCACGGCGTGCTTGCCCGTGCGTCCGGCTGCCGGGTGGACGCACGGGCAACCAGGGCGCAGCTCCGGGTGACGGCCGCGGCCACCCCGTAGCGTGAGCCGGGTGAGCAACCCGTTGATCGCGGAGACGAAGGACTCGACCACCGCCTATTCGGGCATCACCCTGCTCGAATCCGGCGAAATGGTGAAGTCCGGCATCGAGTCCGGCGACTGGGCGTCGATCGCGATGGGGACGGTCGGGGTCGCGCTGGACGTGCTGTCGACCGTGATGGACCCGTTCGGGTCGATCCTGGCGGCGGGCGTCGGCTGGCTGATCGAGCACGTCGGGCCGCTGAAGCAGGCGCTGGAGGCGCTGACCGGCAACGCCGACGAGATCAAGGCGCAGTCCGAGACCTGGACGAACGTCGCGAAAGAGCTGGAAAGCATCGGCAAGGACCTGACCGCCTGCGTCGAGAAGGACCTGCAGAGCTGGACCGGCGAAGCGGCCGACGCCTACCGCGAGCGGACCAAGGACGTCGCCAACCTGCTGGGCGCGGCGCAGAAGGGCACCGAGGGCGCGGCGTCCGGGGTGAAGACCGCGGGCGAGGTGGTCGCCGCCGTCCGGATGCTGGTCCGCGACATCATCGCGCAGCTCGTCGGGCACCTGATCAGCTGGGCGCTGCAGGTGCTGTTCACCGCCGGGATCGGGATGGCCTGGGTGCTGCCGCAGGTGACCGCCGCGGTCGCCAAGACCGCCGCGGAGCTGGCCCGGATCACCAAGCAGCTGGTCGCCGCGCTCAAGGCGCTGATGCCGCTGCTGAAGAAGGCGGGCACGCTGTTCGAGGACGCCGCGAAGGCGTTGAAGGGCATCAAGGGCGGCAAGGTCAAGCCGTCGGGCGCGCCGAAGAACATCGAGACCAAGCCGAAGCCGGAACCGAAACCGGAGCCGAAACCCAAGCCGGAGAACGAAAAGGGCGGGGATTCGACCACCACGTCCGGCGATCACTCGCCGCCGCCGAACGACGGGACCAAGCCGCAGGGCGACCACTCGGCGCCGCCGCCGAAGGACGAGACCAAACCGCAGGGCGACCCCGCCCCGCCGCCCCGGGAGGACGGGCCGTCCGGCGGCGGGGAACGGCCCGGCGATGCCAAGCCCGGCACCGGGGACGTCCGGCCGCCCAAGGACACCCGCAACGGCACCGACGAATGCCGGTTCGAGGGCGACCCGGTCGACGTCGTGCGCGGCACCGTCGTGGTCGAGGCGACCGACCTCGAACTGCCGAGCCCGCTGGTGCTCGAACGGCTGCACGTCTCGTCCTACCGGTCCGGCCGCTGGTTCGGCCCGAACTGGACGTCGACGGTGGACCAGCGGCTCGAAGCCGATTCCGGAGCCGTCCGGTTCTTCGCGGCGGACGGCCGGATCCTGGTGTACCCGCGCGCCGCCACGGGCGAACCGGTGCTGCCGCTGGAAGGCCCGCGCCGCCCGCTCACCGCGACCGACGACGGCGGCTACCTGCTCGCCGACCCGGTCGGCGGCACGGAATTGCGCTTCGGCCCCGGCCGCGGCGGCGTTTTCCCGCTGCTGACCGCGACCGACGCCGCGGGCGACAGGATGACCGTCGAGTACGACGACCGCGGCGCTCCCCGCCTGATCCGCCACTCCGCGGGCTACCGCGTGGCCCTCGACGCCGAAGCGGGCCGCGTCACCGCGATCCGCGTGCTCGGCGACGGCCGGGAACCGGTGCTGGTCCGCCGCTTCGGCTACGACGACCTCGGCAGGCTGACCCGGGTCTTCAACTCCTCCGGCCTGGCGACGCACTACGACTACGACACCGACGGCCGGATCACCGGCTGGCAGGACCGCAACGGCGTCTGGTTCCGCTACGTCTACGACGCCGACGGCCGCTGTGTGCGCACGGTCGGCGACCGGGGCGTCTACGACAGCGCGTTCGCCTACGACCGCGAGCAGCGGATCACCCGCTACACCAACGCACTCGGCCACGTCTCGGAGTTCCACTTCAACGACACCTCGCAGCCGACCCGGGAAGTCAGCCCGCTCGGCGCGGTCACAGTGTCCACTTGGGACCGTTACGACCGGCTGCTGTCGCGCACCGATCCGCTCGGGCGCACCACCGGCTTCGAGTACACCGCCGAGGGCCAGCTCACCGCGGTCGTTCGCCCGGACGGCAGCCGCGCGCGGGTCAGCTCCGCGCCGGACGGCACGCTGACCGTCGCCGTGGAGACCGCCGAACGCACCTGGCGGCGGGTCTATCCGCCGGGCACCGCGCCGGACCTGTTCACCGCGCAGGCCGGGATCGCCCCGGCGGAATTCGCCCAGGACCGCCAGCTGACCGGCGGAGAACCGGCGCGCTCCGAGCCCGATCCGGTGGAGCGCGACCAGTTCGGCCGCCCGCGCGTGGTCGCCGACGGCACCCGCTTCGGCTGGACGGTCGACGGGAGCCAGGCGAGCCGGATCGGCCCGTCCGGACGGCGCGAGGAATGGCGTTACGACGCCGAAGGCAACCTCGTGGAGCGCTCGGACGCCCGCTTCGAATACGGCCCCTTCGACCTGCCGATCGCGAAGACCGACGCCACCGGCGCCCGCACCACGTACGAGTACGACACCGAACTGCAGCTCGTCCGCATCACCGATCCGGCCGGACTGACCTGGAACTACACCTACGACGCCGACGGCAGGCTCGTCGCCGAAACCGACTTCGACGGCCGGGAGCGGCAGTTCGCCTACGACGCGGCCGGTCAGCTCGTGCGGTCGGTCGACGGGCTGGGCGCGGTCACCGAGTACAGCTACGACGCGCTCGGCAACGTGATCGAGCGGCGCACGGAAAGCGGGACCGTCCGCTACGAGTACGACCCCGTCGGCTTCCTTTCGCGCGCCACTGAGGGTTCCTGCGTGCTGGAGATCGAGCGCGACGAGGACGGCCGGGTGCTCCGGGAATCGGTCGACGGCCGCGCGGTCGGCTACGTCCACGAGCCGTCCGGAATGCGCCGCACCACTCCGTCCGGCTCGGTCAGCGAGTGGACCTTCGACGACGCCGGAAAAGCGGTCGCGCTGTCGGCCGCCGGGCACGAGGTGCGCTTCCGCCACGACGAAGCGGGCCGCGAGGTCGAACGCGTGCTGGGCGGAAACACCGTGCTGGCACAGGCTTTCGACGAGGAAAACCAGCTCGTCGGGCAGACTTTGGCGGCCAGCGGCCAGATCCGGCAGCAACGCCAGTACCACTACCGCCCCGACGGCCACCTGGCCGGCGTGGACGACTCGCTGTCCGGCGCCACGCGCTACCAGCTCGACGCCGCCGGCCGCATCACCGCCGTGACCCGGCGGAACGGCCAGGAGACCTACCAGTACGACCCGTCCGGCAACATCCGCCACGCACAGCTGCCGTTCGCCGAACCGGACTCCGGCCCGCGCGGCTACACCGGAAACCGGCTCGCCTCGGCCGGCGCGGTGCGCTACGTCCACGACGCGCAGGGACGGCTCGTCGCCCGCCACGAGAACTCCCGCACCTGGACCTACCGCTGGGACGCGCAGGACCGGCTGCTCGCCGTGGAAACCCCGGACGGCGCCGAGTGGCGCTACCGCTACGACCCGCTGGGCCGCCGCATCGCCAAGCAACGCTGGCTGCCCGGCGCGGAGGCGCCGGCGGAGGAGACGTTGTTCGCCTGGAGCGGCCAGCTTCTCGTCGAACAGGAACACCGGCTCGCCGGTTCCGCCCCGCTCACGCTGACCTGGGACCACCTGCCCGGCACCGTGCGCCCGGTGGCGCAGACCGAACTGCTGGGCAAGAGCGCGCGGTTCTTCTCGTTCGTCACCGACCCCGTCGGCACCCCGGTGGACCTGGTGGACGCCTACGGCACGGTGTCCTGGCAGGCGTCGGCCTCGCTGTGGGGCCGCGCCCGCCCGGGCGGCACGCCGCTGCGGTTCCCCGGCCAGTACGCGGACGACGAAACCGGCTTGCACTACAACGTTTTCCGGTACTACGACCCGGGAACCGGCCGTTACCTGAGCCAGGACCCGCTCGGTCTCGCCCCGGCCCCGAACCCGGCCGCGTACGTGCCCAACCCGCTGGCCGACGCGGACCCGCTGGGGCTCGGGAACTGCCTGGGCAGGCAGAAATCCGGCCCGAACGACGACGCACGGCCGAACGAAACCCCCGGCGGCGGGAACAACGCCGGGCACGTGCAGGAAAACAATCCCCCGCACCAGCCGCCCCGGGAGGAAACCCCGCCCCGCGAGCCGACTCCGCCGCCTCGCACCTTCGAGGAGAACGTCGCCGATTACCGGAACCGGCTCGGGATCGAGAGCGACCCCCGTTTCCTCCGGATCCCGGACGACCCGAAGGTCACCATGGGAACCTATCTGCGCGATCTTCCGCCGGAATACCGTGCGGGGCTGGACGAGAACCGGATGATCGGCGAATTCTTCGGGGACACGCCCGACATCCTCCGCAGCCCCAACGGGCGGTTCACCGACGCCGGGGAAACTCCCGCCAGCATGATGATGGAGCACATGGGCGGCGGTTCCTACCGGCGCGACGGCAACATCATCGCGCTGGGGGAGAACGTGCCCGAACGGACGATTTTCCACGAGATGGGGCACATCCGGCAGAACGAAAACGGCTTCCACGCCGGCAACACGAACGGCACAGTGCTCGAGTACCACAACGTGCTGCACAACGAGAACCGGTTCGGCGGCCCGCCGCGGACGGAATACAACCTCCAGAACATCACCCGGAACGCGCACTCCTACGACGAAATGGTGGAGCACATCGGCAATCTTCCCCCCGACAGGCAGGGGGCGTCCCCGTCGGCGCTGCGCGAGATCGACGACTTCCTTGACCACGACCCGAGATACCGGAACGGGGAGGCGGACATCGTGCGGCAGAACATGGCCGACGAGTATTTCGGCAGGCCGCACTAGGAGCGGCACGCGAGGGGCGCCGGCCCGGCGCCCCTCGGCCGGGTCACTTCCGGTACAGCGCCTCGATGTCGGAGGCGTAGTTCTTGTTCACCACGCCCCGCTTCAGCTTCAGGCTCGGCGTGATCTCGCCGCCCGCCTCGGTGAAGTCGTTCGCCAGCACGGTGAACTTCTTGATCGACTCCGCGTGCGACACCTGCTTGTTCGCCTCGTCGACCGCCGCCTGGATTTCCGCGCGCAGGTCCGCGTCCTCGGCCAGTTCGGACACCGTCGCCGCTTCGGGCTTGCCGTGCTGGGCCTTCCACGCCGGGAAGTACTCCTCGTCCACGGTCACCAGCGCGGCGATGAACGGGCGCTGGTCGCCGACCACCATCACCTGGCTCACCAGCGGCGCGGCCTTGATCGCGTCCTCGAGCCCGGACGGGGCGACGTTCTTGCCGCCCGCCGTCACGATGATCTCCTTCTTGCGGCCGGTGATCTTGAGGAAGCCGTCCGCGTCCAGCTCGCCGAGGTCGCCGGTGTGGAACCAGCCGTCGGTGAGGGCTTCCGCGCTCGCCTCCGGGTTGTTGTAGTACCGGCCGAACACGACGTCGCCCTTGAGCAGCACTTCGCCGTCCTCGGCGATCTGCACCGAGGTGCCCGCGACCGGCCGCCCGACGGTGCCGACGCGGAACGCCGCGCTGGTGTTCACGTTCGCCGCCGCGGACGTTTCGGTGAGGCCGTAGCCCTCGAACACCGGTACGCCGATGCCGCGGAAGAAGTGCGCCAGCCGCGCGCCAAGCGGAGCCCCGCCGGAGACCGCGGCGATGCAGCGGCCGCCGAGCGCGGCGCGCAGCTTGCCGTACACCAGCTTGTCGAACAGCAGGTGCTTCGCGCGCAGGCCCAGCCCGGCGCCGCCGTTTTCCTGCGCCTCGCTGTACGCGACCGCGGTGGCCTCGGCGGCGTCGAAGATCTTGCCCTTGCCGTCGGCGTGCGCCTTCTGCTTGGCGGTGTTGTAGACCTTCTCGAACACGCGCGGCACGGCGACCACGAACGTCGGCCGGAACGTGCCGAGGTCCGGCACCAGGTTCTTCACGTCCGGCGTGTGGCCGAGCGTGACCCGGGCGGTGAGCGCGGTGATCGCGATCGCGCGGGCGAGGATGTGCGCCAGCGGCAGGAAGCACAGCAGCGAGTTGCCCTGCTCCATCAGCTCCGGGAACGCCTCGATGTCCGCGCGGATCTCGGCCAGCAGGTTCCGGTGCGTCAGCTCGACGCCCTTGGGCCGCCCGGTGGTGCCCGAGGTGTAGACGATGGTGGCCGTCTCGTTCGCGGTGACGCCGCGGCGGCGCGTGTGCAGGTCCTCGTCGGAGACCTCGGCGCCCAGCGCGGTCAGCTCGTCGACCGCGGGGGAGTCGCCCTCGATCTGCCAGGTGTGCTCCAGCGTGCTGAGCCGCCCGCTGATCTCCTCGACCGCCTCGCGGTGCGCGCCGGTCTCCACCACGACGGCCTTGGCCGCCGAGTCGGAGAGGATCCAGTGCACCTGTTCGGGCGAGGACGTTTCATAGATCGGCACCGTGACCGCGCCCGCGGCCCAGATCGCGAAGTCGATCAGCGTCCACTCGTAGCGGGTCTTCGACATCAGGGCGACCCGGTCGCCGTGCCCGACGCCCGCCGCGATCAGGCCCTTCGCCGCGGCCGCGACCTGGTCGGCGAAGTCCTTCGCGGTGACGTCCAGCCAGGTGCCCTCGACCTGCCTGCGGAAGCTGACCACGTCGGAGAACCGCTCCGCGTTCGCCCAGACGACATCGGCCAGATTCTCGTCGTCGGTCACCGGCTTCCCGGCGGGGGCGCTGTATTCGCGCACGTGGACCTCCGTGTTCGACGCGTGCGGTTACCCGCCAGTCAACTTAGCCTGCCGTAGACCTTAAGACCATGCTGGCACGCGCCGCGCGGCGAGGTCGTGACATCGTGTCCGGGTGCACGCACCGCCCGCTCTCGATCTCGTCGACGAGACCTTCATCGTCGTGCCCCCGTCCACCGTCGCGGCGGCCTTCGCCGACCCGCGCTCGTGGCGGCGGTACTGGCCCGACCTGGAGTTGCAGGTCTACACCGACCGCGGGGACAAGGGCCTGCGCTGGACCGTCACCGGCGCCTTGATCGGTACCATGGAGGTCTGGCTGGAACCTGTTCTCGACGGCACCGTGCTGCACTACTTCCTCCGGGCCACGCCGGCCGGTCCCGGCGGCGCCCCGCGCGAGCTGAGCCCGCGCGAACTGCGCCGCGAGTTCGACCGGCGGGCGCGGGCGGCGAAGGACGTGGCGCTGGAGCTGAAGGAGATCCTCGAGGACGGGCGCGAGCCGGGGGTTCCGCCCCGGCCCGTCGAGTAGGAGGCTCTTGTGCGGGTTCACGTCGTTTCGGACGTGCACGGCAACGCCGACGCGCTGAAGCGGGCGGGGGACGGGGCGGACGCGCTGGTCGTGCTCGGCGACCTGCTCGACTTCGTCGACTACCACGACCACGACAAAGGCATCATGGGCGTGCTGTTCGGCGCGGAGAAAGTCGGCGAGTTCGCCCGCCTGCGCCGCGAAGGCACCAGGGACGAGACAGTCGCCTACTCGCGCACGCTGTGGGCCACGCTGGACGACCCGGCCGCCGCGGTCGACGAAGCGGTCCGAGAGCAGTACGCCACGTTGTTCGCTTCGATGACCGCGCCCACGTACGCGATCCCCGGCAACGTCGACGCGCCCTCGGCGTGGCCGGAGTTCGCCGGCGAGGGCGTGCACCTGGTCGACGGCGAGGTCGTCACCATCGGCGGCCTGCGGTTCGGCTTCGCCGGCGGCGCGGTGCTGCCCGAAGGCGTGCTCCCGAGGCCGCGCAAGGGTGCGGCCTGGCGGCCGTACCTGCGGGCGCGCGAGGAGTTCGACGCGGCGGTTTCGCTGCTGGACCAAGTCGATGTCCTCTGCACGCACATCCCGCCCGCGGTGCCCGAACTGACCTACGACGTGGTCGCGCGGCGTGCCGAACTCGGGTCGAAGGCGCTGCTGGACCTGATCCGGCGGCAGCGTCCGCGCTGGTCGGTGTTCGGCCACGTGCACCAGCCGCTGGCCGTGCGGCGCCGGGTCGGGCACACCGAGTGCCGCAACGTGGGGCACTTCAAGGAGACCGGGCAGCCCTACGTGCTGCGCTGGTGACTGTGCTGTCCGGCTACGCTTCGTCCCATGGCCGAGCAGTCCACGCAGTCCATCGAGGTCGACGCCGAGCCCGCACGGGTCATGTCGGTGATCTCCGATTTCCCCGCGTACCCGGAGTGGACCAAGGCGGTCCGGGAGACCGAGGTGCTCGCGACCGACGACGCGGGCCGGGCGAAGCAGGTGAAGCTCACCCTCGACGCCGGGCCGATCAAGGACGTGTACACGCTCGAATACGACTGGGACGATTCCGGTCTCGGCGTCAGCTGGCACCTGGTCAAGGGCCAGATGCAGAAGGCGCAGAACGGCCGGTACGCGCTCGAGCCGCTCGGCGGCGGGCGCACCCGCGTCACCTACACGCTGTCGGTGGAGCTGGCGCTGCCGATGATCGGGCTGCTGCGGCGCAAGGCGGAGAAGATGGTCATGGACACCGCGCTCAAGGAACTCAAGCGCAGGGCCGAGGGCTAGATGCGCATCCTGCTGTTCACCGGCAAGGGGGGTGTCGGGAAGACGACGCTCGCCGCGGCTACCGCTGCCGCGCTGGCCGGCCGCGGCAGGAAGACGCTCGTCGTGTCCACCGACCCGGCGCATTCCCTCGCCGACGCGTTCGGCACACCGCTCGGCGGTGAACCCTCCGAAGTGGACCTCCGCCGCGACGGCACCCCAGCCGGGCTCTGGGCCGCGCAGGTGGATTCCCGCGCGCTGGCCGACCGCACCTGGCACGAGCTGCGCGGCGAGCTGCGGAAAGTGCTGGCCGGAGCCGGGCTGGACGTCCTGGACGCGGAAGAGCTGACCGTGCTGCCCGGCGTGGACGAGCTGCTCGCGCTGAGCGAGGTGCGGCGGCTGGCCTCGCAGGGCCCGTGGGACACCGTGGTGGTCGACTGCGGCCCGACCGCCGAGACGCTGCGCTTGCTCTCCCTGCCGGAAGCGGTGTCGGGCTACCTCGGCCGGGTCTTCGGCAACCGGCGCGTCGCGGCGTCGGTCCGGCAGCTCGGCGCGCATCTCGACGCGCTGCGTGAGCTGCTCACCGATCCGCGCGTCACGACGGTGCGGCTCGTGCTTACTCCGGAGCGAGTGGTGGTAGCCGAGGCCAGGCGCACTTTGACGTCGCTGGCGCTGCGCGGGATCGCGGTCGACGGCCTGATCGCCAACCGCCTCATGCCCGCGCCCGGGTTCTGGCGCGGTTCGGCGGCGAAGTGGCTGCGCACCCGGCGGGACCAGCAGGACGCGGTGCTGGCGGAACTGGCCGAAGCCGGGTTCGGCCCGGACGAGCTGGCCCGCGTCGAGCACCGGGCGAGCGAACCGGTGGGCGCGGCGGCGCTCGCCGAACTGGCCCGCGAACTGTACGGCAGCCGGGATCCCTTGTCCGGCAACGGAAAACCGGTGACGCCGCTGCTGTCCGTCGCCGCCGAAGGCGACGGCTTCCGGCTGCGGGTCGCGCTCCCGCTGGACCGGGATTCGGCGGTCGACCTCGCCCGCGTCGACGACGACCTGGCGATCACCGTGGACGGGTTCCGCCGGCTCGTCGCACTGCCCGAGACGCTGCGCCCGTGCCGGATCACCGGCGCGGAATCCGACGCCGACGGCCTGGTGGTCAGCCTGGCCGGGAACCGGGGATCCGGGTGAGCGAACAACACGACGAGGAGTCCCGTGCCGACGGCCTGAAGCTGGCCGAGGAGATCCGGCTGCTGGTCGAGATGGTGATCGAACGCGCCGCGCCGTGGCTGGAAGGCGTCATGGCCGCCGGGCACGGCTCCGGCCCGGAGGAACCGGGCGCGCCGGATGTGGAGGACAGCACTTCGGGATGCGGGTGGTGCCCGCTGTGTGCGATCGTCGCCGTCGTGCGCGGCGAACGGCCGGAGTTCGTGGCGAGGGTGCTCGAACAGGCCGCCCAGCTCGTCGCGCTGCTGCGAGCGGTGCTCGCGGACCGCTGGGAGCCGGAGGAGGGCGTGCACATGCCCGGGTTCCGGCCCGCCGCGGCCCCGGCGCCAGCGTCTTCGGAGCCGTCGTCGCGGGTCCAGCACATCGTCGTCCGCAAACGCGCGGACTGGCAGCCGGAGCGGGAGAACTGATTGCTGACCGTAGGGGTGGACGTCGGCGGCACCAGCGTGCGCGCCGGCGTCGTGGACGAGCGCGGCTCGCTGCTCGACACGGCGCGCGTCGGGACGCCGAGCGAGGAGAACGCGCTCGAAGACGCCATCGCCGGGGTCGTCGAGACCCTGCGCAACCGGCACGAGGTCGCCGCGGTCGGCCTGGCCGTAGCCGGTTTCGTGGCCCGCGACCGGCGCTCGGTGATGTTCGCACCGCACCTGGCCTGGCGGGACGCTCCCGTCGCGGACCGGATCGCCAAGCGCGTCGGCCTGTCGGTGACCCTGGAACACGACGTCAACTCAGCAGTCGTCGCAGAACACCGCTTCGGCGCGGCACGCGGGGCCAACGTGGCGGCCCTGGTCGCGCTAGGCACCGGTATCGGCGCGGGTTTGCTGCTGGACGGCGAGATTTATCGGGGAGCACACGGCGTCGCCCCGGAACTAGGCCACCTCACGGTGGTCCGCGACGGCCGCGCGTGCCCATGCGGCAAGTACGGCTGCTGGGAACGGTATTGCAGCGGAACGGCCCTGGCCGCGACCGCGGTCGAACTCCTCGCCCGGTACCCAGGCCGCTCGACCGTGCTGTCCCGCGAAATCGCCGGCGACCCCGGTTCGGTGACCGGCCGCCGAGTAGCCCGCGCCGCCCGCGACGGCGACCCGATCGCCTTGCGCGCCATGGCAGAACTGGCGAAATGGCTGGGCGAGGGACTGGCCCTGGTAGCGGACGTCTTCGACCCGGAAATCATCGTCATCGGCGGCGGGGTGTCGGAGTCCGCGCCGCTTTTCCTGGACGAGGCCCGCGAGCATTACGCCGGAGCGATCACCGGCGCCCGGCATCGCCCACTGGCCCGGATCCGCACGGCGCATCTCGGCGACGACACAGCGATCGTGGGAGCGGCGGCGTTGGCGATGGACGCGCTGTGAGCGCTGCCCCTGGTTCCTGCCCGGCCCTCGTGAGTGGCTGAACCGGCAGAGATGCGCACGCGGTTCGGGCGTGTTGTGAGGACTGGTTCTGGTTCTCGCTGGGTGTCGTGAGTAGTTGAGCCGGTTAGAACCGGCATAGCCGCGCACGACGTTCGGGCGCGTGGTGAGCGCTGGCCTTGGTTCTTGCCGGGGTGTCGTGAGTGGCTATCCCGGTTAGAACCGGGATCAACACTCACGAGGTGCGGGCGGGTCGTTGGGCGTGCTGGTTCGGGTCCTTGCCGGGGCGTCGTAGCGGGTTGCGGTGGCCGGGGCGGTCTTCGGGCTCTCGCTGGGCGTGCCCGAGGTTCGGGTGCGTGCTGATTCCGGTCCTGGCCGGGGTCATCGTGCCCGAGGTTCGTGGCGGGCCGCGGTCGCCGGAGCGATCTCCGGGTCCTCACCGGGCATAGGCACTCACGGGGTTCTGTGGAAGGCTGGGCCGGGTGACGCCGATGACCGCCAACCGCTTCGTGCGGTGTTCCTGCGGCCGGCAGCACTGGGGCGCGTTCGGCGCGGCCGGGTTGTTGTTGTGCGATCCCCGCCGGGGCGTGCTGTTGCAGCGCCGCGCGTGGTGGGTGCACAACGGCGGTACGTGGGCCTTGCCCGGCGGCGCGCTCGAAGCCGGCGAGACTGTGCACGAGGCCGCCGCGCGGGAGGCGTGGGAGGAAGCCGCGATCCCTTCGTCGGCGTTCCGCGCGATGTCGGCTTCGGTGCTGGACCACGGGGAATGGCAGTACACGACCGTGCTCGGCTTGGCCGACAGCGCGTTGCAGGCCCAGGTCGCGAACTCGGAAAGCGCCGAGATGCGCTGGGTCCCGCTCGACGAGGTGGCCGCGCTCAAACTGCACCGCGACTTCGCCGCCGCGTGGCCGGTTCTGCGCGAGCAACTGGGCCGGGAACTGGTCCTGGTGGTCGACGCGGCGAACGTGATGGGCTCCCGCCCCGACGGCTGGTGGCGCGACCGCCGCGGTGCCGCGGAACGCTTGCGCGACCAGTTGACTGGCCCCGCCGAACGCGGCCTGCGCGACGACGTCGCCGGCATCGGCGCGGGCCCGGCGTGGTCCTGGTGGCCGCGGGTGGTGCTGGTGGTCGAGGGCCAGGCCAGGGGAGTGGGCTCGATCCCGGGCATCGAGGTCGTCTCGGCGGAAACGGACGGCGACTCGAAAATCGTCGAGGTGACCGCCACCGCCCGTCAGCGCCCGGACGACCACGTCGTGGTGGTGACAGCCGACCGCGAGCTGCGCGGCCGGGTCGGCGCACTCGGCGCGGGAGTGCTGGGGCCCGGGACGCTGCTTCGGGAGCTGAGCAGCTAGGCGGCCGTTGCCCGTTCAGCGAGGCAGGCACTTGTCCGGTCGGCTAGGCGGGCGTTGCCCGGCCAGCTAGGCGGACGTTGCCTGGTCAGCGACGCAGGCACCTGTCCGGGTCAGCCAGGCGTGCGTTGCCCTGCACCAGGCGTGCGTTGTCCGGTCAGCTAGGCGGACGTTGCCCGGTCTTGGTGCTTTGCCGCTGCTCGGAGAGCTAGGCGCACGGTTCGGAATCCCGTTGCAGCAGCCAGGCGGGCGCGGCCCGGCCCTCTCCGCAGTCCAGCCATCCGTCACACGGTCTTCACCGATCCCGCGTCGACCAGGTGGTCCGCCCCGGTGATGCTCGCGGCCAGCGGCGAGGCCAGATACGTGATCAACGTGGCCACCTCCTCGGGTTCGACCAGCCTTCCCGTCAACATCCCGGCACCCGCGGGCAGCGCGGCCAGCAGATCCTCGTGCGACAGCCCCATCGAGGACGCCAGCTCGGCCCCGTAACTCTCCGGGCCCTCCCACAAGGCCGTGCGAACCGGTCCGGGCGAGACGGTGTTGACTCGCACTCCCTGCGGCCCGAACTCCTCCGCCAGCGCCTTCCCCAACGCGGTCAGCGCGGCTTTCGCGGTGGTGTAAGCGATCGGGCCCGAATGCGGCATCCGCGCGCCGTTCGACGAGACGGTGACGATCGCCCCGCGGCGTTCGATCAGATGGGGGAGTGCGGCGCGGGAAGCCCGGACCGCGGCGAGGAAATTCAGCTCCACCATTTCCGTCCACTGCTGGTCGGTGAGCGAGAGGAACCCGCCCGCCTGTCCGGGGCTGTCGCCGCCGCCGACGTTGTTGACCAGGACGTCCAGCCCGCCGAACTCCGCGACGGCTTGCTCGATCAGCCGGCCGGGACCGTCCGGTGCGGAGAGGTCCACCGCGACGGGCACGGCACCGGTTTCCTTCAGTTCCGGGGTGATCGTGCGGGCGGCGGCGACCACCCGCATGCCTTCGCCGATCAGCGCGGAGACCGTGGCCAGCCCGATTCCTCGGCTCGCTCCGGTGACCACTGCGGTCTTGCCGGTCAACTGCAGGTCCATGAGACGACTCCTAACTCGGATCATCGACGATGCATGTACGCTATCAGTTGCAACATAGATGACGCAACTAGGAGAGGAGTGGTGACCATGGCGTAAACTGACCACTATGGAGAAGCGGGCCCTGCGCGCGGACTCGGAACGGACCGTCCAGGCGATCCTCGAGGCCGCCGAACGCGTGCTCAGCGACAATCCGGCGGCGACCATGGAGCAGATCGCGGAAGCGGCGGGCGTCTCGCGGACGACGGTGCACCGCCGGTTCGCCAGCCGGGACGCACTGGTGAACGCCATGACCCTCTGGGCGACGCAGCAGTTCCACGACGCGCTGGCGAGCGTCCGGCCCGACGTCACGCCGCCGCTGGTGGCGCTCTACCAGGTGACCGCCAACGTGCTGCGGGTCAAGCTCCGGTGGGGGTTCGCGATGAACACGCACTCGGACGGAGAAGGCGTTCTCACTCCGGACGTGCTGGCGCTGTGCGACGTTTTCTTCCGGCGGCTGGAGGAAACCGGCGCGCTGCGGCCCGGCATCGACCTGGTCTGGGCCCGCCGCGTGTACTGCGCGCTCATCCACGAGGCGGCGCAGGACCAGGATTCGGCCGATCCGGACGCGCTGGCGACCCAGGTCGTCGACACCGTGCTGGGCGGCTTCGGCAAGCCGGGCCTGACCGTGGGCTAGGTGCCCGGTTCTCGGAGGACCTGGCCGGGGTGGCTTGGGCGAGCGGCAAGCCACCGCTGACCGCGGGTTGGCGAGGGGCGGGCGAATCTGGGCAGCCGTACCAAGCCGGGCCGGGGCTGACTGTGGCTAAGCGAGCCCTGGCGAGGTGGGTTTGGGCGGCTTGAGCGGGCCGGGGCTGATGTGGGCCAGCGCCCCTGCGAATCCGGCCTGAGCAGCTTCACCAAGCCTGGTCCGGCGAAGCTCAAGCAATCCCATCCTCAGCAAGTTCGGCTTGGGCAGCTTCAGCAGGCCGGGCTGAGATGGGCCAGCCGAGCCCCCAGCGAATCCGGCCCGGTCAAGCTCCACCAAGCGAGGCCCAGCGAAGCTCAGGCAATCCCATCCCCCGACAGCTCAGCGACGATCTTCGCGATCCGCCGTTCCCGCGTCTCCGCGCGCTTAGCCGAGGAGACCGCCTCCGCCCGTTCCCGTTGCGCGGTAAAGGAAAGCTTGTCGAACGCCGCCCGCGCACCAGCCCGCGAGGCCAGCGCGTCCGCCAGGTCGCCGGGCACCTCGACGGTCCGCTCGGCGAGGTCGGCTTCGAGCGTGACCTCGACCGTCTCCCCGGCAGACACCCCGGCCGCCTCCCGGTTCGCCGCGCTGAGCGGCAGCATGAACTCTCCGGAGTAGACCGCGACCGTGCTCCGGTAGGTGTGCGGGCCGATCGTCACGCGGACCTTCGGGCGCCGTCCCTGGCCTAGCGCCTCGACCACCTCGGCCGGGACCCGCAGGCCGGTGGCGGTTTTGCCGTTGAGTTCGACGAGCGTGCGGAACGTGTGCGACATCGCTGCCTCCCAGTCAACCTAAGCGTGCGGGACGCCGTCGCGCATCTCGGTGACCAGCGCGGCGACTACGGCCTTCAAGGATCCGTTGTACTGCTTCGCGACCGCCCGCTGCCGCTGATAGCTCGCGCCGACCCGGAGGATGTTCTCGACATCGCGCAGCTCGCGTACGCAGTCCAGCCTGCGGGCGACCGGTTCCAGCCGGTCCAGCAGTTCGGCGAGGTCTTCGGTGACGAGGCGTTCGCGGCCGGCGGCGTCGAGGATGACGATCGCGTCCAGGCCGTAGCGCGCGGCGCGCCACTTGTTCTCCTGCACGTGCCACGGCGGCAGCGTCGTGAGCTGTTCGCCCTTGTCCAGGCGGGCGCTGAAATCGTCCACCAGGCACTGCGTGAGCGCCGAGATCGCGCCGACCTCCTGCAGCGTCGGCAGTCCGTCGCACACGCGCATTTCGACGGTGCCGAAGTGCGGGGCCGGGCGGATGTCCCAGCGGATCTCGGAGAAATGGTCGATCACGCCGGTGGTGAACATGTCCTCGACGTAGCCTTCCAGCTCCGCCCATTCGCGGAACTGGAACGGCAGCCCGGCGGTCGGCAGCTGCTGGAACATCAGCGCCCGGTTCGAGGCGTACCCGGTGTCCTCGCCGGACCAGTACGGCGACGACGCGGACAGCGCCTGCAGGTGCGGCGCGTAGCGCAGCAGCCCGTCGAGCACCGGCAGCACCTTGTCCCGGTGGTCGAGCCCGACGTGCACGTGGACGCCGTAGATCAGCATCTGCCTGCCCCACCACTGGGTGCGGTCGATCAGCTTGGCGTACCGCTCCTTGTCGGTCACCTTCTGCCGGTACCACGAGGAGAACGGATGCGATCCGGCGGAGAACAGCTCGACGCCCAGCGGGTCGGTGACCTGGTGCACCTCGTCCAGTGCCTCGGCGAGGTCGTGTTTCACCTCGCCGACCGTCCGGCAGACGCCGCTGACCACCTCGATCGTGTTGAGCAGCAGTTCCTGTTTGATCCGGGGATGCTCGCCGGCGCCGTCCGGGCGGACCGCGGCGAGCAGTTCCTCCGCGACCGACCGCAATTCCCCGCTGCGCCGGTCCACCAGCGCGAGTTCCCATTCCGCGCCGACGGTGGAACGCCGGGACGCCCGGAAGTCGATCCGCATGCCCGTCCGGTCAGACCTGGGCGCCGTTGCTGGGGTCCGCGCCCGGCGGCGGGCCCTGGCGCACGCGCAGCAGGAGCAGCGCGATGCCGGTGGCGAGCGAGAGGATGCCGAGCGGCGTGGCGAGCGCGGGCCCGACCCCGATCAGGTTCGGCACGATCAGCAGCAGGAGCCCGACGACGAAGAACAGCAGCACGACGAACGCGCCCTTGCGCCAGCGCGGCAGCGGCGGCGGCTCCGGCGGCACGTAGTGCTCGTCGTCCTCGGCCGGGTCGCCGGAGAACATCGTGGTGTCCCAGTCCGTGCCGCCGGTCCGCCAGCCCTCCGGCGGCGAGGACGACGTGGACGGCGCCGACGGGGGAGCGGACGGCGGCGGGTCGGCGGCGGGCTTGGGCTTGGCTTTGCCCGCTTCGGGTTCCGCGCCGGGGGACGCGTCGGATTCGGCGGACGCGGGGCCCGCGCTCGCGAACGGGTCCTCGTCGAGGAACACGCCCACGCCCTCGGCCCGGAGATCGGCCACGATCTCGGCGAACGTGGCGTCGACGTCCTCGGGTCCGTCCGCGCCTTTCCCCCGGTTCATCCGGCACCCACCTGTCCCGCCCGCAGTTCCCGGGCGAAGTCGACACTGCGGCTGAAGATCAGGTCCGCGTCGTGGTCCTGCGTCGCGACGTGGAAGCTGTTCTCCAGCACCACCTCGGTCACGTCCGTGCTCGAGATGCTGTCCAGCACGATCTGCGAGTTCTCGGGTTCGACGACGTGGTCGACCCGCGAGTGCAGCAGCAGCACCGGCTGCGTCACCTTGGGCAGGTCGGCCCGCACGATCTTCCACAGCTTCGCGAGGCTCGCCGCGGCCCGCACCGGCGTGCGCGGGTAGGCCAGTTCGACCTCGCCGGGCTTGGCGATGTCGTTGGCGATCGCGCGGATCGACGGGACCACCCGCGACAGCAGCGGCAGCACCTTGGCGTCCAGGCTCAGCCGCGTGACCGACGGGTTGACCAGCACGATGCCGGAGATGTCCGGACCGAACTCCTCGGCGAGGCGGAGGGTGAGCGTGCCGCCCATCGACATCCCGCCGACGAACACCTGGTCGCACTCCGCGCGCAGCGCCAGCAGCGCCTCGCGGACCGTGCCGTACCAGTCCTGCCAGGTCGTCCGGTTCGCGTCGCGCCAGTGCGTGCCGTGGCCGGGCAGCAGCGGGCAGCGCACCGCGAAGCCCTCCGCGGCCAGATGGTCGCCCCAGGCGCGCATGCCGGCGGGCGTCGCGGTGAATCCGTGGCAGAGCAGGAAGCCGGCCCCGGAGGAACCCGGGTGGGAGAACGGTTCCGCGCCGGCGAGCACGCCCATCACGAACGCCCTTCCGATCGAAGCGGTGGAGTCCTCCCATGCTCTCACGCCGAAGCCGGGTTGTGGGGCCCACTCCGGATGCGGGGGCCGGCCCGGCGCCGCTGTGAGATCGGTCGCTGCCGCCGGGTGACCGCGCGGTCTCGCGTTGTGCGGGCCGGTGCTTGTTCCGTACGCTGACCTGCCGGGGCCCGCGCGGGCAGGAAAGGACAGGAACCCGGTGCTGTACTTGCTGATGAAGTGGGTGTTCATCGGACCGCTGCTCAAGACGCTGTGGCCCACCAAGGTCGTCGGCGCCGAAAACATCCCCGAGACGGGTGGCGCCATCCTCGCCGGCAACCACCTCGCGGTCGCGGACTCCTTCTTCATGCCGCTGCGGGTCAAGCGCAAGGTCACCTTCCCGGCGAAGTCGGAGTACTTCACCGAGCCCGGGTTCAAGGGCACGCTCAAGAAGTGGTTCTTCACCGGCGTCGGCCAGTTCCCCATCGACCGCTCCGGCGGCAACGCCGCGCAGGCCGCGCTCGACACCGCGATCCGGCTGGTCAAGGACGGGCACCTGCTCGGCATCTACCCGGAGGGCACCCGCTCCCCGGACGGCCGGCTGTACAAGGGCAAGACCGGCGTCGCCCGGATCGCGCTCGAATCGCGCGGCGTGGTCGTCCCGGTGGCGATGGTCGGCACGGACAAGGTCAACCCGATCGGCTCCAAGATGTGGTGGCCGCGGCGGCTCGAGGTGCGCTTCGGCAAGCCGCTCGACTTCTCCCGCTACGAGGGACTGGCCGGCGACCGGTTCATCGAACGGTCGATCACGGACGAGATCATGTACGCCTTGATGGAGCTGTCCGGGCAGGAGTACGTCGACATCTACGCGGCCAAGGCCAAGGAGTTGCTCGCTGCTGAGGCGGCCGGGGTGAAGCCCGCGGTGCCGCCGCAGCCGAGCGGGCTTGACGCTGATCGGGTGCCGGAGACGAAGGCCGGGTAAGGCCCCACTAGAGTTCCCCGGTGCGTTTTTTCTACGACACCGAGTTTATTGAGGACGGCGTGACGATTGACCTCGTGTCGATCGGTGTCGTTGACGAGCGCGGACGCGAGTTCTATGCCGTGTCCACTGACTTCGACCCCGGGCGGGCCGGGGCTTGGGTGCGGGAGAATGTGCTGCCCAAGCTGCCTTCCCCGGCGGATCCGGCCTGGCGGAGCCGGGAGCGGATCCGGGCGGATCTGCTGGAGTTCTTCGGGAAGCCGCCCGGGGGGATCGAGCTGTGGGCCTGGTTCGCGGCTTACGACCATGTGGCGTTGGCGCAGTTGTGGGGGGCGATGCCCGCGTTGCCCCGGCAGTTGCCTCGGTTCACCCGGGATCTGCGGCAGCGGTGGGAGGACGCGGGGAAGCCTAAGTTGCCTGCCGCGCCTGGGGATCAGCATGATGCGTTGGCTGATGCCCGGCATAATCTGCAGCGGTGGGGGGTTATCGAGGAGGCGTTCCGGAGGCGGTGAGTCTTCGGCTCGTCGCCTGGCGGCGACGTTGCGGTTTGTCTGAGGTGGGGGCACCCCGAAGCCCGATTGTGACTACGGCGCGGGGGTGCTTGTCAAGGCGGGAAAGATGCCTTGACAAGCACCCCCGCGCCGTAGTTTCGGCTTCGTATCGGGGTGCGGGGGGTGTGGGTGCCTTGGTGAGTGGGTGCACCGGTGGCGGTCCAGGTCCGTGAGGGGAACCCTGAGGGAATCTGGGGCTGTGAGGGTTCCCCTCACGGACGGTGCGCGGGTCAGCGGCGGGTGCGGACTGCGGTGGCCAGGGTGTCCAGCAGGGTGTCGGTGGTGTCCCAGTCCATGCAGGCGTCGGTGATCGACTGGCCGTAGGTCAGGTCGGCGGAGTGGCCCAGGACTAGGTCTTGCCGTCCGGCTGCCAGGTTGCTTTCCAGCATCAGGCCGGTGATTCCGCGTTCGCCCGCGCCGATCCGGGCGGCCAGGTCTTCGACGACTTCGGCCTGGCGGACGTGGTCCTTGTTGCTGTTGCCGTGGCTCGCGTCGACGACCAGGCGTTCCGGGAGGCCGGACTTCGCCAGGCGGGCCAGGGTTTCCTCGACCGACGCCGGGTCGTAGTTCGGGCCGGCGGAGCTGCCGCGCAGGATTACGTGGCAGTCCGGGTTTCCGGAGGTCGTGATCAGGGCGGCCAGGCCGTCCACGTTGATGCCGGGGAAGACGTGCGACGCGGCGGCGGCGCGGGTCGCGTCCACGGCTACCTGGATGTCGCCTTCCGTGGAGTTCTTGATGCCGACCGGCATGGACAGCGCGCTGCACAGCTGGCGGTGCACCTGGCTGGCGGCCGTGCGGGCGCCGATCGAGCCCCAGGTGACGATGTCGGAGATGAACTGCGGGGTGATCGGGTCGAGGAATTCGCAGCCGACCGGCAGGCCCAGTTCGGACACGTCCAGCAGCAGTTTCCGGGCCAGGCGCAGGCCCTTGTTCACCGCGAAGGTGCCGTCCAGGTCCGGGTCGTTGATCAGGCCTTTCCAGCCCAGCGTGGTGCGCGGCTTCTCGAAGTACACCCGCATCACGATGTGCAGGTCTTCGCGCAGCGACTCGGCCTTGGCGGCCAGGCGGCGGGCGTAGTCGAGCGCGGCTTCCGGGTCGTGGACCGAGCACGGGCCGACGATCACGGCGAGACGGTCGTCGCGGCCGTCCAGGATGTCGACTGTTTCCGTGCGGCCGGTTTGCACCACTTTGGCGACGGCGGCGTCGACGGGATGGTCTTCGCGCAGCAGCGCGGGCGAGATGAGGGGACTGACCGACGTGGTGCGGCGGTTGTCGAGAGTGCTCGCGTCGGCGGGGGCGGCGACGAGACGGGTGCTCATGAGCGGGTGGTTCCTTCCTGGTGGACACCGACCCGCGGGGGACTCGCCGAGCCGGTTCGAGATCCGGCTCGGGTGGAGGTCAGCGCAGGTTCACGCCGCCGTGCCCACCCGGGGCCGGCTTCGTAAACCAGAAATAGCGCTGCACAGCCCCAACGTAACACACCGCCGAGGCGCCCCGGCCTGGACCGGATTGGGCAGGTGGTCCGCCCTGCACCGATCCAGATGAAAGCCGCTACGCTGTCCGCGGACTGTGACTGCACTCTCCCTGCGAGGAAGACGGAGGCAACAGATGCGTGTCGGTGTGCTGACGGGGGGCGGCGACTGCCCCGGCCTGAACGCGGTCATCCGCGCGGTGGTCCGCAAGGGCGTCGAGGTGCACGGCTGGGAGTTCGTCGGCTTCCGCAACGGCTGGCAGGGTCCGCTGACCGGCGACAGCCGGCCGCTCGGCCTCGCCGACGTCGAGGACATCCTCACCCGCGGGGGCACCATCCTGCGGTCGTCGCGGACGAACCCGTACAAGGTCGACGGCGGCGTCGACCAGATCCGCAAGGTGCTCGCCGACCAGGGCGTGGACGCGCTGATCGCGATCGGCGGCGAGGACACCCTCGGCGTCGCCAAGCGGCTGACCGACGACGGCATCGGCGTCGTCGGCGTGCCCAAGACCATCGACAACGACCTCGGGGCCACCGACTACACGTTCGGCTTCGACACCGCGGTCTCCATCGCCACCGAGGCGATCGACCGGCTGCACACCACGGCCGAATCGCATCACCGGGCGCTGGTCATCGAGGTCATGGGGCGGCACGCGGGCTGGATCGCGCTGCACTCCGGCCTCGCCGGCGGCGCGAGCGTGATCCTGGTGCCGGAGCGGCATTTCTCGGTGGACCAGGTCGTGCAGTGGGTCGAGCAGCGCTTCGAGAAGGAGTACGCGCCGATCATCGTCGTCGCCGAGGGCGCGCTGCCCGAGGGCGGCGAGGAGAAGCTGGTCACCGGCGAGAAGGACGCCTTCGGGCACGTCCGGCTCGGCGGCATCGGCAACTGGCTGGCCGACGAGATCTCCGAGCGCACCGGCAAGGAGTCGCGGGCGGTCGTGCTCGGCCACGTTCAGCGCGGCGGCACCCCGACCGCGTACGACCGGGTGCTCGCGACGCGTTTCGGCCTGCACGCGGTGGACGCGGTCGCCGACGGCGACTTCGGCGTGATGGTGGCGCTCAAGGGCACCGACATCGTCCGCGTGAAGCTGTCCGAGGCGACGGCCGAGCTGAAGACCGTTCCGCTGGAGCGGTACCAGGAGGCCGAGGTCTTCTTCGGCTGAGGCTGAGGCTGGGCTTCCCGTGGTAGGGGCAACCCCACCTCGGTGCCGGGGGCGCGCGGTATTCCGTGCGCCCCCGGCTTTTTTCTACCCTCGGCTCGTGCGAATCCTCTTGACAGGCTTGACGATCCTCTCGCTGACCGTGGTGCCGAGTTCCACTGTGGACGGTGTGTGGCGGACCGAGGGCTACGGGCAGCTGGTCCAGGTGTCCGGCGGCAAGCTGACTGCCTACGACGTCACCAAGGTCAGCTGCCTGCCCGGCACACTCTCCGGAACCGGCGACGGCACGCGGTTTTCGACGAACGAAGGCTCGGTCGTCACCATCCGGCCGGGCCGGATGAGCTTCGACGACAACCTGGGCACGCGGTCCTTGCGCCGGGTGCCCGGCGGGTTGCCGCCCGCGTGCCAGGCTCAGTCCGCGGATCTCTTCGACGTCTTCTGGCACACCTTTGCCGAGAACTACCCGTTCTTCCAAGCGAAAGGCGTCGACTGGAAGTCCGAAGGGGACGCTGCCCGCCGCGAGATCGCCGCACATCCGGAACGGCTCTTCGACGTCCTATGCGGACTGATCCGTCCGCTGCACGACGCTCATGTCGGCTTGGTCGCGCCGGGTCAGCGGTGCGGCTCGCCCCGGCCCGGCACCCCGGATCCGAAAACTATCCCGCGCGCGATCGCGGTGACCGACGCCAACCTCGGAGCGCCGATCCAGCGCTGGGCCGACGGAGACATCGCCTACGCGGACCTGCCCGGCAACCGGGGATACCTGCGCATCAGCGGATTCCACGACTATGCCGACACTTTCGCCGCCAGCAGCAAGGTATTGGCGGCCGCATTGGACGAGATCTTCACCGCCGACCGGGTCCACCGGCTTCGCGGGCTGATCCTCGACCTGCGCGTCAACGGCGGCGGTGACGACCCGCTGGGCCTCCAGGTCGCCGCCCGGCTCACCGGCGTCCCGCACTTCGCCTACGCCAAACGCGCCCGCAACGACCCCGACGACCCGACGAGGTTCACCGTGCCGCAGCCGTTCTTCGTGCACCCCGCCGCCGCGCCGCGCTACACCGGCCCGCTGACGGTGCTGACCGGAAGCCTGGACGTTTCAGCGGGGGAGACCTTCCTGCAGGCCTTGCTTAACCGGAGCCCGCGACCGGTCCTGATCGGACAGTCCACTCAGGGCGCCTTCTCCGACCAGCTGGAGCGGACGCTGCCGAAACAGGGCTGGCAAGTGTCGTTGCCGAACGAGGAATACCTCGACCCGCACGGACGCACCTACGACGGCGTCGGCATCAGCCCGGATGTCCAGGTCCCGGTTTTCGCTCCGGAAGACCTCGCCGCCGGACGGGATCCGGCGCTCGCCGCGGCGCGCCGGTAAGCTGGGCGCATGGGGACGGTCAAACACTTCCAAGTCACTTTCGACTGCGCGGAACCCGAGCGCGTCGCCCGGTTCTGGTGCGAGGTGCTGGGGTACGTCGTGCCGCCCCCGCCGGAAGGATTCGCCAGCTGGACCGAGTTCGACCGTTCGCTGCCGGCCGAGCATCAGGGCGCGGCGTTTGCCTGCGTCGACCCCGACGGCGTCGGCCCGCGGCTGTACTTCCAGCGCGTGCCCGAAGGCAAGGTGGTGAAGAACCGGGTGCACCTCGACGTGCGCGCGGGCACCGGTCTGGTGGGCGAAGAGCGGCTGGCGGCCCTGAAGGCCGAGGAAGCACGGCTGACCGCACTGGGCGCGACGACGGTGCAGGTGCTGCTCGCCGACGAGGTGAACGAGTCCTGCATCTCCATGCAGGACGTCGAGGGCAACGAGTTCTGCCTGGACTGACCCGAGCTGCCGGACTGTCCACATAGGCCAGAAAACCAGGTGCCGTTGCGGGACCCGGTTTCTACACTCGCGGACATGGACGGCTCCCCGCATCTCCTCAACGTGGTCGACGTCGAAGCGACCTGCTGGGAGAAGCAGCCTCCGCCCGGGCAGGTCAGCGAGATCATCGAGATCGGGCTCACCGTCGTCGATCTGCGCGCGGGCGAGCGCGTGGCGAAACACCGGATCCTGGTTCGCCCGGCCCGGTCCGAGGTGAGCCCGTTCTGCACGGAGCTGACCGGGCTGACCCCCGCCGAGGTGGCGGGCGGCCTGCCGTTCCGGGAAGCCTGCCGAACGTTGGCAGTGCGGCACCGCACGGCGGAACTGTCGTGGGCGAGCTGGGGTGACTACGACCGCAATCAGTTCACCCGGCAATGCCGCCACACCGGCACCGAATACCCGTTCACCGGCAGGCACACCAACGCGAAGGTCGCTTTCACCGCTGCCCACGGCCTGCGCCGTCGTCCCGGGATGGCGCAGGCCCTCGAGGTCGCCGGGCTCCCGTTGGAAGGCCGCCATCATCGCGGTGACGACGACGCGTGGAACATCGCCGCACTGGTGCTGGACCTCGTGAAGCGCGGAGCGTGGCCGGGCGGCTAGATCCGCGCCAGCTCGTCCAGCACGCCCGCGGCTTTCGCGATGTCGTCGGTCAACGGCCGGTCATCCAGCCGCTCGTCCAGCACCTCGACCGCCGCCGCGAACGCTGCCCGTACCGGCAGCTCCACCAGCTCCGCCTTCCGGATCCGCAGCGCTCGCACCGCCGCGACCAGTTCGCACGCCAGCACCTGCCGATACGCGGCGGCCGCCGCCGTGGCCGCCCGTGCGGCTTGGGTAGAGAAGCTCGCGTGGTCCTCGATCCCGCGCGACACCACCGCAGTCCCGAGCGTCGCGGGCAACGCCGCCTGCCGCAGCTCAGTGAGCGCGTCGTGCGCCACGTACTCCAGGATCATCACCCCGGAACTCCCCGGCGGGCCCACCGCGAGAAACGGCCGCAGCCCAGTGAATTCCGGCTCCACCAGGTCGCCCAGCCGGGCCACGGACAGCTCCGCGACCTGATGCACGGTCGCGCGGGCTTGGTCGAGCGCGGTCGAGACGTACGCGGTGTGGAAGTGCGCGTGGTGGTACGCATCGCCGTGCACCGTCGAGATCATCGGATTTTCCGTGCTGGCATTGATTTCCACGGCGAGCACGTCGCGCAGGTAGTGGATCGCGTCCAGCGCGGGACCTTGCACCTGAGGAAAAGCGCGCAGCCCGAAGGGATCCTGAAGCCGACGCCCCGGCCTCGGCGTGCTGTGCATGCCCAGCAGCCGACGCATCTCGGCCGCACACGCCACCTGACCGGCGTGCGGACGTGCTTCGTGCACAGGTGTCGCGTACGCCTCGGGGTTGCCGTCGAGAGCCACGTACGTGAGCGCGGCGACGGCGTGGCTTGCGCGGGTAAGCGTGTCCAGGCTCATCGCGGCGAGAGTCGCTTCGGCGAGCGTCGCGGCGTTGCTGCTCATGAACGCCAACGCGTCCCCCGCGTGCACCGGAACCGGTGGCACCGCACCGATCGCCCACGCGCGTTCCCCGGCCAGCGCGAGCGCGGTTTCCGCGAGCGGCGCGAGGTCGCCGGTGCCAATCGCGCCCAGCCGGTGCACCACGGGCAGCGCTCCGGTACGCACAGCTTCGGCGAGCGCGCCGATCAGTTCCGGGCTGATGCCGGACCGGCCGGCGAGCAGCTGGTTGAGCCGGATCAGCAGCATCGCGCGGATCTGGCCGTCCGGGAGCAGGTCGCCGCTGCCGCCCGCGTGGCTGCGCAGCAAGCGAAGGCCGTGTTCGGCGGGCTCGTCGACCGCGTCGTCCTTGTTCGCGCCGACCCCGGTGGTGCGGCCGTAGACGACTCGCCGGGTGCTCAGTTCCTCGGCCAGCTTCCACGAGTGCTCGGCGGCGCGCATCGCGGCGATCGAGACGTCGATCGCCAGCGCGCCTTCGGTCCGCGCCGCCGCGACCACGTCGGCGCATCGCAGGGTCCGGCCGTCCACTCGGATCACGGCGTGCTCCTCACTCGGTTTCGTCGAGCCGTTGTTCGAGCGCGTCGAGCCGGTCCGCCCAGAACCGCCGGTACGGGGCGAGCCACGCGTCCACCTCGGCCAGCGGTTCGGCGCGCAGCCGGTAGCAGCGGCGCTGCGCGGAAACGCGCACCGTCACCAGCCCCGCCTCGCGCAGCACGCGCAGGTGCTTGGACACCGCGGGCTGGCTGAGCCGCAGCTCGGCCACCAGTTCGCCGACCGACCGCTCGCCGTCGAGCAGCAGGTCGAGCAGCGCGCGGCGGCGGGGTTCGGCCAGCACGTCGAAGGTCTGCATCACCCCGGAAATCTGCCCCGCGGCGCATATGCCTGTCAAGGAATGCGCGTGCGCCGAATGTCCGTTTTTTGGTCTAAACCATTGACCTAGTGGTCTAGTCCACTTACGGTGCTGGTTGTCCCCACCGTTATCAGCTCGTCACCGACGGTGACTTCTGAAGGGAGCAATGATGCTTCGCTTGCGCAGAAAACGCCTGCTGGCCTTGGCCGGCCTGGCGACCGCGGCGCTGGCCGCGGCGGCCGCGCTCGTGCCCGCGGCTTCGGTGGCCGCCCCCGCGAGAACGGAGGCTGCCGCGTCCGGGAAGGTGGTCGGCTACTTCACCGACTGGGGCATCTACGACCGCAACTACCACGTGAAGAACATCGAGACCTCCGGTTCGGCGAACAAGCTGACGCACATCAACTTCGCCTTCGGCAACGTCACCGGCGGCGGCTGCGCGATCGGCGACGCGTGGGCCGACTACCAGAAGACCTATGACGCGGCGGGCAGCGTCGACGGCGTCGCCGACACCTGGGACCAGCCGCTCGCGGGCAGCTTCAACCAGCTCAAGAAGCTGAAGGCCAAGCACCCCGGGCTGAAGATCATCTGGTCGTTCGGCGGCTGGACCTGGTCCGGCGGCTTCGGACAGGCCGCGAAGAACCCGGAAGCCTTCGCGAACTCCTGCTACAACCTCGTCAACGACAAGCGCTGGGCGGGCCTGTTCGACGGCATCGACATCGACTGGGAGTACCCGAACGCGTGCGGCCTCACCTGTGACACGAGCGGTCCCGACGCGCTGAAGAAGCTGCTCGCCGCGACGCGGGCGAAGTTCGGCTCGTCGAAGCTCGTCACCGCCGCGATCACCGCGGACGGCAGCAACGGCGGCAAGCTCGACGTCACCGATTACGCGGGCGCCGCGCAGTACGTCGACTGGTACAACGTGATGACGTACGACTTCTTCGGCGCCTGGGCCGCGCAAGGCCCGACCGCACCGCATTCGCCGCTCACGTCGTACAACGGCCTGCCGACGCAGGGCTTCTACTCCGACGCGGCCATCCAGAAGCTGAAGACCAAGGGTGTCCCGGCCTCGAAACTGTTGCTGGGCATCGGGTTCTACGGCCGCGGCTGGACCGGGGTCACGCAGAGCGCGCCGGGCGGCACCGCGACCGGACCGGCTCCCGGCAAGTACGAGCAGGGCATCGAGGACTACAAGATCCTCAAGACCAAATGCCCGGTGACCGGAACCGTCGCGGGCACCGCGTATGCCAAGTGCGGTTCGAACTGGTGGAGCTACGACACTCCGTCGACTATCGCGGGCAAGACGTCGTACGCGAGGGCGCAGGGCCTCGGCGGCACCTTCTTCTGGGAGCTGTCCGGCGACACCTCGAACGGCGAGCTGATCACCGCACTCGCGAAGTAACCCTCGTTCGATAGGAGCCGGGGCGCCGATTCTGTCGGTGCCCCGGTTTATCGTGCTGCGGGTGAAGTTCAGCGGATTCGGGGAGCACGCCGTCGAGTTCTACGACGGGCTGCTCGCGGACAACACCAAGGCCTACTGGGACGACCACGTGGCGGTCTACAAGGAGCACGTGCGGGCTCCGATGGAGGCGCTGCTGGCCGAACTGGAGCCGGAGTTCGGCGCGGGCTTCGGCGAGGCGAAGGTGTTCCGGCCGTATCGCGACGTCCGGTTCGCCAAGGACAAGACGCCGTACAAGACGCACTGCGGCGGCGTGATCGAGTCCGGCCGCGGCGGGGGAGCGTATTACGTCGAGGTCGGCCCGGCCGGGCTGCGCGTCGGCGGCGGCTGCTTCCACCTTGCCTCGGATCAGCTGGCCCGGTACCGCACGGCGGTCGACACCGAGTTGCACGGGCCCGCGCTGGAGAAGATCCTCGCGAGCCTGCGCAAGGCGGGCTGGGAAATTCTCGGTGACCGGCTGAAGTCCAAACCGCGCGGGTTCGCCGAGGACCATCCGCGCCTCGACCTGCTGCGGCACCGTTCGGTGTACGCCGTGCGCGCCTGGGAGCCGGACGACTTCCTGCACGAGCGCGAGGCGCTGGACCGGGTCCGGAAATCGTGGCGCCAGCTGCGGAAGTTCAACGAATGGGCACGCGACCGCGTCGGGCCCAGCGAGAAGCCGCGCCGCTGACCCCGGCATCCCCCGGCCGGGTGGTTCGCGGACCGGCGCGCGGGCCCGGCCGCCGGGCGCACGCGGAGGCATGGAACTGAATCCTTCCCGCGTCCGGCGGCCGGAGTTTCGGGATCGGTACAGACGCGAGCGGCCCGAGCGACTAGGCTCTCCGGACGTGAGCCGACGCGCGAAGATCGTTTGTACATTGGGTCCCGCGACCTCCACGCCGGAGAAGATGCGGGCACTCGTCGACGCCGGGATGGACGTCGCGAGGATGAACTTCAGCCACGGCAGCCACAGCGACCACAAGCAGGTCTACGACCTGGTCCGGTCCGCGGCCGCCGAATCCGGCCGGGCGGTGGGGATCCTCGCCGACCTGCAGGGGCCGAAGATCCGGCTGGGCACGTTCGCCAGCGGATCGGCGGAATGGCACACCGGGGACGTCGTCCGGATCACCGTCGAGGACGTCGCCGGCACCCACGACCGGGTCTCCACCACCTACAAGGGCCTCGCCAAGGACGCCAAGCCGGGCGACCGGCTGCTGGTCGACGACGGCAAGGTCGGCCTGGTGGTCAAGGACGTCGAGGGCCCGGACGTCGTGTGCGAGGTGACCGAGGGCGGCCCGGTCAGCAACAACAAGGGCGTGTCGCTGCCCGGGATGGACGTCTCGGTGCCCGCGCTGTCCGACAAGGACATCGAGGACCTGGAGTTCGCGCTGCAGCTGGGCGTCGACTTCATCGCGCTGTCCTTCGTGCGCTCGCCCGCCGACATCGACCTGGTGCACCAGGTCATGGACCGGGTCGGCAAGGGACGGCTGCCGGTCGTCGCGAAGATCGAGAAGCCCGAGGCGGTCTACAACCTCGAAGCCATCGTGCTGGCCTTCGACGCGGTGATGGTCGCCCGCGGCGACCTCGGCGTCGAGCTGCCGCTCGAGCAGGTCCCGCTGGTGCAGAAGCGCGCCATCCAGATCTGCCGCGAGAACGCGAAGCCGGTCATCGTCGCCACGCAGATGCTGGAGTCGATGATCAGCAACTCCCGCCCGACCCGCGCCGAGGCGTCCGACGTCGCGAACGCGGTCCTCGACGGCGCGGACGCGGTGATGCTGTCCGGCGAGACTAGCGTCGGCCGGTACCCGATCGAGACGGTCCAGACCATGGGCCGGATCGTCGAGGCCGTCGAGACGGATTCGCCGGTCGTGCCGCCGCTGTCGCACGTGCCGCGCACCAAGCGGGGCGTGATCTCCTACGCCGCGCGCGACGTCGGCGAGCGGCTCAACGCCAAGGCGCTCGTCGCGTTCACCCAGTCCGGCGACACCGTGCGCCGCCTCGCGCGGCTGCACACGCGGC
The DNA here is from genome assembly GCF_042684085.1 of Amycolatopsis silviterrae. Taxonomy (NCBI): domain Bacteria; kingdom Bacillati; phylum Actinomycetota; class Actinomycetes; order Pseudonocardiales; family Pseudonocardiaceae; genus Amycolatopsis; species Amycolatopsis silviterrae. The sequence continues at coordinate 276,576 of NZ_JBHUKS010000035.1, forward strand.
TGCCGCTGATGGCGTTCACGCCGGAGCAGAGCGTGCGCAGCCAGCTGGCGCTCACCTGGGGCACCACGACGCAGATCGTGCCGAGGGTGGACTCGACGGACCGGATGATCCAGCAGGTCGACCACGCGATGCTCGAAATGGGCAAGTACCAGCGCGGCGACCTCGTGGTGATCGTCGCCGGCTCCCCGCCCGGGACCGTCGGCTCGACCAACCTGATCCACGTCCACCGGCTCGGTGAAGACGACCACGCATAAGGGACGTGCCGGACTCTCCCCGCATAGGGTTCCGGCATGACTGAGATGGCCAGGAAAGCCGCCACCGGACTCGACGCGAGCCCCGGTGGCGGCGGGCAGCCGGTGCTGGACAAGCTCGTCGCGCTGCTGGACCTGGAGAAGATCGAAGAGAACATCTACCGCGGCGTCTCGCCCGCGCACTCGTCGGTGCGCGTCTTCGGCGGGCAGGTGGCCGGGCAGGCGCTCGTCGCGGCGGGCCGGACCGTCCCGGAGGAGCGGCGGGTCCATTCGCTGCACGCGTACTTCATCCGCGGCGGCGACCCGAGCGTCCCGATCGTGTACGAGGTGGACCGCATCCGCGACGGCCGCTCGTTCACCACCCGGCGCGTGGTCGCGGTCCAGCACGGCAAGGCGATTTTCTCGCTGTCCGCGTCGTTCCAGAAGGACGAGCCGGGCATCGACCACGCCGAGACGATGCCGGCGGACGTGCCCGCGCCGGAATCGCTGCCGACCTTCCCCGAGCTGACCGCGGGCTACGGCCTGCGCTTCAGCGAGATCCCGCGGCCGATCGACATCCGCTACATCGGCGAGCCGCCGTGGGTCACCCGCACCACCGGCGAACGCCCCACGCACCACCGCGTCTGGATGCGGGCCGACGGCACCCTGGCCGACAACCAGCTGCTGCACGTCTGCGTGCTCGCCTACGCCTCGGACATGACCCTGCTCGACTCGGTGCTCGCGCGGCACGGGGTGTACTGGGACGTCGACAAGGTCCTCGGCGCGAGCCTCGACCACGCGCTGTGGTTCCACCGTCCATTCCGGGCGGACGAGTGGTTCCTCTACGACAGCACGTCGCCGAGCGCCTCGGGCGCCCGCGGGCTGGCCACCGGACGGTTCTTCACCCGCGACGGCCTGCACGTCGCCACCGTGGTCCAAGAAGGACTGCTGCGAGTCCGATAAGGACGGCGGACCCGCCGACGACCACGCAGAGTGGTTGTCGGCAGCGGAAAACACCGAAAACCGCCGCACGGTCGTGGCGGAATTGCGCGGGGAAACACGTCTGAGTAATACCCGGACGGTGAAGGAAGGTGCCCGGGACCGGTCGGGGGGCGGCCCCGGACACCACGTCATCCGGTTTTCGCGGCAGTCGCGAATGGCCCCGGACGGCCGTCGTCTACGCTGCTCAGGGCCGTCGGCGCGGCTGGATTCGCGTCGCGGCCCGCAGGATGCCAGAGTACAAGCGCACTCTGCACAATGCAGGTCGGAGCAGGTTCGGAACCAGGCGTCGGCAACTTCTGGAGCGGTCACGGGAATTCGCCGGTGTTATTACTCCACTGACAAGTCGATCACCTGGTTAGATATGTAGTGCGGGCAACAATACGGACCGGAGGTGCTGCCGTGGCGAGAGGCCAGGGACCGACCGTTCGCCGCAGGCGCCTCGCGAGCGAGCTGCGAAGGCTGCGCGAAGCCGCCGACCTCACCATCGACGAGGTCGGCGAGAAGCTGGAGTGCTCGGCGTCCAAAGTGAGCCGCATCGAGACCGGCCACGTGGGCGTCACCCCGCGCGACGCGAGGGACATGCTCGCGCTGTACGGCATCACTGGCGACGAGCAGGAAGCGCTCGTCCAGCTGGCGCGCGAAGCCCGCAAACGCGGATGGTGGCACGCTTACAACGAAGTCTTCACCGGCACCTTCGTCGGCCTCGAAGCCGACGCGAGTTCCCTGCGCGCGTTCCAGGCGCTGCTGGTCCCGGGGCTGCTGCAGACCGAGCGCTACGCGTTCTCGGTGATCCGCGCGCTGCGCCCGGACGCCGAAGACGCCGAGACCCGCCGCCGCGTCGCCGCCCGGATGGCCCGCCAGCAGCTGCTGACCGAGAACCCGCCGGTCGAGTACTGGGCGGTGATCGACGAGGCGGTGCTGCACCGCGTGGTCGACAGCGCCGAGGTGATGGCCGAGCAGCTGTACCGGATGACCGCGATGGCCGAGAAACCGAACGTGACCGTTCAGGTGGTGCCGTTCGGAGCGGGCGCGCACCCCGGCATGGAGGGACCGTTCCTCATCATGGGCTTCCCCGAGCAGGCCGACCCCGACGTCGTCTACGTCGACGACAGCACTTCCAGCGGCCTGTACCTCGAACAGCCCGACGACGTCCGGCGCTACGCGCTGATGTTCGACCACCTGCGCGCAGCAGCGCTCAAGCCGGACGACTCGGTGGCCCTGATCACCGACGCGGCGGGCCGGTTCGCCGAACAGGCCGCCGTGGTGCACGAGTAATACCGACCCGAGACAGTGAGGATGTGGGGACCATGATGGCCGACCTTTCCGGTGCGCAGTGGCGCAAGAGCAGCTACAGCGGCGGCGGCAACGACTGCGTCGAGGTCGCCTTCGTCGCAGGCGGCGCCGCGGTCCGCGATTCCAAAGACCCCGAAGGCGGAGCCTTCCGCCTGCCCGCCGCCGGCTGGCAGGGGCTGCTGGACGCGGTGCGCGCCGACGGCCAGGGACCGGCTTGACCCGTTCGGCAGGCTGATCGTTCGGCGAAGACCCCTTACCCCGTTCGACCTGGGAATCCCCGGTCGGGACCGCGGGTAAGGGGTCTTTTCGCGTCCGGGAGTGGGCGATCGCCCGATGCCCGGGGCGGGGCCTCAGCACGAAAGTGGACGTCGTCAGGGAACCGACGGCCCGCTGGGGAGAGAAACGATGAGCGACTACAACTGGGACGCGACCCGCGCCGAGGTCGACTACCGGATGGCCGAGCTGCGCCGCGCCGCCCGCCACGCGCGCATGAGCCGGGGCAACCGGGTCGTCCGCTGGGTGCGCGCGCACCGCGTCACGAACGTCGAGGTGCCCCGCCAGCAACGGCGGACGGCGACGGTACCGGAGGCACGGGCGCGACATAGCGCTTGAGCCGCCGGTGCGGGTCGGGGACGGTAAGGGGGTCGGGCGGGGCGGACGCGCCGGAACAGGGTTTCCGGCACGGCCGCTCCGCCCGCCGGGCTTCGCACCGTTCGCCAGGCACTCCGCTCCCGCTGAGGTCTGTGAGGGGAACCCTGAAGGAATCAGATTCCTTCAGGGTTCCCCTCACAGACCTCAGCACCGCGCACCGGCCGGGGCCCCGCCCGCCGATCGGACCGGCCGCCACGAGGAAATCCATGTCGGAACTGTCGGGGGTGTAGGTGAGAATGCATCTCGTGCCTCGTCTCGGTTCCGGTATCCCGCTCGTCGCCCGCACACAGGAGATGCGGCGGCTCCGCGCGGCCTTCGCGCGCGCGGAACGCGGGGAAGCGGGTGCGGTGCTGATCGCGGGCGACGCCGGGGTCGGCAAGACCCGCCTGCTCACCGCGCTCGCCGAGCACGTCGCCGGCTGCGGCGGGCTCGTGCTCACCGGGCGGTGCATCGACGTGCGCGACGGCGGTCTGCCCTACCTGCCGTTCGCCGAGGCGCTCGCGCCGCTCGGGTCGTCGGCCGATCCCGCGGTCGCGGCGGCGGTGCGGGCCCGGTCGGCGCTCGGCATGCTGCTGCCCCAGGGCGGCGAGCCGCGGCCCGCGGCCACCGGCGACCACGGGCAGGTTTCCGAAGGCGAGCGCGAGGGCGTCCGCCGGGTGCGGCCCGAGCAGGACCTCGGCCAGCTTCAGCTTTTCGACGCGGTGCTGGGGGTGCTCACCGAGGTCGGCCAGGACCAGCCGGTGGTCGTCCTGCTCGAAGACCTGCACTGGGCGGATTCCTCCACCCGCAACCTGCTGTCGTTCCTGCTGAGCAGGCTGCGCGCGCAGCGGCTGCTGGTCGTCGGCAGCTATCGCGAGGAGGACGTCCACCGGAGGCATCCGCTGCGCGGCCTGCTGTCCGAACTGGTCCGGCTCAACACCGTGGAACAGGTCGCGCTGGCCCCGTTCGGTCCGGCGGACGCGCGGGCGTTCGTGGCGGCGCTGGCCGAGGAACCGCTGTCGCCGGACGTGGTCGCGGACATCGCCGAACGGTCCGAGGGCAATCCGTTCTTCGTGGAGGAACTCCTCGCCGCCGACGCCGACTGCCGGGATCTTCCCGCCGGGCTCGCCGAAGTCCTCCTCGCCCGGCTGGAACGCTTCCCGGCCGAGACGCGCCGGGTGCTGCGGGTCATCTCGGTGGCCAACGAATCGGTGTCGCACGCGGCGCTCGCGCAGGTCGCGGGCATCGGCGACCTGGAGCTGGACGAGGCGCTGCGCGAGGCGGTGCAGCACCACGTCCTGGTGATCGAAAGCGGTTTCTACACCTTCCGCCACGCCTTGCTGCAGGAAGCGGTCTACGCGGACCTGCTGCCCGGCGAGCGCACGCGGATGCACGCCGGATACGCCGCGCGGATCAAGTCGATGCCGCAAGGCCGCGGCCACGACGCGAAGCTCGCCTTCCACAGCCTGGAAAGCCGGGATTTCGACACCGCTCTAGCCGCTTTGCTCCGTGCCGCGGACGAGGCGGAAAAGCTGGGCGCGCCCGGTGCGGCGTTGCGGCACATCGAGCAGGCACAGTCCATCTGGGACGCCGTGGCGCCGGAGAACCGTCCGGAAGGCATTAACGAGCTGAAGCTGCTCAGCGAGGCCTCTTACTTCGCGGGCACCTCGGGCGAGCCGGAGCGCGCGGTCGCGTACGCGCGTTCAGCCACCGAAGCGCTCAAGCCGGACGCGTCGCCCGAGCATGCGGCGAAGGTCTGGCGTCGGCTGGCCGAAACGCTGCTCACGCTGGAAGGCACGTTCGACGAGGCGGTCCGCGCGATCGAACGGGCCTGGGAGCTGGTCGCGGACCGGGAACCGAGCGGGCCGCGGGCCTGGGTGCTGGCCTCGCGGGCCGGGTTCCAGCGGTTGCGCGATCAGCCGGACGAGGCACTCGCCAGCGCGCACACCGCGGTGGCGAACGCGCGCGCCGTCGGGGCGGTCGGGGCTGAGGCGTCGGCGCTCGTCACGCTCGGCACGCTGGCCGACAGCGCGGGCGACCCGGTCGAGGCCCGCGAGCGGTTGTGCGAAGCCGAACGCAAGGCGCACGATTCGGGCGCGCTGAACGTCGAGATCCGCGCGATGTACTTCCTCGCGCTCAGCTACGACGACCAGGCCGAAATGGAGCTGGCTCTCGCGCACGCCGCGCGCGGGGTGGCGCGGGCGGAGGAAAGCGGGCTCACCTGGAGCACGTACGGGCTGGAGCTGCGCGCCCGGCTGCTGTACCTGCGCTACCTCAGCGGAGACTGGCCGAAGGAGGACGCTGCCGGACGCGCGCGGCGGGGCGTGTCCAGCGCGGTCGCCGCCCGGATCCTGGCCAACTGGGTGCTGTTCCTCGTGGGCCGCGGCCGGTTCGCCGACGCGGCCAAGGCGCTGCCGGCGCTCCGGCAGCAGTGGATGGCCGATCTGCAGATCGCGCTCGCGTCCGGCGACGCCGCGATCGAGCTCGCCGCCTGGCGCGGTGAGCACGCCGAAGCGCTGCGGATCACCGAAGAACTGGTGCAGTGGCTGGAAAAAGTCGAGACCGCGCTGCTCGGCGGCATCCGGATCGTGGCGCTGGCGATCCCGTCGGCCGCCGTGCTCGCCGCCGATGCCCGCGCCAAGGGCGATCAAGCCGCAGCGGACGCTTTCGCGGCGACCGGCCGTCGCCTGCTGGAACACGGCCGTCGCTGCGCTGCGGAGGGACACCCGCGCTCCGGCACGATGGGTCCGGAAGGCCGGGCGTGGCTGGCGAGGATGGAGGCCGCCGCGTCGGCGCTCGAAGGGGCGGCCGATCCGGACCGGTGGGCCGAAGCGGCCGAGGCTTATTCCTACGGCGCGGTCTACGAGCAGGCGGTGTGCCGCTGGCGGCAAGGCGAAGCGCTGCTGGCCGCCGGACGTCCTGGCGCGGCGGAAGCGCTGGAGGCCGCGCATTCGGTCGCGGTGAAGCTCGACGCGGTCCCGCTGCGCGACGCCGTGCGCGACCTGGCGCACCGGGCCCGGATCGAGTTGTCCGGCGTCGAAGCGCCGCCGCCCGAGCGGCCCCAGGTGAACCCGTTGACCGACCGCGAGCGGGACGTGCTGGAGCGCGTCGCGCTCGGCCGCACCAACCGTCAGGTGGGGGAGGAGCTGTACATCAGCGAGAAGACCGTCAGCGTGCACTTGTCCCGCGTGATGGCGAAGCTCGGTGCCAGCCGTCGTGCGGAAGCAGTCGCGATCGCTTACGACCGCGGCCTGCTCACCGCACCCGAGTAAGGGCTCAGCGGCCCGGCAGCCGCCGCAGCAGCTTCATGCTCACGGTCATGAACCGCGTCCACAGCGATCCCGGCACTCCCTTAGGCGGCCGCAACCCCACCGCGCGCTGCACCGCGATCGACTGCGCTTCGGTGTACTTCAACAGTCCTTCGGCGCCGTTCCGCCGCCCAGCACCGGATTCCTTCATCCCGCCCATGGGCACGCCCACGGTCCCGAACGTCGCCGCGTAGCCCTCGTTCACGTTCACCGTGCCCGCCTTCAGCCGTGCGCCGACTTCCCAGCCGGCGCGGCCGTTGCGCGTCCACACGCTCGCGTTCAGCCCGAACGGCGTGTCGTTGGCCCGCTCGATCGCGTCCGTGACATCGCTGAACCCGTAGATCGACACCACCGGTCCGAACGTCTCCGAAGCGAACGGCGTCATCCCCGGCCGCACGTCCGTCAATACTGTCGGCTCGTAGAACAGCGGCCCGAGATCCGGCCGGGCCCGCCCGCCGGTCAGCACCCGCGCGCCCTTTGACCGAGCGTCCTCCACATGCGCCGACACCGTTTCCAGCTGGCTCTGGGACGTCAACGACCCCATCCCGGCGTGGTAATCCAGCGCGCCGCCGAGCCGCAGCGCCGCCGTCCGCGCCACGAACTCGCGGGTGAATTCCTCGCGGATGCTGTCGTGCACGTAAATCCGCTCCACCGACACGCACAGCTGGCCCGCCGACGAGAAGCACGCCGTGACCGCGCCGGCGGCGGACTTGGCGACGTCGGCGTCCGGCAGCACGATCATCGGGTTCTTGCCGCCCAGTTCGAGCGAATAGCTGGTGAGCCGCTGCGCGATCCGGCCGGCCAGGTCCTTGCCGGTCGGCGTGGACCCGGTGAAGCACAGGTAGTCGCATTCCTCCAGCAGCGCGTCGCCGATCCGCGAACCCCGGCCCAGCACGATCTGCCACAACCCGGCAGGCAGCCCGGCTTCCTCGGCCAGTTCCTGCAGCCACAGCGCGGACAGCGCGGTCTGGTTGTCCGGCTTCTGCACCACCGCGTTCCCGGCGACGAGCGCGGGGAAGACGTCCATCGCGGTCAGCGCGAGCGGGTAGTTCCACGGCGAGATGATCCCGACGACGCCCTTGGGGTGCCGCAGCTCGCCCGCGCGCGTCAGGCCCGGGATCACGCCGGGCGCGCGTCGCGGCGACAGGATCTTCGCGCTGTGCTTGCCGTAGTAGGCCGCGACCAGGACGGTGGCGCTGACCTCGTCGAACGCGTCGATCCGGGCCTTGCCGGCTTCCACCTGCACGAGGTCGAGGACCTCCGCCTGCCGCGCGAGCACCAGGTCGTGCAGCCGCAGGAGGAACTGCTGCCGCCGGGCCACCGGCAGCGCCGCCCATTCGCGCTGCGCCTGGCGGGCGTCGGCGAACGCGGCGCGCACCTCGGCGTCGTCGGCCTGGGGGAGCGAGGCGATCGGCTGGCCGGTGAAAGGCGCGGTCATCTGCACCGGCGCGTTGTCGGCGCCGCCGGTCACGCGGGCCACGAGCGCCGCCGCGCGGGCCGCGGACGGAGCGCCCGCCACCCCGCCGACGGTCGCGGGCAGGGACTGGCCGGCGAGGTTCGCCGGGGTCGTACTCGTCATCGAGCGCACCTTCTTCCGTGCGGGGCCGGGTGTTACCGACGAGTACACCATACCGGCGGTATGGACACTAGTCGCCCGAATACAGCAGCACGGCGATCCGCTTCCACTCCTCCAGCAGCTGGCGGCGCCGGCGCGGGTCGCCGCCGAGTTCGGCGTCGAGGGCGAGGCCGCGGGTGAGGTTCACGGTGAGCCAGAACAGCATCTCCGCGCGCTCTTTCGGCAGGTCGCCGGCGACTTCGCTGATGTGCTCCAGGGTCGCCCGGCCCAGCGCGCGGTCCACCGGCCGGATCGCCGCGCGCAGCTCCGGGTCGGTGCGGGCGGCCACCCACAGCTCGGTGACCGCGGTGGACAGCGTGCCCGAGTAGCCCTCCCACAGCAGGTCGATCGCCGCCGCGACGCCGGACGCGCCGCCCGGCAGCGAGCCGAGCGAGGCGGCGAGCTGGGTGCGCAGCTTCGTGGTGAGGTGCTCGACCGCCGCCGCCATCAGCTCGGCCTTCGTGGCGAAGTAGTGCTGCACCGCGCCCTTCGAGACGCCCGCGCGGGTGCAGATCTCCTGCACCGACGCCCGCGAGTACCCGATCTCGACCAGGCAGTCGATCGTCGCGTCCAGCAGGGCGGTGCGCGTCTGCTCGCGGCGTTCGGCCTGGGTGCGGTGTCCCCTGGCGACCTCGGTCATCGCGGCTCCTGCTTTACCTGCCGGACGGATGGGATGTACATTCCGGCTAGAACTTACCTGCCAAGCGTCATGTTTTCCAGTTCGCGGGAGGCGTAGCCGTGCCGTTGCAGACCCAGAAAAGCTCGTGGAGCACCACCGAACTCGAAGACCTCCGGGAGCTGGCCCGGTCGTTCCTGCAGAAGGAATTCGTGCCGAACCAGGAGCGCTGGGCGGCGGAGAAGAAGCTCGACCGGGAGATCTGGACCAAGGCGGGCGAACTCGGCCTGCTGTGCCTGTCGATCCCGGAGGAGTACGGCGGGGGCGGCGGCACCTTCGCGCACGAGGCCGTGCTGTACGAGGAGCAGGCCCGCGCCGGGGACAGCGCGTGGGGCGTCACCGTCCACAGTGGAATCGTCGCGCACTATCTGCTGGCGTACGCGTCGGAGGAGCGCAAGCGCGAGTGGCTGCCGAAGATGGCCACCGGCGAACTGGTCGGCGCGGTCGCGATGACCGAGCCGGGCACTGGTTCAGACCTGCAGAACATCAAGACCCGCGCGGTCCGCGACGGCGACCACTACGTGATCAACGGCGCGAAAACGTTCATCACCAACGGTTTCCACTCCGACCTCGTCGTGGTCGCGTGCAAGACCGACCCGGACGCCGGCGCGCAGGGCGTGTCGCTGATCGTGGTCGAAACCGACACCCCGGGCTTCCGCCGCGGCCGCGTGCTCGACAAGGCCGGGCTCAAGGGCCAGGACACCGCCGAGCTGTTCTTCGACGACGTCCGCGTGCCCGCCGCCAACCTGCTCGGCGACGCCGAGGGCCAGGGCTTCATCCAGCTCATGCTGCAGCTGCCGCAGGAACGGCTGATCATCGCGGTGACCGCGGTGGCCGGGCTCGAAGCCGCGGTGAACCTGACCATCGACTACACCAAGGAACGCACGGCGTTCGGCCGCCCGATCTTCAACTTCCAGAACACGAAGTTCAAGCTCGCCGAGGCGGCGACGGAAGCCGCGGTGTCGCGCGCGTTCCTCGACCAGTGCATCGAACGGCACCTGCGCGGCGAACTCGACGTGCAGGGCGCGGCGATGGCGAAGCTGTGGACCACCGAACGGGTCAACAAGGTGGTCGACGACTGCCTGCAGCTCTTCGGCGGCTACGGCTACATGACCGAGTACCCGATCGCGCGGGCCTGGGCCGACGTGCGGATCTCGCGGATCTTCGGCGGCACCAGCGAGATCATGAAGGAAATCATCTCCCGCACGCTCTGAAATCCGTTGCCGCGAAAGGATTTTCCCGTGAAACAAGGTCCGCTCGCCGGGCTGCGGGTGGTGGAGCTGGCCGGGCTCGCGCCGGCTCCGTTCGCCTGCATGATCCTGGCCGACCTCGGCGCGGACGTGATCCGCGTCGACCGCGCCGCCCCGGGCGCCGACGTCCTCGGCATCCCGAACGACCCGCTCGCCCGCGGCAGGCGCTCGGTCGGCGTGAACACGAAAACGCCCGAGGGCGTCGAACTCGTGCTGAAGCTGGCCGAACGCGCCGACGTGCTGATCGAAGGCTTCCGGCCGGGCGTCGCGGAGCGGATGGGCCTCGGCCCGGAGCAGGTGCACGCGCGCAACCCGCGGCTCGTGTACGGCCGGATGACCGGCTGGGGCCAGGACGGCCCGCTCGCCTCGGCGGCCGGGCACGACATCAACTACATCGGCGTCGCCGGCGCGCTCGACCCGATCGGCCGGGCGGGCGAACGCCCGGTGCCGCCGCTCAACCTGGTCGGCGATTTCGGCGGGGGCGGCCTGATGCTCGCGATGGGCGTGCTGGCCGCGCTGCACGAGCGCACGACGTCCGGGCGCGGCCAGGTCGTGGACGCGTCGATGGTGGAAGGCGCGGCACTGTTGACCACGAGCCTGCACGGAATGCGCGCGGCGGGCGTCTGGCCGGGGGAGCGCGGCGAGAACCTCCTCGACGGCGGCGCGCCGTTCTACGACACCTACGAGACCGCCGACGGCAAGTACGTCGCCATCGGCGCGATCGAGATGCGGTTCTGGGCCGACCTCGTCAAGGTGCTCGGGCTGGAGAACGAGGACCTGCCGATGCATGTGGACCAGAGCCAGTGGCCGCGGCTGCGCAAGATCCTGGCGGAGGCGGTCGGCCGGTTCACCCGCGACGAGCTGGTCGCGCGGGCGGAAGGCACCGACGCGTGCCTCACCGCGGTGCTGTCGCCGTGGGAGGCCGCCGAGCATCCGCAGAACGCGGCGCGCGGAACGTTCGTGGACATCGGCGGCACGGTGCAGCCCGCGCCGGCCCCGCGGTTCGACCGGACGCCCGCCGCTACGCCAGAAGCGCCGCACGAGAAGGGCGCGGACACCGCGGACGTGCTGGCGGACCTGGGATACGACGACGCCGGGGTCGCGGCGCTGCGGGAGGCGGGCGCGGTCTTGTGAGCGCGGAAGCCGGTTCTAACCCAATGCCGGGAACCTAAGCCGCGATTGATGCCCGTCCGACCGTATCTTCACGTCCGTGAGGGGAACCCTGAGGGACTCTGATTCCCTCAGGGTTCCCCTCACGGACCGCAAACCCGCCCCCGGCACCGTCAGCGCCAGCTCAAGCTACGCGGCATTGGGTTCTGACCGGCGTAGGCACTCACAAGTCGGAACGGACCATCGCGTAGAGGATGTGATCCCGCCACTCCCCATCCCGGAAATCGAACCCGCGCAGCACCCCTTCACGGCTGAACCCGGCCTTCTCCAAAGACCGCTGCCCAGCCCGGTTGCCGACCTCCGTGCTGGCCTCGACGCGGTTGAACTGCGTGTGCGCGAACAGGTAGCGCGCGAGCTGCCGCTGCGCCTGCGCGCCGAGGCCGTGCCCGCGCGCCTCCGGCAGCAGGACCATGCCGATGTTCCAGCAGTAGGTGTGCGGGCCGGTCCGCGTGCGATGCCACGACACGAGCCCGAGCGGGCGTTCGCCGAGGACCGGGACAAGCATGCCGTTGTCGGTGGTCAGCATGCCGTTCTCGCGCCAGAGCCGCTGAAGGTACCCGGGGTCGTGCCAGCCGAACCACTGGTGCTCGCCGACCGTCTCCGGGTCGTTGGTCAGCGCCTCCAGCAGCCCGAGATCGGACTCCCGCACCGGGCGAAGAGTCACCGCGCCTTCGTCCATCGCCGGAGCGTACCGGGGCGCCTTCCGGACTTGATCACCCGATGGTGACCGGGGTCACCCCGTCGTGAGCTTTCTGGCTGGATCCACGCCCGCGACGGGCCATTCCGGCGGGTCGTCACTACAGTGGGAGCCGACTCTGCCGAGGCGGGGCCGGCGTCCGACCGGGGGCCGGAGGAGCGGAGGGGGACGGAACCATGTCGAGCGGCCTGAAGAAGATCATCGTCGTCGGAGTGGTCGCGCTCGTGCTGTTCTTCCTGATCACGCAGCCCACCAACTCCGCGGACTTCGTGCACCGCGTGCTCGGCTGGCTCAAGGACGGCGCCGAAGCGATCGTCACCTTCTTCAAGAGCCTCTTCGCCTGACCCGGCCTTTCCGCGCCGCAGGACCGCCGCCGCTCGCCCGTCCGGGCAACTGGTCACGCATCGTCACCGGATCCCGGGATTCGGGCACTTCGCTCGACCATCCGGGTGGATTGGCCCATGAAACCGCCTGGTCACGGAATTTCCGGGGTCCGGGGTATGGCGGAGAAAGCGGGTGCCGCCCTACGGTGCTCACATTGCGTGATCAGCCGGTTCTCCGGTCCCCCGGGAACCGGGTCACGGCGGGTTTTCCGCCCGGTCGCGCGTGGGGTGCCAGTCGTGGACGCGCAACGGGGCAGGTAGTCGAATGCCTGCCCGTCGGGGACCGATGAGGAGGCAGGGATGACCGGAGATCCCGGAGTGGACGCGTTGATCCGGCAGTGGTCGGCCGAGCGCGAGAAGACCCCCGAGGAGCAGGAGGTCGACCGCATCGCCTCGGCCTGGCTGGCCGACGCGCCGGCCGCTCCGCCCGGCATCCCCGGCCAGCGCGCCCGGTCCGGACCCGCCCGCTGGGCCCCGGTCGAAGCCGCCGACCCCGGCTACCTCGACGCGATGCGCGCCCGGCTGCCGGAGGTCCCGGAGGAACTCCTCGTGGCCGCCGCCGGCTGGTGGCAGATGGTCGGCGACGTCGGCGAAGCGCAGCAGTGGTGGGACGCCGGCATCAGCCCGCTGGACCAGCGGGCCCTGGACTACCGGGCGGCCGGTCTCGCGCCGTCCGACCTCGCCCGCCGGCTCGGCCCGATGACGGTCTTGCAGCACCTCCGCCGCGGCAGCGCGCCGGCCTGGTGCGTCGCGCGCCTGGCGCGGCAGCAGAAGCCCGCTTGACAGCTGTGGCGCCTGGCCGGTGCATCCGGCCAGGCACCACGGCGAACTTCGGGTTCTTTCCCCGGCGAAGCCGCTAAAGTGCGGCGGCGGACCAGGGGGAGACCGAAATGCCGATTGCCGAGCTGGCGGCTTGGCGGCGCGAACTGCTGAGCGTGTGCGACGCCGATTTCGACGCCGAGCGGTACATGGAGCTGGCCGACCTGGTCGACGGCGACGAAGGACCCGAAGTGGTCCACACGCTGATCGCGTCGCTGCGAGCCGAGGACGACCACGGCGGCGCTCACCAAGCGGCCTACGGTGCGTTGGAACGATTCCCGCCGAGCGATCTCGTCTCCGGCGCGCTCCTGGCTGCCGCCGATCTGCTTGCCCTCCCGCGAGACAACAGCGGCCAGGTGCTGCAGCTGATCACCCTGCTCGCCGCTCCGCGGGATCTCGACGACTTCCGTCGCGGCTCGCGCCTGCTGGACCCGGATGTGCGGCAGCGGCTCGGCGCCCTCGTCCGCGACCACGAGCAAGACGAATGGCTCGCCGGCGAGCGTTCCTTCGGCACACTGCGGCTTGAACCGTCCACCTGACGGAACCGGACTACCCGGCCGGGTGAACCGGCGTGGCGGGGACCATGGCGATGCGTGCGTAACGCTAACCTGCGCGGGCTCGTTGTGTGTTGCGAACCCCAAGCCATGCTGGAGGACCGGAGTTTCGTGCCCGCCACCGGACAGACCCCCGACACCGCGCGGACCGGGGACGAGACCGCGGCTCCCGCCGCCGCCCCCTCGCCCGCCCGCCGCGGCCACGGCGCCGCGCTCGCGGTGCGGCTCGCCGTCGTCGTCGCGGTGCTCGCGGTCGCGGGCGGCGGGGTCTGGATCGTGACCAGGGCGGCCGCCCCGGAAGCCAGCCCGACCACGACGGACATCCCGGCGCTGAGCGTCAAGGCGGTCGACGTCAAGCCCGGTTCGATCGCGCCGGTCAACGCCGTCGCCGCGGGCGGGGCGGCCGACCAGGGCACCGCGCCGCAGTCGGCCCGCCCGAGCGGCGGCGACCCGCTGCAGGGCTGGGCGGACAAGGTCGCGCCGGTCACCGGCATCCCGGCGCGGGCGGTGCGCGCGTACGGCAACGCGGAACTCGCGATGCGCGAGGTCGACCGCGGCTGCCACATCTCCTGGGCGACGCTCGCCGGCATCGGCCGCATCGAGTCCAACCACGGCCAGTACGGCGGCGCGGTCCTCGGTGCCGACGGCCGCCCGTCGAAGCCGATCATCGGCGTCCCGCTCGACGGCTCCTCCGGGGTCCGCGCGATCAGCGACACCGACGGCGGCCAGCTCGACGGCGACCCGGTCGCGGACCGCGCGGTCGGCCCCATGCAGTTCATCCCGGGCACCTGGCGGAAATGGGCGTCCGACGCCACCGGCGACGGCCGCGCCGACCCGCAGCAGATCGACGACGCCGCCCTCACCGCGGCCCGCTACCTCTGCGCGGGCGGCCGCGACATGGCCAGCCCGGCGGGCTGGTGGGCGGGGATCCTGTCGTACAACAACTCGACGGAGTACGCGCAGAAGGTCTTCGGCCTGGCCGACGGGTACGCCAAGGCCGCGCAAAAGGTCCAGGCGGGCTGACGCTCCCGGCTCCGGGCAGCTTCCTCCCCCTCGCATCCGGCCCGCATGGGTGTCCGTGAGGGGAACCCTGACGGAATCAGAGTCCTGCGGGGTTCCCCTCACGGACTTCCGCGGGGGAAAACTCCGCCGTGGCGTTCGGCGATCAGGGTGGGGCGCCGGTCACGACCTCGCCGCCTCTCAGCAACGCCCGCCCAGGCCAGTGCTAGCGTCGATACCGTGCCCGCACATCCCGGCCCGGCCGCGTCCCCGCTCGGGCGCCGGCTCATGATCGTCGCGACGAGCGTCGTGAGCCTGGCGTTGTGCTGCGGGCTGGCCTGGTGGCAGTGGGACCGGTTCACGTCCGCCACCGGCACCTTCCAGAACCTCGGCTACGTGCTGCAATGGCCGCTTTTCGGGCTCTTCCCGGCGTTCATGTTCTGGCGCATCAAGAAGCTGCGCGAACGCGAAGAGGAAGCCGCCGCAGAACCCCCGGCGCCCGCTCCGGCCCCGGTGCGCGTGCCCGCCCCGCGCCCGGCCGCGGCTCCCGCCGAAGAGGACGACGAACTCGCCGCCTACAACCGCTACCTGCGCGAGCTGAACGCCCGCGACCAGCAGTCCTGAACGCCCGCGGAAGTGAGGACGCTCCCATGACCACCAGCACCGACGGTGCCGCCCCGGCTCGCCAGTCGAAGGTGTCCGGCTCGCTGACCCGGTTCCGCGCCAGCGCGTACGTGACCGGCGTCGGCCTGCTCGCCCTGTGCGTCACCATGATCATCGAGTACGGCTTCGGCAACGCCACGCCCGCCGCGGTGTACTCGCCGATCCACGGCGTGCTCTACATGATCTACCTGGTGCTCACCATCGACCTCGCGATCAAGGCCCGCTGGTCGATCAAGAGCACCGTCCTGGTCCTGCTGGCCGGTTGCGTTCCGTTCGTGTCGTTCGTCGTCGAGCGCCGGGTGACGCACCGGGTGCAGGCCGGGCGCGACATCTTCTGAGCAGCGAAAGACCGCGGCCCCCGGGAACACTTCCCGGGGGCCGCGGTCGTTTGAGCGAGAAGGGTCAGGAGCCGAAGCCGATTCCGGTCAGCGACCGGACCTCCATTTCCGCGTGCTTGGCCGGATCGCCCTTCGACCGGCCGACGAAGGTGCCGATCGCGCCGCACAGGAACGACACCGGGATCGACACCAGGCCCGGGTTCTTCAGCGGGAACCAGTGGAAGTCGACGCTCGGGAAGATCGAGTCCGGCGCGCCCGACACCACCGGCGAGAACAGCACCAGCACGACGCAGGCGATGAGCCCGCCGTAGATGCTCCACAGCGTGCCGGTGGTGTTGAACCGCTTCCAGAACAGCGAGTACAGCAGGGTCGACAGGTTCGCCGACGCCGCCACCGCGAGCGCGAGCGCCACGAGGAACGCGATGTTCTGTCCGTTGGCGAGGATGCCGCCGAGGATGGCGAGCACGCCGATCACGACCGCGGTCAGCCGGGCGACCCGCACCTCGTCCTCCGGTTCCGCCTTGCCGCGCTTCACGACATTCGCGTAGACGTCGTGCGCGAACGAGGCGGACGCGGTCAGCGTCAGCCCGGCCACCACGGCGAGGATCGTCGCGAACGCGACCGCCGAGATGACGCCGAGCAGCACCGTCCCGCCCACGTGCAGGGCCAGCAGCGGCGCGGCCGAGTTCTCGCCGCCGGGCGCGGCCTTGATCTCGTCCGGCCCGACGATCGCCGCCGCGCCGAAGCCGATCACCAGCGTGCACAGGTAGAAGACGAACATGCACGCGGTCGCCCACACCACCGAGCGGCGCGCCTCGCGGGCGTTCGGCACGGTGTAGAAGCGCATCAGCACGTGCGGCAGCGAGGCGACGCCGAGCACCAGCGCCAGCGACAGCGACACGAAATCGAGCTTCGTGGTCCCGTTGGCGCCGTAGGAACCGCCGGGGGACAGCAGGTCCTTGCCCATCGGGCTGCGGTCGGCGGCCGCGCGCAGCAGGCTGGAGAAGTTGAAGCCGTACTTGCCCATCAGGAACACGGTGATCAGCGAGGCCGCGGTGAGCAGGATGGTGGCCTTGATGATCTGCACCCAGGTAGTGCCCTTCATGCCGCCGAGCAGCACGTAGGAGATCATCACCAGCCCGACCACGGTGATCACGACCGCCTGGCCCCACTTCGAGTGGACGTCCAGCAGCAGCGCGACCAGGCCGCCCGCGCCCGCCATCTGCGCGAGCATGTAGAAGAAGGAGATCACCAGCGTCGACGTGGCCGACGCGGCGCGCACCGGGCGCTGCTTCATCCGGAAGCTGAGCACGTCGCCCATGGTGAAGCGGCCGGTGTTGCGCAGCAGTTCCGCGAGCAGCAGCAGGTCGACCAGCCACGCGACGAGGAAGCCGATGGAGTAGAGGAAGCCGTCGTAGCCGTTGATCGCGATCGCGCCGGCGATGCCGAGGAACGAGGCCGCGGACAGGAAGTCGCCGGACAGCGCGACGCCGTTCTGCCTTCCGGTGAAGGCGCTGTCGGCGGTGTAGTAGCCCGACGTGGACGAGCGGCGGTTGCCCGCGCGGTACACCACGAACAGGGTGATCGCGACGAACAGCGCGAACACCCCGGTGTTGATCAACGGGTTGCTCGCCGAAGCTCCTTCGGCGAGCGAAGCGGTAGTCACTGAGGGGTTCCTTCCGTGACGGCGGCCTGCGCGCGGATCTCTTCGGCGCGCGGGTCCATCTCGCGGTCGGCGAAGCGGACGTACAGCGCGGTGATCGCCGCGGTGGTGACGAACTGGCCGAGGCCGAGCAGCATGCCGACGTTGACCAGGCCGAAGACCGGCGTGCTCATGAACTCGCCCGCGTAGGCGGCGAGCACGACGTAGACGAGGTACCAGGCGAAGAACCCGATGCTCATCGGGAAGACGAACCGGCGGAACCGGCCGCGCAGCGCGCGGAACTGGGGGCTGCGCTGGATCTGCTCGTAGTCCGGGCCGCGCTTGCGGCGCCTGCCCCGCGGGGCGGGGCCGCCTCCTTCGCGGTCGAACAGCGCGGGCATCTGGCCGGTGTCCTCGGTCGCGGCGGTCGGCCCGGTGGTGCGCGCGACGTTGTGCATGGCTGCCTCCGGCAACTTGCGCGATGGGTGGCGGCGGGCGGCGTTCGGAGAAGCGCCCGGATCGCCCTTGCGGACTGGGAGGCGGCCATAGTAACGACGCCGCCGGAACGCGGAAAAAGCCGGTTCGGAAGGGCACCGGAAATTCCTTTTCGCCCGGGAAATAGCGCAAAACGCCGCGTCCGGGCAGATCACAGGCTGATCACTCGGAATAGTGAGCGCGGATGTCACGGCGAGTCGCGGTACGCCGTCCGGGTTGCGGCAGACGGCGGAGTGACGGGCCGGTCAAGATCCACTACGGTGACCGGTCGTAGCCGCCGGGCGGGGCGGCCGCTCCGCTTCGGCGGGCAGGTCCGCGTCCGGGCGGGGATTCCCAGGCAGGGAAGGGAGGCTGGCAAAAATCACCGGGTCGAGCGGCGCGTCGCTGCATCTCCACAACATCGGGTTCAACTTCCGGGGGCACCCACCCGATGGGGGCACGGAGCGTAGTCCCATCGAGGGTGCCGCTTACCCTGTGTGGGCTAATCGGGTGACGGCCGGACGCTCCGGGCGAGAGCGCCGGGTAACCGGAATTCCGTTGCCGGGCGATCGTTCCCGAATCCGCGGCGCCGAGTCCGCGCAGTCCGACTATTTTCCCAGGTCAGCACCCCGATGCGGAACGCAATAACGCAGGCGGCGATTGGTGTACGATTCTTTGGCCCCAGCCGCCCGCAGCGATCGATAAGGCGCAGACAAGTTGATCTCGACCACCGCCGTGCAGTCCGCAACTTGCGTCGTGCACGTGCATAGTCCCGGGAAGCCGATCGCCGACCGGGCCGGTGCCGGATCAGCCCCGCCGTGCCCGCCGGTCGGCCGCGCGGGCAGGCGGACCGCGGGGCGCCGGGCCGGGAGCGCGTGCCGCGCCGGCCGCGCGCAGAACCGCGGGAACCGCCGACTGGCAGCCACGACGCCGGACAGGGAGTCACTTTCGTGACCGTTGCAGGAGAAGGCCAAGTGCCTGTGGAGAAGCTGCTCGGCCGCCCGCCCAAGCGGCCGCGCTGGTCGTCGGGCTGGCGGTCGGCGCTGCGCTGGCGGGACTGGAGCCTTCCGGTCAAGCTGTCCGCGGTCACGATCGTCCCCATCGTGCTCGCGCTCGTCCTCGGCATCACCGCCATCGCGGGCCAGGTCTCGCGGTCGAGCGACTACCAGCGGATCGACCGGCTCGTCGCGCTGAGCACCCAGCTGCGCGCGCTCACCGACGGGCTGCAGCGCGAACGCACCCAGACCGCTTCCCAGCTGACCGCGGGAACCTCGGGGGTCACCCCCGAACTGAAGGCCGCCCGCGCGGCCACCGACGCGGCGGTCGCGCCGTTCACCGAGGCGGCCGCCAGGGTCGGGGCCGACGGCTCCAGCGTGTCCGGCGCGGTGAACTCGGCGACCGCGCAGGTCAACGAGATCGCGGTGATCCGCCAGCAGGTCGGGGCCGGCCTGCTGAACGCGGCCGAGGCGGTGGGCGACTACAACGCCGTCACCACCGCGCTGATCGCCGCCGACACCGCGGTGTCGGCGGGCGCGAGCGCCGACGCGCTCGGCAGCACCCCGAGCGCGCTGCACGACCTCGAAGCGGCGAAGGAACAGGTGTCGGTCACCCAGTCCCTGGTCGCCTACGGCATCTCCGCGGGGACGCTCACCCCGCAGCAGCTGAGCGACGTGCGCGAAGCGGAGCTGCGTTTCGACGACCGCGTCGCCGACTTCAACGCGGCCGCGACCGCGCCACAGCGCCAGGACTTCGAGAGCACGCTCAAGCCGGACACCTCTTACGACCGCAAGCGGATGCTCGGCACCGTGCTCGGCGGACAGGGCGGCTCCACCGACGACGCGCTCAAGCGGATTTCGCCGCAGGAGTGGAACAAGGCCTCGAGCGCGGTGACCGCGCAGCTGACCGAAGTCTCCGGCCGGATGAGCACCGACCTCACCGCGGCGTCGTCCGCGCTGGTGGAGGACGCGGGCAGCAGCGCCGGTCTGCTGGCAGTGCTGCTGTTCGCGGCGCTCGCCGCGGCGGCCGCGGTCGTGTTCGTCATCGCCCGCCAGCTGCTGCGCTCGCTGAAGGTCCTGCGGCGCAGCGCGCTGGACGTCGCGGAGAAGGACCTGCCCGAGGCGGTCCGCAACATCCAGGAGGGCCGCGCGCAGAGCGTCGAGGTCGAGCCGGTGCCGGTCCAGGTGCAGGACGAGGTCGGCGAGGTCGCGCGGGCGTTCGAGAAGGTGCACAGCCAGGCGCTGCGGCTGGCGACCGAGCAGGCCGCCATGCGCGCCGGCTACTCCAGCGTGTTCGTCAACCTGTCGCGGCGCAGCCAGAGCCTTGTGCAGCGGCAGCTGCAGCTGATCGAGCGGCTGGAGCGCGACGAGGAGGACGCCGACCAGCTCGCCACGCTGTTCCAGCTCGACCACCTCGCCACCCGGATGCGGCGCAACAACGAGAACCTGATGGTCCTCTCCGGGGCCGAGCCGGGCCGCCGCTCCGGCCAGCCGGTCGCCACGCACGACGTGCTGCGCGCCGCGGTGTCGGAAATCGAGCAGTACCAGCGGGTTTCGGTGCAGCACCCGCCCGCGGTGAAGATCGTCGGGTTCGCCGCGAGCGACGTCCAGCGGCTCATCGCGGAGCTGCTCGACAACGCGACCGCGTTCTCCGCGCCGGAAACCCAGGTCACGGTCGCGACGCGGCTCGCCGAGGACGGTTCGCTCAACGTCGACATCCTCGACAAGGGCATCGGCATGAACGAGTACGAGGTGGTGGAGGCCAACGGCCGGCTCACCGACTCGGGCTCGGTCGACCTCGCGACCTCGCGCCGGATGGGCCTGTTCGTGGTCGGCCGCCTCGCCGGCCGCCACCGCATCGGCGTTTCGCTGCACGGCGGCAAGGACATCGTCGGCGTGCGGGCCACCGTGGTGGTGCCGCCGGAACTGGTGATGACCGGCCTGGCCGCGGTGCCGGGCGACCGGTCGGAACCCGGGGCGCTGCCCGGTCCCAAGGCGAGCCTCGCCGCTCCGCCCGCCGCGCCGGGAGGACTTCCGCGCCGGCAGCGCCCGGCCGCCAACGGGTCGGCCGTGCCGGGTCTCGTTCCGCAGCAGGGCAGCAACTCCGAGGAAACGCAGCGGTGGCCGTCGGCGGGCGACCTCGCCGGCTTCTCCGGGGACCAGGTCGCGCGACCGCCGTCGGACCTCGAGGTGTCCGGCACCGCGCTGTTCAGCCCGATCCCGCGCGACGACGACACGCCCGCCCCGCCGCCGCCCGCGCCGAAGCTGCCGCAGATCGTCGACGTCCCGCCGCCGCGCCCGGAGCCCGCGCCGGAACCGGCCGCGGAAACCCGCGACGAGCGCGACGGCGAACTGCCCTCGGGCAAGGACCTGTTCTCCGCGGCCAACGCGACGACGCTGAGCGACTGGTGGAACCAGGCCGCGCAGCAGGTGCCGGAGGTGCCGCCGCCGTCCGCGGCCGAGACGACGATCGAGAACACGCCGATCTTCGACGAGATGCTGTCGGCCTGGTTCCGTTCGCCCGCGCAGCCGCCGCCCGCCGCCGCGCCCGCCGCTCCGTCCGCTTCGGACTCTTCCGATGCCGACGGTTCGGATGAGGAGCAGCAGCAGCGCAACTGGGATTTCGCGAGCGACGAAAACTGGCGCACGGTGCAGGCACTGTCCCAGGTGGAGCCGACCGCGTTCACGAAGTCGGGTCTTCCCCGGCGGCGTCGCGGCGAACAGCTCATGCCGGGCAGCGCCACGCCGGAGCAGGCGGCTCCCGCGGCCGAGACGCAGAGCAGTGGTGTCTCGGACCTTCCGGTCCGCGACCCGGCGGACGTGCGGGGCCGGCTCAACAGCTTCCAGCGCGGGGTGACCCGCGGCAGGCAGGAGGTCCGCGGGACCGCCGAGCCGGAAACCGCGGGCAGCACTCCGGATTCGGCGGGCGCCGCGGAGCAGGCCGCCGCGCCGGAGGTCCCGCGCGGGCACAACGAGGCGGCCCGGCGGCGGCAGACGGTCGCGGGGGCGTTCGGCGCTCCGGCGGACCAGAACCGTCCCGGCGGGATGCCGCGGCGCACCCCGGGCACGGACGCCCCGTCCGGGTTCGGCGGACGGCCCGCCGGCGCGGGGTCTTCGGACGAGACGGCTCCCGTCCCGGCCGTGCCCCCTGCGTTCGACCCGGACGGCGGATGGCCGCGCCAGTCCCCGGCCGCGCGCACGGAACTGCCCGCGCCGCAACCGGACCGGACGGTCCGGCCGGAGAAGCCGGACAACCTGCCGACCCGCCGCAAGGGCGCGAGCAGCCTCCCGCCCGCCCCGCCGTCGGCCGACCCGAACCAGGTCCCGGCCGCGGTGGCCGGGCTCGAAGCGGCGGTCTCCGGCACCGGCCAGACCCCGGCGTCGCAGGCGGCGCAGGCTTCGGCCAACGGCCAGGCCGCCGCGGAGGAGACGGACAGCCCGGCTTCGGCGAACGGGCAGGCTTCCGGGTCTTCCGCGCCTGCCTCGTCGCCGAGTACGGAGCAGACCTCGCTGTGGGGCCCGCCCGCCGAGAAACCGGTGCCGGGCAAGGCTTCGCCGCTGACGACGTGGCGCAGCGCCGCACAGCCTCCGGCCGCCGCGCCGGGCCCGCAGGCCGAGAAGAGCGCGGCGGCGGACCCGGCCCCGGCCCCGGCTTCGGCGCAGGGGCTGGGCCAGACCCGGGTGCCGGGCCAGAACCTCCCTGGCCAGACCGGAACGCCGGGCCAGACCGGAACGCAAGGGCAGTCCGCGACATCGGGCCAGACCGCGGTGCCGGGCCAGACCGCGGTGCCGGGTCAAGCCGCGGTGCCGGGCCAGACCGCCGCGGCCCCGGTGAAGACCGGCCTCTGGGGCCAGCCGCTGGTGCCGGGACAGGTCCCGTCGCGGCAGTCCTCCGCCGGAGCGGACACCCCGGCCGCCCCGGCCCCGCAGACCCCGTCCGCGCCGAGCGGCTCGGACGGTTCGGCAAGCCCCTCCCCGGGGCCCGCCGAAGCCACCGCCGAGTGGAACTTCGGTTCCGACGAGGGGTGGCGGACCGTCCAGTCGGTGTCCCAGTCGACGCCCGCTTCGTTCACTTCGGCAGGATTGCCCCGGCGCCGTCGAGGAGAACAGCTTCTTCCCGGCAGCGCACCGCCGCCCGCCGGGTCGGCGAGCCCCCGTCCGTCCCGCGACGCGCACGACGTGCGCGGTCGCCTGAGCAGTTTCCAGCAGGGGATCCAGCGCGGCAGGCACCGCACCGCGCAGGCCGCTGAGACGAACCACGAAACATTGGAGGGTGAATGACCTCGCCGAATGCGGCCCAGCCGCAGCAGAACCAGTTCGGCTGGCTGGTGAACGACTTCGCCGACCGCGTCCCGGGCGTCGCGCACGCGGTCGTCGTGTCGGCCGACGGTCTTCTGCTGACGGCCTCCAACCGGCTGCCGCTCGACCGCGCCGACCAGCTCGCCGCCGTGGCGTCCGGGCTCGTCAGCCTCACCCAGGGCGCCGCCCGGTGCTTCGAGGCGGGCTCGGTGCGCGAGACCGTCGTCGAGATGGAACTCGGCATCATGGTGCTGATGTCCATCAGCGACGGCTCGTGCCTGGCGATCCTCGCCGCGCCGAACTGCGACATCGGGCAGGTCGCCTACGAGATGACGATGCTCGTCGACCGCGTCGGCCAGATCCTGACCCCCGAGCTGCGCGCGCAGCTGCAGGGCGCCGGGGGCTCGCTGATCGGCGAACCGGTGGGATGATGGCGCGATGAGCCAGGGGTCCGGATTGTTCGGCGAAGAGCCCGGTGCCGGCGGCGAGCCCCCGCGCGGGGACGAGCCCGCCGCCGGGGACGACGGCACGTTCGCCGACGTCCTCAACGGGTTCAGCCTTGATTCGGGCCGCTCGCGCAGAAAACGGAAGAAGAGCGGCAAAGAAACGAAGGAATCCCAGTCCTCAGCGCCGCCCGCCGCGGGAGCGCACGCGGCAGCGGACCCGCCGCCGGCCCCCGTGCCGCCGGCCGACCAAGGAGATGGTGTGACCTCTCTCGTCTCTCCACCGGGCAGTACGGACTCCGACGGCCCCAGACCAGGCGGGCTCTTCGACCCCGGACCGCCGAGCGGCGAGTTCTCGATGCCGTCGGCGATCGTCCGCCCCGAGCGCCACGATCGGGTGGACCCGGCCGAGGAGACGTCGATCGTGCGCCCGTACGCTCTCACCGGCGGGCGCACCCGGGCGAACTACGCGCTCGAACTGGAGACCCTGATCTCCACGAAGGACCATGTCGCCGCGGGAGGATTCCCGCAGGCGGCGGCGGAACAGATCGAGAGCATCTCGATCATGGAAGCGTGCCGGACCCCGCGTTCGGTGGCGGAGATCGCCGCGGTGCTGTCGGTGCCGCTGGGGGTGGCACGGGTGCTGATCAGCGACGCGGCCGACGCCGGCCTCGTCACCGTGCACCGGACGATCTCGGGCCAGGACGGCGCCGAAGCACACTTGATGTTGATGGAAAGGGTTTTGAGTGGACTCCGTCGGCTTTAAGGCACCGCGGGAAACCGCGCCCCCGACCATGACATCGGCGAAGATCGTGGTGGCGGGCGGCTTCGGAGCGGGCAAGACGACTTTCGTGGGCTCGGTGTCGGAAATCGTTCCGCTCACCACCGAGGCGATGATGACCGACGCCAGCCGCGGCATCGACAACCTCGACCAGACCCCGCACAAGACGACCACCACGGTCGCCATGGACTTCGGCCGCGTCTCCCTCGACGCCGACCTGATCCTCTACCTGTTCGGCACGCCCGGCCAGCAGCGGTTCTGGTTCATGTGGGACGACCTGGTGCGGGGTGCGATCGGGGCGGTGGTGCTCGCGGATACTCGGCGGCTGGCGGATTCGTTCGCGCCGATCGACTTCTTCGAGGACCGCGGGCTGCCTTATATCGTGGGTGTTAATACGTTTGATGGGGTGCTGGAGCACGACATCAATGACGTGCGGGAAGCGCTGTCTATTGATTCCAGCATTCCGATTGTGCGGTGTGACGCTCGGGAGCGGGAGTCGACCAAGCAGACGCTGATCACGCTCGTTGAGTATGCGATGCGGCAGTGGATCGCGTTGAGGGCGGCTAAGGCACATCAGTAATTTTGGCGCCGACTCCGTCGTCGCGGCGGGATCGCCTTTGAGTCGGCGTCTGGAGGGCAGTGCACCCGGCCTGGGGGCCGTGCGCACTGCCCTCCAGACGCCGACGCGATCCCGCGTTGTAGTCGGGTCTAGAGATCAGCGCTCGGCGCGGTAGTGGAGTAGGGCGACTGTGCCGTCTAGGGTGCGCGACTCGACCAGCCGCAAGCCGATGCGGTCGGAGTCGTTGGCGAAGGGGCGTTTGTCGCCGCCCAGGATTACTGGGTGGACGCAGACCAGGTATTCGTCGATGAGTCCGCGGCGGCCTAGTTCCGCGGCTAGGGTGTAGCCGCCCATCAGGAGGATGTCGCCGGCGGCTTTGTGCTTGGCGACTTCTTCGGTTAGGTCGCCGGCCGCGATGTGGGTGTTCCAAGCGGCTGACGCAAGGGTGCGGGAGAAGACCAGTTTCGGCTTTTCCCGCCAGATCGGGGCGAAGGCCAGGTCGTGCGGGTGATCCGAGATCGACTCTACGTCGGGCCAGTAGCTCGACATCATTTCCCATACGCGGCGGCCGTAGGCGAACATTCCGGCGCGTTGCGATAAGTCGTTGGCGTAGCCGGACAGTTCTGGGCCCATCTGGGGCCAGTCGAACTCTCCGGCGGGGCCTTCTACGCAGCCGTCCAGGGACGTGTGGACCAGGTAGACCAGGTTGGCCATGGCGGGCTCGCTTCCGTGATGAGGGCCAGTTACCGAGAGGGTCGGAGCCGGGGTGGCCGTCTGGACATCGGGCCGCGGAAATTTTTCAGTACTCGTCGTGGCGGCGCCACCAGCTGCTCGGGGCGTCGGTGCCGTGGGGCTCTTCCTCCCAGGCCTCCTGCCTGCCGAACGGGGTGACGTCCAGGTAGCGCAGGGTCGAGACGAACTGGTCGCCGCCGCGGCCGTCGGTGAAGTAGGTGCGGTACACGTCGTCGCCGTCGCGGAGGAAGACGCTCAGGCCGAAACCGCCGTCGATGCCGCAGTCCGCGGGGAAATCCGTGCCATGCGCCGACGCCCACGGGAGGGTCCAGCCCATCCGGGACCAGTAGCGCTCGATTTCGGGGGCGGTGGCGGGGGCGACGATCTTGAGGGTCGCGTCGCGGGCGTGCAGGTGGGCGGGGTGGCCCATGGAGTCGACCAGCATCGAGCAGCCCGGGCAGCCTGCTTCGTTGCCGGGGCCCAGCATGAAGTGGTAGACGAGCAGCTGACGGCGGCCTTCGAAGAGGTCCAGCAGGCTTTGGCGGCCGTCGGGAGTGGTGAATGCGTAGTCCTTTGCGAAGCGGACCATGGGCATGCGGCGGCGTTCGGCGGCCAATCGGTCGCCGGCGCGAGTGTGCTCTTTTTCCTTGCGCAGCAAGGATTCGCGGGCGCTGGCCCATTCCTCGGGCGTGACGACGCGGGGGAGTGCGACGGTCATTTCAGTTCCTCCAGGATGTGGTCGAGATCTTCGAAACCGGACTGCCAGCCATCGCTGTGCCCGTCCCGCTCGGCTTCGTTCGGGAACGGAGCCTGATGGAACGTCATCGAGGTCTTCCCTGCCAGCTCGGCGAAATCGATGGTCACGAGCGTTTCGCCGACTTCGTCCTCCGGGTGCTGCCAGCGGAAGGTGAACACGAGCCGGGACGGCGCCGAGACCTCGCGGTAGACGCCGGACACCCGCCGGTCGATGCCCTGCTCGGCGCTGGTGATCCGGCTGTGCCAGGTGCCGCCGGGCCGCGGGTCCGTGCGGGTCTCGGACGCGACGAAGCCGTGCGGGCCGAACCAGCTCGCGAGATGCGCCGGGTCGGTCCAGGCCTGGAACACCAGATCCCGCGGTGCGTCGAAGACCCGCACGATGGTCAGCTCGCTCATTCGTCCCCCTCCTGCAGTTGCCGCAGGTGCTCGTCCAAGCGGTCGAATCCGGACTCCCAGAACTGCCGGTACTCGGCGACCCAGCCGGCCACGTCGGCCAGCGGGCCCGCCTCCAGTCGGCAGGGGCGCCATTGCCGGGTGCGGCCGCGGCTGATCAGCCCGGCCTGTTCCAGCACCTTCAGGTGCTTCGACACCGCCTGCAGGCTCACCTCGAATGGCGCGGCCAGCTCGTTGACGGTGGCCTCGCCGCGGGTGAGGCGGGCGAGGATCGCGCGCCGGGTCGGATCGGCCAGTGCGGCGAAAGTGGTGCTCAGCTGGTCTGCGGACATCGGTACTCAATCACTTGGTTAATTAACTGATGAGTTGAATATAGCTCCGCTGTCAACCCCTGAGAGCCGGGTCACTTCCAGCTCGGGTTTCCAATAGTAGGAAGTCCTAGTAAATTGGGAGGATGAGCGGCAGCGACCTGTACCGTCCCGCGAACCCGGTCCGGTTCGTCACGGCTTCCAGCCTGTTCGACGGCCACGACGCCTCGATCAACATCATGCGCCGGATCCTGCAGTCCCAGGGCGCGGAGGTGGTGCACCTCGGCCACAACCGGTCGGTCGACGAGGTGGCCACGGCCGCGATCGCCGAGGACGTCCAGGGCGTCGCCATTTCCGCCTACCAGGGCGGGCACGTCGAGTACTTCAGCTACCTCGTGGAGCTGCTGAACGAGCGCGGCGCGGGGCACATCAAGGTGTTCGGCGGCGGTGGCGGCGTCATCGTGCGCGAGGAGATCGACCTGCTGCACTCGCGCGGCGTGGCGCGGATCTTCTCGCCGGAAGACGGCTACGAGATGGGCCTGCCGGGCATGATCAACATGATGATCAAGGCCTGCGACAGCGACCTGTCCGCACAGCCGCCCGCCTCGGTCGACAAGCTGCTCTCCGGCGACGTGCCGGCGCTCGCGCGGGTGATCACCCAGCTGCAGCGCGAAAACCTGCCCGCGGAATGGCTGTCGGCGATCACCGAGGCCGCCGGGCAGAAGCACGTGCCGGTTCTCGGCATCACCGGCACCGGCGGGTCCGGCAAGTCCTCGCTCACCGACGAGCTGATCCGCCGTTTCCGTCTCGACCAGGAAGACAAGCTGCGCATCGCGGTGCTCGCGGTGGACCCGTCGCGGCGCAAGGGCGGCGGCGCGCTGCTCGGCGACCGGATCCGGATGAACTGCCTCGACGGCTCTCCGGTGTACTTCCGCTCGCTCGCGACCCGCACCACCAGCGGCGAGATTCCGGCCGGGCTGAAGGAATCGATCCTGGCGTGCAAGGCGGCCGGGTTCGACCTGGTGATCGTGGAGACGCCCGGTATCGGCCAGGGCGACGCGGGCATCGTCGACTACGTGGACGAGTCGCTGTACGTGATGACGCCGGAGTTCGGCGCCGCGTCGCAGCTGGAGAAGATCGACATGCTCGACTTCGCCGACGTGGTAGCGATCAACAAGTTCGAGCGCCGTGGCGCCGAGGACGCGCGTCGGGACGTCGCGCGGCAGCTGGTGCGCAACCGCGAGGCGTTCGGGTCCGCGCCCGAGGAGATGCCGGTGTACGGCACGAGCGCGGCGAAGTTCAACGACGACGGCGTGACCGCGCTGTACCAGCACCTGCGCGACATGCTCGCCGACCGCGGGCTGTCGGTGTCGGCCGGTACGCTGCCGGCGGTGGCGGGCAAGGTGTCCACGGACGCCAGCACGATCATCCCGGGCAACCGCGCGCGCTACCTCGCCGAGATTTCCGAGACGGTGCGCGGGTACCACGAGCAGACCGACAAGCAGGTCGCGGCGGTCCGCAAGCACGAGCACCTGGCCGAGGCCAAGGCCGCGCTGTCCGAGTTGGGCACAGTGGACGCGAGCACGGACGCGCTGGACGGTCTCATCGCCGCCGCCGAGTCCGATGTGGACGGCGAATCGACCAAGCTTCTCGAACGGTTCCAGGCGCTCGCCGCGGAATACCGCCAGGACGAGCTGGTGGTGAAGATCCGGGACAAGGAGCTGCACACCCAGCTGTGGCGGGAAACCCTGTCCGGCAACCGGATCCCGCGCGTCGCGCTGCCGCGCTACACCGAGTCCGGCGAGCTGCTTTCCTTCCTGCGCCGGGAAAACCTGCCCGGCTACTTCCCGTACACCGCGGGCGTCTTCCCGTTCAAGCGCGAGGGCGAGGACCCGGCGCGGATGTTCGCCGGCGAGGGCGACGCGTTCCGCACCAACCGCCGGTTCAAGCTGCTGTCGGCCGATTCCGAGGCCAAGCGGCTGTCGACGGCGTTCGACTCGGTCACGCTCTACGGCCACGACCCGGACACCCGCCCGGACATCTACGGCAAGGTCGGCACGTCCGGCGTCTCCATCGCGACGCTGGACGACATGAAGGCGCTCTACGACGGCTTCGACCTGACCGCGCCGAACACCTCGGTGTCGATGACGATCAACGGCCCCGCGCCGACGATCCTGGCGTTCTTCCTCAACACCGCGATCGACCAGAAGTTCGCCGAGTTCCGTGAGGAGCACGGGCGCGAACCGGCCGAAGCGGAGGCCGCGCAGCTGCGCGAGTGGGCGCTGAAGAACGTGCGCGGCACCGTGCAGGCGGACATCCTCAAGGAAGACCAGGGCCAGAACACCTGCATCTTCTCCACCGAGTTCAGCCTCCGGATGATGGCCGACATCCAGGAGTGGTTCATCCAGCACGGGGTGCGCAACTTCTACTCGGTGTCGATTTCCGGCTACCACATCGCCGAGGCCGGGGCGAACCCGATCTCGCAGCTGGCCTTCACGCTCGCCAACGGGTTCACCTACGTGGAGTCGTACCTGGCGCGCGGCATGGACATCGACGATTTCGCGCCGAACCTGTCGTTCTTCTTCTCCAACGGGATGGACGCGGAGTACTCGGTGCTCGGCCGGGTCGCGCGGCGGATCTGGGCCGTGGCGATGCGCGAGCGGTACGGCGCGAACGACCGGTCGCAGAAGCTCAAGTACCACGTGCAGACCTCCGGCCGGTCGCTGCACGCCCAGGAGATGAGCTTCAACGACATCCGCACCACGCTGCAGGCGCTGTGCGCGCTGTACGACAACGCGAACTCCTTGCACACCAACGCGTTCGACGAGGCGATCACCACGCCGTCGGAATCGTCGGTGCGCCGCGCGATGGCCATCCAGATGATCATCAACAAGGAGTGGGGCCTGTCGAAGAACGAGAACCCGCTGCAGGGTTCGTTCGTGATCGACGAGCTGACCGACCTGGTCGAGGAGGCCGTGCTCACCGAGTTCGACCGGATCTCCGAACGCGGCGGCGTGCTCGGCGCGATGGAGACCGGCTACCAGCGCGGCCGGATCCAGGACGAATCGCTGCTGTACGAGCGCAAGAAGCACGACGGCTCGCTGCCGATCATCGGCGTCAACACCTTCCGCAACCCGAAGGCCGGGGAGGACGACGTCGAGGTGGAGCTGGCCCGCGCGACCGAGGACGAGAAGCAGTCGCAGCTGCGCAGGCTCGCCGACTTCCAGCACGGGCACCGCGAGGAGGCCCAGCAGGCGCTCAAGGCGCTGCGCGAGGCGGCCACCCGCGGCGGCAACCTGTTCGACGTGCTCATGGATGCCGCGCGGGTGTGCTCGCTCGGTCAGATCACCGAGGCGTTCTTCGAGGTCGGCGGGCAGTACCGGCGCAACGTCTGACCCGTCACGCCCGCCGCGCGGCCAGCCGCAGCATCGGGACGAGGACCCGGCCCTGCTCGTCGACGTCCAGCGCGTTGAGCGCGGTCGGGTCCGGCTGCGCGTCCGGCGTGACGGAGGCGACCGCCGCGATGAGGCCCTCGCGGGTCATCGCGGTGGTGTATACGGCCTGCTCGATCACGTCGATCGTCCAGTCGCCGCCGACGGTGTCGCGCAGGTTCTGCTCGGTGATGCGGTACGGCACCGGGAAGTTCTCCGGTACCGCGTCGGAGAAGCAGAACACGTTCAGCTGTGCGCCGGACTTGGTCGCGCGCCCGAGCGCCGCCACGTACGCGTGCCGCTGCTCTTCGTCGAGACAGTGGTACAGCGCGCTGTCGAGGACCGCGTCGAAGCGGCCTTCGTAGCCGTCGAGCCGGGTGGCGTCCGCCTGGGCGAAGGTGACGTCCAGGCCGCGCTTCTCGGCTGCTTCGCGGGCTCGCGCGAGCGCGGTCGGCGCGCCGTCGAGACCGGTCACGCGGTGTCCGCGAGACGCGAGGAACAGGGCGTTTTCGCCGAGGCCGCACCCGATGTCGAGCACCTCGCCGTGGAATCCGCCGTCCGCTTCGAGCGCGACCACGGCCGGCTGCGGGCCGGCGATGTCCCACGGCATCTTGTCCCCGATCGGGGTCTTGCCCTGGTACATCTCCTCGAAGTCGACGTCTGTCACATCCATGCGCGGCCTCCTATTCAACGGGTGATGATTTCACGCTAGCGGACACTGCTGGTGATCTGTCAACAGCTCTCCGGGAATACCTGCCGGATCCCGGAGGTAGAAGGAGGCATGGATTTCGGGATCTCGACGTTCGTGACCGACGAAGGCATCCGGCCCGACGTGCTGGGCGAGGCGGCCGAGGAGCGCGGGTTCGCGTCGCTCTTCCTCGCCGAGCATTCGCACATCCCGGCGAGCCGGGAGACGCCGTACCCCAGCGGGGGCGAGCTGCCGCGGATCTACTACCGCACGCTCGACCCGTTCGTGGCCCTGACCGCGGCCGCGGTGAACACCTCGGAGCTGGTGCTGGGCACCGGGGTCGTGCTGCTGATCCAGCGCGACCTCATCCACACCGCGAAGGAGGTGGCGTCGCTCGACCTGGTGTCGCGCGGCCGGTTCGCGTTCGGGGTCGGGGCGGGCTGGAACCGGGAGGAAATGGCCAATCACGGCACCGACCCGAAGACCCGGGGCGCGCTGCTGAACGAGCAGATCGCCGCGCTGAAGGCGATCTGGACGCAGGAACAGGCGGAGTTCCACGGCAAGCACATCGACTTCGACCCGATCTTCGCGTGGCCGAAGCCGGTGCAGACGCCGCATCCGCCGATCCTGGTCGGCGGCGCGAGCGACGCGGCGCTGAAGCGGCTGATCGAGCACGGGGACGGGTGGATCCCGAACCCCGCGGTCTCGCCGGACCAGGTGCGCGACATCCGGCAGCGGCTCGCCGACGCGGGGCGTGGCGATATGCCGTCGCAGCTCTTCGGCGGACCGGCCGACGCGGACGCGATCAAGCAGTACGCCGACGCCGGGCTGGACCACTACGGGTTCATGCTGCCGACGCTGCCGGAGGCGGAAACGCTGGCGCTGCTGGACGAGTACGCCCGCTTGGCCGCCGCGCACCGGGCTGAGTAGCTGTCCGTGAAGGACTCCTTGAGGGAATCAGATTCCCGTGCCAGGGACTTAAGCCGGGCGGCGTCAGCTCGCTGACCGTCCATAAAGGACGCCCCAGCCAGCGAAATGCCCGGTTGGCGCCGATATGCCCGTTTCTTCAAGTCCGTGAGGGGAACCCTGAGGGAATCTGATTCCCTCAGGGTTCCCCTCACGGACGGCGCGACCAGTTCCCGCCGCTCGCGTCGGCCCCGGCGCAAGCCAGCGGTCCCTCAGTCGTACTCATAACGCCGCCTTAGGTCCCTGGCATGGGATCTGGGTCCGTGAAGGGGCCCTTCACGGACGTTCAGCGGGGGAGGCCGAGCACGCGTTCCGCGGCGGCGGAGAGCAGGACCTGCGTGGTGCCGCCCGCGATGGACAGACAGCGGGTGAGCAGGAATTCTTGCGCCGCAGGGGTTTCCGCGACCAGCTCGGACGCGAGGTCGAGCGCGAACTCCGCGGTTTCCTGCCGGTGCCGCACGCCGAGCAGCTTCGCCACCGACGATTCCGCGCCCGGGCCGAGGCCGTCCAGCCGCCGCAGTGTCGCTCGCAGGTCGAGCACCGAACACGCGCTGCCTTGGCCGATCAACGCGCCGAGCCGGTCGCGATCAACGTCTTCCGGGGCCGATTCCAGCAGCTCTTCGACGTTCTCGCCGACCGCCGAACCGCGGCCCAGCGCGACGCGTTCGTTCGCCAGCGTGGTGCGCGCCAGCTTCCAGCCCGCGCCGGGTTCGCCGACGACATCGGCGTCCGGCACGAACACGTCGTCCAGGAAAACCTCGTTGAACACGCTGCGCCCGGTGATCTCGCGCAGCGGCCGCGTCGTGATCCCGGCGGCGCGCATGTCGACCAGGAAGTAGGTGATTCCCTTGTGCTTCGGCACGTCCGGGTCGGTGCGGGCGAGGCAGATCGCCCAATCCGCCTCGTGCGCGAGCGACGTCCACACCTTCTGCCCGGTCAACAGCCAGCCGCCGTCCGTCCGCCGTGCCGCGGTGCGCAGCGAGGCGAGATCCGAGCCGGCGCCGGGCTCGCTGAACAGCTGACACCACGTCACTTCGCCGCGCAGCGTCGGCGCGGCGAAGCGTTCGCGCTGCTCATCGGTGCCGTGCGCGAGGATCGTCGGCACCGCCCAGCCGCCGATCACCATGTCCGGCCGCTTGATGTCCGCCGCCGTCAACGCGGCGTCGATCCTGAGCTGCTCCGCGGCGTCCGCGCCACGGCCGTACGGCTGCGGCCAGTGCGGGGCCAGCAATCCCGAGTCCGCGAGCGCGGTGCGCCGGTTTTCCTCCGGCAGCGCAGCGATTTCCGCGACCAGCCGGGTCACCTCGGCGTCCTCGCCGACGTTCACGCCGAGCGTCCGCCGCTTTCCGGCCAACGCCAGGTCCGCGGCGCGCTTCCGCCACCGCTGCGAACCGCCGAGCCACTGCCGCAATGCCAACGCGCGTCGCAGGTATAGGTGCGCTTCGTGCTCCCAGGTGAACCCGATCCCGCCGAGAACCTGAATGCAGTCCTTCGCGTTCTCGACCGCGGCGTCCAGCGCCACCGCCGCGGCGCTCGCGACCGCCAGCGGATCGCCGACCGCCGAAGCCGCGTCCCATGCCAGCGCCTCGGCGGCTTCGGTGCGGCACAACATTTCCGCACACAGGTGCTTGACCGCCTGGAAAGCGCCGATCACCTGCCCGAATTGCTCCCGGACCTTGGCGTACTCGACGGCTGTCGTCAGGCACCACCGTGCCACGCCCGCCGCTTCCGCGACTGCCAGCGTCGCCGCGAGATCGCGGACGTCCGGCAGATCCAGCACCTCGCCCGGCACGTCGGCCTTGACGCGGCCCAGCGAGCGCGAAAAGTCGAAGGGAGCCAACGGTTCCACCGCCGCTCCGGGCGGCACCAGCACGTATCGCTCGCCTCGTGGCACGAGCAGCCACGACCCGGCATCCGCGCCAGGCACTGCCTCCTCGTCCAATTGCACCGCCACGTGTGCGGTCCCGTCGGCGATCTCGGCGGCGAGTTCCTTCGAGTGCTCCGCGAGCAGCAGCCCGGCCAGCGCGGTGCTCAGCAACGGCCCCGGCACCAGCGCTTCGGCGGCGGCCGCGAGCCCGGCCGCGAGATCCGCGACGGTCCCGTCCGCCCCGTTGACCGACGCCGGCAACGCGACGCCGGTGAGCCCCAGCGCGGCGAACCCTTCCGGCAGGCCGGCGCCAGTGGTTTCGGCGGCCCGCACAGCGGCGACCGGATCGTGTGCCGCCGCCCAGTCCCGCACGGCGGCGGCGAGCGCGGTTTGTTCCTCGGTGAGCGCGACCGGCATCGGTCTCCTCCTCGCGGGGTACAGAGCTACTGGCGAGTGTAGAACGTGTTACAGTTTTTCCGCCAGGTGGTCGAGAGTTGAAGCTTTCTTCAGGGCAGGTACGCTTAGCCGGAAACTGGAACGAGTTCCGCGAGACTGAGGGCAGAGGGGATCAGCGATGCCGGGGAAGGCGAAGACGCCGGCGACGAAAGCGCGGGCGAACGGCCTCGGCGCGATGGGCGAGGAACTGGGCTCCGCGGCCCAGCGGGACCGCCGCCGCCGCATCATCGACGCGACGCTGTCACTGGCCTCCAAGGGCGGCTACGACGCCGTGCAGATGCGCGCGGTCGCCGAGAAGGCCGACGTCGCGCTGGGCACGCTGTACCGGTATTTCCCGTCGAAAATTCACCTGCTCGTGTCGGGTCTTGCCCAGCAGTTCGAGGCCGCGCACGAGAAAATCCAGCGCAGCGCGATCCCCGGCGAGACTCCCGCCGAGCGCCTGATGTTCGTCCTGGGCCGCAACACCCGCCTGATGCAGCGCGATCCGCACCTGACCGAGGCGATGGTGCGCGCGTTCATGTTCGCCGACACGTCCGCGGCCGCCGAGGTCGAACTGGTCGGCAGGCTGATGGAGGACATGTTCGCGAGCGCGATGGGCATCGACGACCCGACCGAGGCGGACCGCGACATCTTCCACGTGGTCGCCGACGTGTGGATGGCGAACCTGGTCGCGTGGGTGACCCGCCGCGCTTCGGCGGCGGACGTGGCGAGCCGGCTGGAGCTTTCGGTCCACCTGCTCCTGGACAAGTAGCGCCCCGACGCCGGGGACTCAAGCCGCGTCGCCTCAGCCTGGTGGCTGTCCATAAAGGACGCCTCGGTTGTCGAAATGCCCGATTGATGCCCAGGTGACTGCGTCTTTCCGTCCGTGAGGGGAACCCTCAGGGAATCTGATTCCCTCAGGGTTCCCCTCACGGACGACACACCCAGCTCCCGCCGCCCGAGTCGGCCCCGAAGCAAGCCAACCCGGTCCGCCGGCCGCTTCCGTCTGGGCGAACACGCCGCACCCGCAACGTCGCCTTGAGTTCCTGGCAGGAGGGAATCAGAGCCTCCCGAGGTTTCCGCACGGGCCTTCCGGCTCCCGCGCCCGGGGAATTGTCGGACCCGGGCGTTACGGTGCGGGGGTGGAGTTCGACCAGACCACCCAGGCCACCTACCTCCCCTCGGATCCCCCGCGTGAGGGAGTGCTGGCGTTGTGGGGCGACGAGATCGAGGGGGACACCCCGATCCAGCTCGTCCTGCCCGGCGGCGGGAAGTTCGCCCGCACCGAGGTGGTCGCCCGGCTCGTGCCGCTGGCGGACGCCATCCCGCGGCTGCTCGTCGTGCCGGACGAAACCAGCCCGGCCCTGGCCGCGTGGTCGGCGGTCGTCAACGCCGGGGTGAACCTGGTGGCGCGCGGGCGGTTGCGCCCGGCGTCCACGCCGAGCGGCCTGGGCACCTGGCGGGTCGGCCCCTTGGACGCGGCCGACGAAGAACTCCTGCGCGGGCTCGCCGCGGCCCTGCCGCCCGAAGCGCACGCGCTGCCGTTGTCCGGAGTGAAGCGGATCCGGTTGCACTCACCGGAATCCCTGGTTCGCGCGGTGTGGGACGCGGCGGCGGATGTGCTGGTGCGCAGTCCGGCGGCGGCGGTCGGGTCCGGCGGGGCCGCGTTCGCCGAAGCGCAGCCCACCCTGCTGGATCCGGACGGGGCGGCCTGGCTCACCGAACTGGAGGCGCGCCGCCCGGACGGCGCGCAGCTGCTGCTGCGGATCGAAGCGACCGACGAGGAATTCGCCGGAGTCCTGGCGGTCCGGTCCACCCTCGAACCGAGCCTGATCGTCGAAGCCGCCACGCTCTGGGACGCCCCCGAAGCGGTCCTGCACCGCCTCGGCGACCAAGTGGAAACCCAGCTCCTGCTTGGCCTGCGCCGGGGCGCGCGGGCCTGGCCGCCGCTGAGCCGGGTCCTGTCCGAACCGGCTCCCACCACGCTCCCGCTGTCCGACGACGAGGTGGTCGACCTGCTCGGCACCGGGGCCCGCGACCTGGGCGGCGCGGGCATCGAAGTGTTGTGGCCCAAGGATCTTTTCGCCGGGGAGGTCCGCGCGAAAGCGAGCGTCACGCAGGCGCCGGCGAGCGAATCCGGTCCGGCGTTCCCGCTCAACGGCCTGCTGGAATTCCGCTGGCGGCTCAGTCTCGGCGGCAGCGACCTCACCGACGAGGAGGTGGCGGCGCTCGCCGAAGCCAAACGCCCGCTTGTCCGGCTGCGCGGACAGTGGGTGCAGCTCGATCCCGCGCTGCTGGCGCGAATGCGGGCCAAACGGTCGCGGCTCACCGGAGCCGAAGCGCTCGCCGCGGCGCTCACCGGCGAGCTGGAAGTGGACGGCGAACGGGTCGAGTTCGCCCCGCAGCCCGCGTTGTCCGGGCTCGCCGCCCGGCTGCGCGATCGAGATCCCGCGCCCGTCGAGG
Organism: Amycolatopsis silviterrae; assembly: GCF_042684085.1. Classification (NCBI taxonomy): domain Bacteria; kingdom Bacillati; phylum Actinomycetota; class Actinomycetes; order Pseudonocardiales; family Pseudonocardiaceae; genus Amycolatopsis; species Amycolatopsis silviterrae. The sequence goes on from NZ_JBHUKS010000035.1 coordinate 313,435, forward strand.
AACCGGACGGGCTCACCGCCACGCTCCGGCCGTACCAGCGGGCGGGGCTGGGCTGGCTGGTCGCGATGACCGATCTCGGCCTCGGCGCGTGCCTTGCCGACGATATGGGGCTGGGCAAGACAATCCAGCTCATCGCACTGCACCTGCACCGCCGCGCGCTGGCCGCCGGGCCGACGCTGGTGCTGTGCCCCACGTCGCTGCTGGGCAACTGGGAACGCGAGTTCGGCAAGTTCGCGCCCGGCGTTCCGGTGCGCCGGTTCCACGGCGGCGGACGGCATCTCGACGACCTGGCCCCGGACGAGGTCGTGCTCGCCACGTACGGCGTGCTGCGCCGCGACCGCGAGCTGCTGTCCGAAGTGGACTGGGGCATGGTCGCGGCGGACGAGGCGCAGCACGTGAAGAACCCGTTGTCCGCCACGGCGAAAGAGCTGCGGCAGGTGCCCGCGGCGGCGCGGGTGGCGCTCACCGGAACCCCGGTGGAGAACCGGCTCACCGAACTGTGGTCGCTGCTCGACTGGACCACGCCGGGGCTGCTCGGGCCGCTGGAGAAGTTCCGGCGCACCGTCGCGCGGCCGATCGAACGGGACCGGGACGAGACGGTCACCGGAAGGCTGGCCGCGACGGTCCGGCCGTTTCTGCTGCGCCGCCGCAAAACCGACCCGGACATCGCGCCGGAACTGCCACGCAAGACTGAGACCGACCGGTACGTTCCGCTCACCGCCGAGCAGACCACGCTGTACGAGGCGGTGGTGCGGGAAAACCTGGCGCAGATCCGGGAGGCGCAGGGCGTGCAGCGGCGCGGCCAGGTGCTGAAGCTGCTCACCGAGCTCAAGCAGATCTGCAACCATCCGGCGCACTACCTCAAGGAAAGCTCCGGCGCGCTCACCGGCCGGTCGGGCAAGCTCGCCGCGTTCGAGGAGCTGCTGGACGTCATCCTCGACGAGGGCGAGAGCGTGCTGGTGTTCAGCCAGTACGTGCGGCTGTGCCGGCTGCTGGAGCGGCGGCTCGCCGAGCGCGGGCTGCCCACCGCGCTGCTGTCCGGCGAGGTCGGGCCGAAGCGGCGCGACGAGATGGTGGCCGCGTTCCAGTCCGGCGAGACGCCGGTGTTCCTGTTGTCGCTCAAGGCGGGCGGCGTCGGGCTCAACCTCACCCAGGCCACGCACGTGATCCACTACGACCGCTGGTGGAACCCGGCGGTGGAGGACCAGGCGACCGACCGCGCGTACCGGATCGGCCAGGACCGGCCGGTGCAGGTCCACCGGCTCATCGCGGAGGGCACGCTGGAGGAGCGCGTCGCCGCGGTGCTGGAGACCAAGCGCGGGCTGGCCGACGCGGTCGTCGGCGCTGGGGAGGACTGGATCACCGAGCTGTCCGACGACCAGCTCGCCGATCTCGTCCGGCTCGGGAGCGGCTGATGCCGCCGCGGCGCACGTTCGGCAGGCGATGGTGGGGCCGGGCGTGGGTGGAGGCGCTGGAGCAGCGCGCGAAGCTGGACCCGAACCGGCTGCCGCGCGGGCGGACGTACGCGCGCAAGGGCGTCGTGGACGGGCTGGCGATCAGCGCGGGCGAGATCACCGCGTGGGTGCGGGGAAGCAGGCCGGACCCGTACCGCGTCGCCATCCGGATGCGCGAGTTCAGCGCGGAGGAATGGGACACGCTGCTCGACGTCGCCGGCCGCCGGCTCGGGCACGCCGCCGCCCTGCTCGACGGAGAACTGCCGGAGGAGCTGGCCGTCCAGTCCCGCGAGGCCGGTGCCGACCTGCTGCCCGGCCCCGGCGATCTGCGGCCGCGCTGTTCCTGTCCGGACAGCGCGAATCCGTGCAAACACGTGGCGGCGGTGTACTACCTGGTCGCCGACGAGGTGGACGCCGATCCGTTCGTGCTGTTCACCCTGCGCGGCCGGGGCCGGGACGAGGTTTTGGCCCGGTTGCGCGAATTGCGCGCCCCCAGCGCGGTGCGGCCGGCTCGCGCTCCGGACGTCGGGCTGACGCCGAAAAAGGCGTACTCGCGCCGGATCGCGCCGCTGCCGCCGTTGCCCGCGCTCCCCGGCGAACCCGGCCCGCCCGCCGTGCTCGACCTCGATCCGCCCGCCCGCACCGGCCTGACGTCCGCGGCGCTCACCGCGCTGGCCGCCGACGCCGCCTCGCTCGCGTTCGGCCTGCTGCACACCCGGGATGCCTTGGCGGACTTGACTTTTGCCGAGGACCTGGCCCGTCGCGCGGCCCGGCCGGGCGCGGATGTTTTCGGGCTGGCCGAGGCTGCCGGGGTCGCGCCGTCGGAGCTGATCGTGTCCGCGCAGGCTTGGCGGGAAGCGGGGCGGAACGGACTGTCGGCGTTGCGGGATGTGTGGAGTCCCAGCCCCGGGCCGCTGGCGGCGGCCCGCGCGGAGCTGGCGGAGTTGCCGGGGGAGGTGAAGGTGTGGCGTAACCGGGTGACGGCCGGGGCGGTCCAGCTCCGGTACGGACGGGACAGCCGGTGGTACCGGTTCGTGCGCGTCGCGGGCCAGTGGTGGCCGGACGGGCCGTCGGCCGAGCAGCCGGTCGATCTCGCCTACCCCGCGGAGAGCTGAGTCGTGCGAGCGAGCGGGGCGGCGTGTCCGGTGGAGGGCTGAGTCGTGCGGGCGAGCGGGGCGGCGTGTCCGGTGGAGGGCTGAGTCGTGCGGGCGAGCGGGACGGCCTGCCCGGCGGAGGGTTGAGTCGTGCGGGCGAACGGGACAGCCTGCCTGACGGAGGGCTGACTCACGCGAGCGAAACGAGACGGTCCGTCTCGTTTCGTGCTACCGTCGGCGGCATGACGAGAACATGGGTGATCACCGGGACCGGTCGCGGGCTGGGCCGGACGCTGGCGCTGGCCGCCGCGGAAGCGGGCGACCGGGTGCTGGCGACGGTCCGCGCGCCGGGGAGCGCGCCGGAGCACCGGAACGTCGTGGAACACGTGCTCGACGTGCGGGACCGGGCCGCCGCGCGGGAAGCCGTCGGCCGGGCGGTGGCCGAGTTCGGCCGGCTGGACGTCGTGGTGAACAACGCCGGGTACGGGCTGGTCGGCATGGCCGAGGAAGCGAGCGAGGACGAGGCGCGGGACATCCTGGAGACGAATCTGCTCGGCGCGTTGTGGCTGACCCAGGCGGCGCTGCCGGTGCTGCGCGGACAGCGGTCGGGGCACGTCGTGCAGGTCTCGTCGGTCGGCGGGGCCGGTTCGGTGCCGGGATTCGGCCTGTACAGCGCGAGCAAATGGGGGCTGGAAGGGATGAGCGAGGCGATCGCGCAGGAGGTCGCGGAGTTCGGCGTGCGGGTGAGCATCGTCGAGCCCGGCGGGATGGACACCGAATGGGCGACCGGCAGCATGCGGTTCGCCGCCCCGGACCCGGCCTACGACGGGCTGCGCGAGCGGATGTTCGGCACCACGGCCGTGCCGTGGGCGACCAGCGGCACCGGCGGGGGCACGCCGCCCGCGGAGATCGCCGCCGAGATCCTGCGGCACGTCAACGACCCGGACGACCGGCGGCTCCGGGTGCTGGCCGGCGACGACGCCCCCGCGATGGTCGCGACCGCACTGGCCGGCCGGCTGACGGATTACCGGCAGGACAAGCGTTTCGCCGACGCGGAGATCTGACATGGCGCGCGCCAGCACCCGGGCCCGCGTCCACGCCGCGGTGCTCTCGCTGGCCGCCGAGGCCGGTTTCGGCGGCCTGAGCATGGAGGGCATCGCGGCCCGCGCGGGCGCCGGGAAGCAAACGCTGTACCGGACGTGGTCGTCGCCCGCCGAGGTACTGCTGGACGCGCTGCTGGAGCAAAGCCTGGACGCTTCCGGCGAGGTCGCCGTCCCGGACACCGGCGACCTGCGCGCGGACCTGGAAACCTTGGTCGCCGGGATGATCGCCGAGCTGACCGACCCGGCGACCGACCGCCTGCTCCGCGCGGTGACCGCCGAATTGCAGACCGACCTGGCCGTCGGTGCTGAGGTCTTGGATCGGCTGCTGGGCCCGCAGTTGCGCGCGATCGCCGACCGCCTGGCCCGGGCCGGTGTCGAGTCCGCGGAGGATGGTGCGGAACTGTTGCTGGGGCCGGTTTTTCATCGGTGGCTGTTGCGTACGCGGCCGTTTACGGCGGAGTGGCCTGCTGCTCATGTGGCGCGGGTGCTGCGCGCGGTGTCGCTTTAGGCTGTCCGACAGCGAGGATCCCCGGGATGCGCTCGCTGTGGAGAAGGAGACCGTGCTTGGTCTGCGCTCGTCGAAGCTGAGTCGGCCTGCTGAACCCTGCGGTGAACCAGGGCAGGCTCGAAGCCCCGCTCACCCGCCAGAAGGCTCCGTCCCCCGCAACTCGATGCAACAACCCCCGTCGCGCGGCGAGACCCGAGCCGTCGACACCCCGGGCACCTGCAGTCCTTCCACCACCCCGGTCAGGAACCGGTCCGTCATCCCGCACACCAGGTCCGGCGCGCGGCCGGCCAGCGGCTGGAACGGGCAGTTGCGCAGGCGCAGGCACACCGGCGTCTCGCGGTTCGGCTCGAAGCCGTGCCGGGCGAGCACCGTGCCGGTCAGCGTCAGCCCGCGTTCCGTGCCCAGGCGGCCCGGGCGGGAGCGTTCGCGTTCGGCTTCGCCGGCCGCGGCGCCGTGCCGTCCGGCCTCGCGCAGGGCGGCGTCGCGGGCCGGTTCCCCGGGGGCCGCCGAGGCGACCGCGTCGACCAGGATCGCGGCCAGGACGTCCGGGTGCCGGGGCGGGATGGTGATCGCGAAATCGGTCGCGGCGGGCTCGTAGACCTTCGGGGCGCGGCCCACCTTGCGGACTCCGCCGACGGTCTCGTAGCGGGCGCGCAGCAGGCCGGCCGTCACGAGTTTGTCCAGGTGGAACGCCGCCAGCTTGCGCGAGATGCCGACCGCCGCGGCGGCCTCCTCGCGCGTCACCGGGCGGCCGGCGCCGCGGATGAAGGCGTACATCCCCCGGCGCAGGTCCTCGTCCAGCGCCGCTACCGCGCGGATAGTCGCCAGGTCACTCGTCACACCTCCACGATAACGCCCAGCGAGGTTCTCCGAACCCGCTACCCGGCTTGTTCACCTGGTCACATTGACTCCGCCGGGCGATAAGACCAAGATTTATAGGCGAAACCCGTCCTGTCAGCCCGGAAGCCCGAGGATCGCCCATGTCCGGAACCGCCCTCCGCGTCGTCCACGAGCCCGTCCCCGGCTTCGACCTGGCCGCGGCCGAAAGCGCGGCGGGGGACTTCCTGCGCGCGCTCGGCATCAGCCTCGATTCGGAGAGCCTGCGCGGCACTCCCGGCCGGATGGCCCGCGCGTACGCCGAACTGTTCACGCCCCGCGCGTTCGACCTCACGACCTTCCCCAACGACGAGGGCTACGACGAGCTGGTGCTGGCCCGCGACATCCCGGTGCGGTCGGTCTGCGAGCACCACCTGCTGCCCTTCATCGGGGTCGCGCACGTCGGGTACCTGCCGGGCGACCGGATCCTCGGGCTGTCGAAGCTCGCGCGGGTGGTCGAGCATTTCGCGTGCCGTCCGCAGGTGCAGGAGCGGCTGACGAAGCAGATCGCGGGCTGGCTCGGCGACCAGCTTTCGCCGAAGGGCGTCGGCGTGGTGATCGAGGCCGAGCACACCTGCATGACGCTGCGCGGCGTCCAGGCGACCGGTTCCTCCACGGTCACGTCCACCCTGATGGGCACGCTCCGCGAGGACGCCCGGTCGCGTCAGGAGTTCTTCTCGCTGACCGGGGTCAACGCCTGAGCGTGCGCCCAGTCGAGAAAATGCTCGACGCCGCGCACCACGTGCGTGCTGCGGATTGACGGGAAGACGTCGAACGCGTGCTGTGCGCCGGCGAGTTCCGCGTACGCCACCGGGTTGGCCGATTTGGCACGCAGGCGGGAGACGAACTCCCGCGCCTCCGCGACCGGCACCAGCGAATCGTGGCGGCCGTGGATCACGAAGAACGGCGGCGCGTCCTCGGCGACCCGGTCCATCGGGGACGCCGCGAGGTAGTCGTCCATCCGGTGCTCCGGGGCGAACACCCGCCGCGCCATCAGGCTTTCCAGGCGGTACCGGCTTTCCTCCTCGCCGGTGGACGCGGCGATGTCGTACACGCCGTAGTGCGGCACGCAGGCCTGCACGCTCGTGTCCGCCTCCTCGAACCCCGGCTGCAGCGCCGGGTCGTTCTGGCTCAGCGCGAGCAGCGCGGCCAGATGCCCGCCTGCCGAACCGCCGGTGACCGCGACGAAGCGCGGATCGCCGCCGTACTCCGCGACGTGCTCGCGGATCCAGGCGAGCGCTTGCTTGGCCGCCACGATGTGCGCGGGCCAGCGCGAGGCGGGGGAGAGCGGGTAGTTGATCGCGACGCAGACCCAGCCGCGGCGGGCGAGGTGGCGCATCAGCGGCAGGCCCTGCTGTTCCTTGTTGCCGATCGTCCACGCGCCGCCGTGGATCTGCAGCAGCACCGGCGCGTCGCGGACCGTTTCGCGCGGCCGATAGACGTCCAGGAGGAAGCGTTTGCCGCCCGGGGCGTACGCGACATTCCGGTCGCGCACGACGTCCGGTTCGTGCATCCGGAACGGCATCAGCAGCCGTCCCCACGGCGTCGAGAAGTCCGACGGGTTCGCGAGCTGGGCCGGGTAGTCCTCGCCGAGTGCTTCGGTGAGCGCGGACTCGACCTCGTTGCGGGCCTTCTGCGAGGTCGCGATGAGCGACGCGAAACCGGCCGCGGACAGGGTTGCCAAAGCCAGCCCTGCGCGATCGCTGCGGCGGCGCAACCCGTGGCGCGCGAGGTGCTGCACGGTGTCGGCCGCGGTGAGCGCGAGCAGGTGCGGCGCGAGTTCGCCGGTGAGCCAGCCGGCGAAGAACACCGGCACCGAGGTGGGCCGCGGTTTCGGCGGGCGCAGCGCGAGAGCGGCGAGGCCGAGCTGCGCCGCGCGGCGGGTCACGAAGTCCGGTTTCACCTTCCCGATGCTACCTCCGCCGAGAGCCCCGGCCGGGGTTCTGCCTTACGCTGGCAGGCATGCAGCGACTGAGCGGGCTGGACGCGAGCTTCCTCTACCTGGAGACGCCCTCGCAGGTCCTGCACGTCTGCGGCCTGCTGACGCTGGACGGCTCGACCATGCCGGGCGGCTACACGTTCCCCGAGTTCAAGCGGAGGCTGGCCGAACGGGTCGCGGTGATCCCGGCGTTCCGCCGCAAACTCCACAATCCACTCTGGAACCTGAACCATCCGGTGTGGGTCGAGGACGAGGATTTCGACCTCGACAACCACGTGCACCGGATCGGCCTTCCCGCGCCGGGCGACGACCGGGAGCTGGCCGAGCTGTGCGCGCACATCGCCGGGCAGCGGCTCGACCGCGCGCATCCGCTGTGGCAGTGCTACGTCATCGAAGGATTGTCCGGCGGGCGGCTCGCGGTGCTGCTGAAAATGCACCACGCGAGCGTCGACGGCGTCGGCGGGGCGAGCCTGATCGGCTACCTCGCCGGGCTCGAACCCGACGCCCCGCTGCCCGAGTTGCCCGACGGCGAGCAGCACAACGACGGCCTGCCCACCCGGCTGCGGCTGCTGCGCGAGAGCGCCGACGCGCTGCTGCACCGGCCGTTCGAGATCGCCCGGCTGCTGCCGGAGCTGCTCGGGCTGGTGCCGAAGTGGGCGGGGAAAGCGTTGCGCGGCAAGGGCATGCCGGTGCCGTTCACCGCGCCGCGGACCTCGCTGAACGGCACCATCACCGGACATCGTTCGGTCGCGTTCGCGCAGCTGGACCTCGACGCGGTGAAACAGGTCAAGGACGCCTTCGGGGTCACCGTGAACGACGTGGTGCTGGCGCTGGTTTCCGGCGCGCTGCGGCAATTCCTGCTCGGCCGCGGCGAACTGCCCGGGGATCCGCTGGTGGCGACGGTCCCGGTGTCGGTGCACGAACGCACGGAACGCGACCACGGCAGCAACCGCGTGTCGGCCTTTTTCGCTTCGCTGCCAACGCATCTGCCCGATCCGGCGGCGCGGGTGTTCTTCCTGGCCGAGGCGAACCGGCGGGCGAAGGACCACCATTACGACATCGACGCCGACATGCTCGCCGACTGGGCCCAGTTCTCCCCGGCGACGGTGTTCGGACTGGGCGTGCGCGCGTACTCGGCGCTGCGGCTGGCCGAACGGCATCCGGTGGTGCACAACCTGATCATCTCCAACGTCCCCGGTCCGCCGATGCCGCTGTACCTGCTGGGTGCGCGGATCACCGGCCTGTACCCGCTGGGGCCGGTGTTCCACGGGGCCGGGCTCAACGTCACGGTGCTGTCGAATGACGGCAAGGTCGGCGTCGGGTTGTTGGGGGCCAAGGAATTGGTGAAGGACCTGTGGCCGTTGGCGGACGCGTTGCCGGAGGCGTTGGACGAGCTGAGCAAGGCTGCGCCGGTTTAACGGCTGCGTTTCTTCGCGGTGTAAGGGATATCGGCGAACTTCAGCGTCGCGCGCAGGCTGCGCACCGCTCGGTCCAGACGCAGCAGGGCGACCTGCGAGAGCGTGAACAGCTCGTCCACATTCCACGAACGCCCGGCAGCAGCGAGCACGACCGTGTCCGGTGCCCCGCCCAGCATCCGGCCAGGGTCCAATGTGGACACCTTGTCGGCCAGCTGTGCCAACGCGTCCGGCTCGTCGTGCAGAGCCTCGGCGGATACGAGGGCCTGGGTGTAGAGGTGGCTGGCGGCGGTGGCGCGGCCCAGCCATTTGACGTGGATCAGCTCGTCGCCGGGGCCGAGCAGATCGCACAGCTCGAACCGCGGGTGCAGGGGAGTGCTGGCGAAATCCTTGTCCAGGCACAGGTACCCGGGCTCAAGGGCGGCGACCTGCCGGCAGTACCGGTGTTCGTCGTCGGGCCGGCCGCTCGGCTTCCAGGCGAGGTCCGGCCAGAGGTGCTTGCGCGCCAGCAGATCGCGCACCTGGTCCCGCATCTGCGCGACGTAGGTCTCGCCGATCCGGTACCAGCGGGACTGATGGAAGACGTACCGGGTGTGCTCGACGGTCGTCTCGGACACCAGCCAGCGAGCGGCGGGCAGCGGCGCGCCGGTGGGTTCTGTGCCCGCTTCGTCGGCGCAGGTCGTGATGCGGCCCGCGCGCAGCGCTTTCAGCCGTCGCGCAACGGGAATTCCGCCGAGACGGGTGGTGAGGTGGTCGAGTTCGAGGCGGCCGGGGACGTGGATCGGGCCGCCGGGGCCGAGGCCGGTGATGCGGAACGAGCCGGCGTTCTCCGCGTCGTTCGCGGCGCTCGACGGCCAGGCCAGGCCGAGCGCGTCGCTGCCGCCGAGTGCTTCGGCGAGTTGCCGTTCCAGCTCGGGGACAAGCGGATGGTGGCGGTCCATCGGGCGGGTCTGGGCGATGAAGCGCAGCGCGGAATCCGCGTCCGGCTCGTTGACTACGGCGCCGACCGCGTCGAGATCGGCCAGGAAGGCTTCGGGATCCTTGGCCAGCGGTGCCCACAGCGAGGTGCCGACGCGGATGCGGTAGCGCTTGCCGGTCACCCGGCCGTAGGTGAGGTCGGTGAGATCCGCCGAACCGGCCAGCCGGTGCACGAGATCGCCGTACGGTTCGAGCCGGAACGCGGACAGTTCGCCGCCGCCGGGGATGGAGATCTGCGTGGCGCGCGCGGAAACGTCCAGCGCGGCGCTCGCGACCAGCCCGAGGTCGAACGGGTCGAGCCGGCGGATGCCGAAGCGCAGTCCGAAACCCTGCTCGACGTGTTCGTCGTTGAGCACGAGATGTCCCGCGCCCCAGGTGACCGCGTAGGTCCACGGCGGACGCGGCACGAGCAGCACGGCGAACGGCAGTGTCGAAGGCAGGTCCAGCGGGCCGCCGCCGAGCGCTTCGGCGTGCTGCAGCCATTGCGGGGCCTCGGTGCGGAACGCGCCCGCGACCAGCCGGGCGCGCGTGCCGGGCAGGTCGACCGGGCGGTCGGCGCTGATCTGCTCGGGGGAGAGCGGGGTCAGCAGGTCGGTTTCCGCCGCGGAACCGTCGAGGCGGAACAGGGACGCCGGACGGCTGGGGGCAGGCATGACCACCACCGGGAGGACGGAATTCCAGGACGTCCGTTCAGCCTAGGCCGCGCGGCGGTCCGGCCGGTTAATCACGGAGCGCGAATGGCGTGCGGAATGGTGAAATCCCGCTGAATCACCCATTCACGGGACGCGGTACCGGCCGATGATAGGGTTTCCTTTCGGGATGCGTCTAAGTGGGTTTGCCGAGGCTGGGCAACGGTTCAGTGAGCTGGTGATGGCCGTTTACTGGACACGGAATGGCGGTTTGGATAAATCGTCCGGCCTTCTCGGAAGAACCTGTTCGCCGGGCAGGAATGGGCTGTCCGGGGCGGTGTATTCGCATTTCGGTGACGCACGGTGAGCGATTTGCCGGACGAACACCTCGGCGAATGGGCTAGCCGGGTCGCCCGCCCGCCGCGGCACGGTTCGCGCTGCCGCGCGTGCCCGACTACCCTGGCCGAGTCGTTTCCGGTCGGCCCGCCTGCGGGGGCAGCATGATGACAGTCCCGATGTTCGCGCACGGCGACCGTCTCACCCGTCGGGACCTGGAGACGATCTCGGATGAACGCCGCCGGTACGAACTGGTGGACGGGACGCTTCTGGTGAGCCCGTCCCCGCGTCCGCTGCACCAGCGGGTGGTCGCGCGCCTTCTCGCCGCGCTCACCCCGGTGTGCCCTGCCGACTGCGAGGTCCTGCCCGCGCCGGTGGACGTGGTGCTCGACGAGTTCACCGTGATGATCCCGGACGTCGTGGTCGGCCGCCGCGAGACGTTCACCGAACGCGCGCTGGTCGGCGTCCCGGTGCTGGCGGTCGAGGTGGTCTCGCCGTCGAGCAGGCACATCGACCGCTTCCTCAAGCCGGCCCGGCTCGCGCTCGCGGGCTGCCCGTACTACTGGGTGATCGAGCCGAACGAGCCGACGCTGAGCTGCTTCCGCCTGGCCGAGGGCGAGTACGTGCTGGACGGCGAGGCGACTGGGGACGACGTGGTGCGGCTGGAGGAGCCGTATCGGCTGGAGTTGCGGCCCGCGGACCTCGTGAGTGGCAATCACGGTTAGAACCGGGATCGCCACTCACGACACCCCCTACGCCGAATCCGCTACCCGCACTTGCCCGGCCGCCTGCACCGACGTACACGCCGCCATCAACGCCGCCACGAACTGATCCGCCGCGAAAACACACGCCGTATGCCCAGCCGGGATCTCATACGTCGCCGCCCCCGGAATCCGCCGCGCCAGGCTCCGCTGATGCGCCGGCGCGATGAACCCGTCCCGTGAAGTCACCACCACCGCGGCGGGCAGGTCGAGCGTGTGCAGCCACGGCGTCGAGTCGAAGCGGCCGATCTCGTCCAGCGCCACCGCGATCGCCCACGGGCTCGTGGAGCGGAATTCCTCCAGCGCCCACCGGTGATCCTCCAGCCGGGCGAGGCGTTCGCGGCGGGGTTCGCCGGGGACGAGGCCGATGCGGGCCTGGTCGCGCAGCAGGTGCAGGGTGCGGCCGAACAGGTCGAGTGCCACGCGTTGCCGGAGGCCGCGGCGGAAGTTGCTCGCCGTCGAGCACAGCACCAGGCCGGTGACGCGGTCCGGGAAGCGGTGCGCGGCCAGCTGGCCGACCATGCCGCCCATCGAGTAGCCCGCGACCATGAACTCGCCGATGCCGAGCGCGTCCGCGACCGCCACCACGTCGTCCGCGCAGTCTTCGAGGCTGAACTCGTGCGAGCGGATGCCCTGGCCGTGCCAGCGCTGGTCGAACACGACGACCCGGTGGTTCTTCGACAGCCGCTCCAGCGCGGGGTACCAGGTGAGCAAGCCGGTGCAGGCGACCGAGTGCAGCAGGAGCACCGCGGGCGCGTGCCGCGGGCCGACGTCGACCACGACGGTTTGGCCGCGTCCGGGCAGCGGCAGCGGCTTCGGATCGGGGACGCCCGCGGTGGACGGGATGGTCGCGAGCTTGCGCGTGGCCTGCCAGCCGACGTCGCCCAGCGCTGATTTGAGAACTTGTTCCGCACCCACGTCGGCGTGCCGCCCCTCTTCGCTCGCCCGGTCGATCCACAGCCCGGGCCCCGAAGCCGGGGGTTGCCGAGCCAGCCCATTCCGGCTAAAAATAGAACGTGTTCCACCTAGGTGGAGGGAGACCGGAGTGGACTTCACCCCCGACGATACGCAGGGCGAGATCGCCTCGCTCGCCGCGCAAGTGCTCGGGAAGGCCGACGAGCCCGCGGACCAGTGGCGAGCGCTGGCCGGCGCGGGCCTGCTCGCGCTGCCGTTGCCCGCCGACCTCGACGGGGACGGGCTCGGCGTCGACCACGTCGCCCCGGTGCTCACCGAGGTGGGCCGGGCCGCGGCGGCGGTGCCCGCGTACGCCGTGCTGGCGCTCGGCATCCTGCCGATCGAAGCGCTTGGCACCCCGGCGCAGCGCGCCGAATTCCTCCCGCCCGCAGCGGCGGGGGAGACCATTCTCACTGCGGCCTTGCACGAGCCGTCCGCACCGCTGACCTCCATCCCCGGGACCAGCGGTGCGGCGGCGGACGGCGCGTGGGCGGTGACCGGCGTCAAGACGCACGTGCCGTACGCGGCCGAGGCAGCACGGATTCTCACGCCCATCGCGTTGCCGGGCGGTACCGGCGTCGCGTTGGTGGATCCGCATGCCGACGGAGTCGAGGTGCTGCCCGCGTACAACGCGACCGGGACGCCGGAGTACACCGTGCGGTTCGACGGCGCGCGGGTGAGCGAGGCCGATTTCCTGCGTGACCGCACGCCTGGGCATGCGTTGCAGACCTTGCACCGCTTCGCCTTGGCGGGTGCGCTCGCGCTCGGCGACGGACTGCTCGCCGGTGCGCTGGCTTTGACGGCCAAGCACGTCGGCGAGCGCGAGCAATTCGGCCGTCCACTTGCGACTTTCCAAGCGGTGGCACAGCAGATCGCGGACGTTTACGTCGCTTCCCGCACGGTGCACCTGGCCGCGCAGTCGGCGGTGTGGCGGCTGGCGTCCGGATTGGACGCGGACACCGAGCTGGACATCGCCGCGTACTGGCTGACCGAGGAAGCACCGTCCGCGCTGGCGATCTGTCATCACCTGCACGGCGGGGTCGGCGTGGACCGCACCTATCCGCTGCACCGGTACTCGTCGGCGATGAAGGATCTCGGCCGCGCGGTCGGGGGAGCGGCGCACCGGCTCGGCAAGCTGGGCGAACGAGTGGCGGGATGAGCATGCACATCGAACTGACGGCCGCGCAGCAGGAACTGCGGGCGCAGCTGCGCGAGTACTTCGCGGGCCTGCTGACGGCCGACGAGCGCCGGGCGCTGCTGCGGGAGCGGCACGGGCAGGTGTACCGCGACGTCGTGCGGCGGATGGGCCGCGACGGCAAGCTCGGCGTCGGCTGGCCCAAGGAGTACGGCGGCGGCGGTTTCGGCGAGATCGAGCAGCACATCTTCGTGGACGAAGCCGCCCGCGCGGACGTCCAGCTGCCGTCGGTGACGCTGCAGACAGTCGGGCCGACGCTGCAAGCTTTCGGTACGGAGGAACAGAAAGCCCTTTTCCTGCCGAAGATTCTGGCCGGGGAAGTGCACTTCGCCATCGGGTACACCGAGCCGGAGGCCGGGACGGATCTCGCCTCGCTGCGCACGCGCGCGGTCCGCGACGGCGACGATTACGTGATCAACGGACAGAAAATCTTCACCACCGGCGGCCACGACGCGGACTACGTCTGGCTCGCCGTGCGCACCGATCCGGACGCGCCCAAGCACAAGGGCATCTCGATCCTCATCGTCGACACCCGCGACCCCGGCTATTCGTGGACGCCGATCATCACCTGCGACGGCGCGCACCACGTCAACGCGACCTTCTACGAGGACGTCCGGGTGCCGGCGAACATGCTGGTGGGCGAGGAAAACCGGGGCTGGCGGCTGATCACGACGCAGCTCAACCACGAGCGCGTGATGCTCGGCCCGGCCGGGCGCATCGGCGGCCTGCACGACCGCGTGTGGGCGTGGGCGGCGGCGCGCCGGACCCCGGACGGCACGCCGCTGCTCGACCTTCCGGACGTGCGCGCGGTGCTGGCCGAGACGTTCGCGGTCGCGCGGGTCAACGAACTGCTGAACTGGCAGGTCGCGGCGGCCGCGGCACACGGGTCGGTCGAGATCGCCGACGCCTCGGCGACCAAGGTGTTCTCCTCGGAGCGCATCCAGCGGATCGGGCGGCTGCTGGAGGAACTGGTCGGGCGGCACGGCGACCTCGCCGACCCGGACACCGCGGAACTCGCCGAATGGCTCGACGTGCTGGCTAAACGGAACCTGGTGCTGACGTTCGGCGGAGGCGTCAGCGAGATTCAGCGCGAACTGATCGCCTCCGCCGGACTGAAACTGCCGAGGGTGCCGCGATGACGATCGAGGAAGCCGCCGCGAAAATCGCCGCACAGGGCGAAAGTGCGCCGAGGTACGCGCGCGATCCGGTGAACCAGGCGATGGTGCACAACTGGGTCGAGGCGATCGGCGACGCCAACCCGGTCTACACCGACGCGGAGTTCGCCGAGTCGAGTGTCCACAAGGGACTTGTCGCGCCGCCGGCGATGGCGCAGGTGTGGACCATGCCGGGGCTGCACGGCGTGCGCGGGGACGACGACCCGCTCGGCTTGATCCTCAAGGTGCTCGACGACGCCGGGTTCACGTCCATTGTGGCCACCAACTCCGAGCAGACTTACCACCGCTACCTGCGGCCCGGCGAACACGTTTCGACCACGAACGTCCTAGAAGACGTCACCGGCCCGAAGCGCACCGGGCTCGGCGAAGGCTGGTTCGTGACCACCCGGACGAATTGGTACGTCGACGGGGAACTGGTGGCGGACATGGTGTTCCGCGTGCTGAAGTTCCGGCCGCGCGAACCGGAACCGCCGCCGTCGCCGGTGCTGCGGCCGGTGATCAGCCACGACACCGCGTTCTTCTGGGAAGGCTTGCGCGAAGGCGAACTGCGCATCCAGCGCTGGGGCGAGGTGCTGCGGCATCCGCCCGGCCCGATGCCGCCGGACGGATCGCTCGACACGGTGCCGGACTACGTCGTCGCCAGCGGGCGCGGGACGGTCTACAGCTTCGTCGTGCACCACCATCCGGCGGTGCCGGGCAAGCGGCTGCCGTTCGTGGTCGCGCTGGTGGAACTGGAGGAAGGCGTGCGGGTGATGGCCGAACTGCTGGACGCCGACCCGGCCGAGGTCCACATCGGACTTCCGGTGACCGCCGCGTTCGTGCGCGTCGACGACGAACTGACCCTGCCCGCGTGGAAGGTGGCGCGATGACTGCCGCAGTCGGAACCGAACTGCCGCCGATGGTGCTCGAAGCGTCGCCGACGTTCGTGATCAGCACCGCGCTGGCGACGCGGGATTTCCAGGACGTGCACCACGACCGGGACGCCGCGGTCGCGCGCGGTTCGAAGGACATTTTCCTCAACATTCTTACCGACACCGGGCTTGTGCAGCGGTATGTGAGCGACTGGGCAGGACCGCAGGCGCTCGTGCGCTCGATCAAGATCCGGCTCGGCGTGCCGTGCTACGCCGGGGACACGCTCACCTTCTCCGGCCGGGTCATCGCCCGCGACGGCAATGACGTCGAGCTGGAAGTGTCCGCTATGGACAGTCTGGGTGCGCACGTGACCGGCACGGTTTCGCTGACGCTGCCGGAGGAGGACGCATGACGTTCACCGGAACCACCGCCATCGCAGGGATCGGCGCGACGGAGTTCTCCAAGGACTCCGGGCGCAGCGAGCTGCGGCTGGCGGCCGAATGCGTGAGCCACGCGCTGGCGGACGCCGGGCTGACTCCGTCCGATGTGGACGGCATGGTGTCGTTCACGATGGACGGCAACGCGGAAATCGCGCTCGCCCGCGAACTGGGCATCCCGGAGCTGACCTTCTTCAGCCGCGTGCATTACGGCGGCGGCGCGGCGGCGGCGACCGTGCAGCAGGCGGCCATGGCGGTATCCAGCGGCATCGCCGATGTCGTGGTGGCGTACCGGGCGTTCAACGAGCGCTCCGGGATGCGGTTCGGGCGAGTGTCGCCGGCGGCGGCGCAGCAGGTGAACACGTCCGGAGTGGACAATGCGTTCCACTACCCGATGGGCATCGCGACCCCGGCCGCGACGGTGGCCATGGTCGCGCAGCGGTACCTGCACGAATACGGGGCCACCAGCGAGGATTTCGGCAAGATCGCGGTCATCGACCGGGCGCACGCGGCGACCAACCCGAACGCGTGGTTCCACGGCAGGCCGATCACGCTGGAGGAGCACCAGGCCTCGCGCTGGGTCGCGGAACCCTTGCACCTGCTCGATTGCTGCCAGGAAAGCGACGGCGGGGTCGCGCTGGTGATCACCAGCCTCGAACGCGCGCGCGACCTGCGGCAGCCGCCGGTGGTGGTCTCGGCGGCGGCGCAGGGCAGCGGGCCCGATCAGTACGTGATGACCAGCTACTACCGCGACGATCTCGCCGCGCTGCCGGAAATGGGCGTGGTCGGGCGGCAGCTGTGGGCGCAGTCCGGGATCGGACCGTCCGATGTGGACGTCGCGGTGCTGTATGACCACTTCACCCCGTATGTGCTGATGCAGCTGGAGGAACTGGGCTTCTGCGGGCGCGGCGAGGCGAAGGACTTCATCGCGGGCGACACGCTGACCCTCGGCGGGAAGCTGCCGCTCAACCCGCACGGCGGCCAGCTCGGCGAGGCGTACATCCACGGCATGAACGGCATCGCGGAGGCGGTCCGGCAGCTGCGCGGGACGGCGGCGAACCAGGTCGCCGGCGCGGGCACGGCGGTGGTGACGGCGGGGACGGGGGTTCCGACTAGTGGGCTGGTGTTGACGGGGTCGTGAGTGTTTATCCCGGTTAGAACCCAACGCCGGATTGATGCTCGCCTGACCGCATCTTCACGTCCGTGAGGGGAACCCTGAGGGAATCTGATTCCCTCAGGGTTCCCCTCACGGACCGCAAACCCGCCCCCGGCACCGTCAGCGCCGGCTTAAGCCACGCGGCATTGGGTTAGAACCGGCTCAGGCACTCACGACTGGAGCTTGTCGGCCCGCGCATAGCCCTTGTGGGTCAACGCGGATCACCTCATTGCTGGCTGGTGCCTCCCGGCTCGCGCGTGTCACGGTAGTAAGGCCGTGTGACGCAGCGTGTCCGGATGAGTGAGGTGCCGAGGTGACTGTCCCGCTGGCCTGGCTGTTCACCGCGCTGTTCGCGTTGCTGGCGCTGCCGTGCGTGCTGCGGCTGGTGAAGCTCGACTACGTCAGCCTCGGCCACCGGGTGCGCAACGGCGACCTCGCCGAACTGCTGCTCGTGGTGGCGATGGTCGCGATGCTGTCGCCGGTCGGCGGCCCGATCCCGGCCGCGGGCTGGCAGGCGGTGCTGGTGCTGACCGCGGGCTGGTTCGCTTACTCCGCCTGGCGCGGCCGCGCCGAGGGACACGGCTGCGCGCACCACGCGCTGTCGGCGGCGGCGATGCTGTACATGGTCACCGCGATGCCGCACGGCGGAATGGTGCACGGGCCGTGGCTCAACATGTCCACAATGGACGCCCGGCTGGCATGGCCGGTGGTCGCGATCGCCGGGGCGGCCTACTTCGCGGTGGACGCGGTCCGCTCGGGCGTGGTAGCGATGCGCTCGCGCGGCACCACGGTGCCGGGGCACGCCTCGCGCACCCTCTGCCGCGCCGCGATGGGCGCGGGCATGGGAGTCATGCTGCTCGCGGCGGTCTGACTCAGCCCAGCCGCTGGACTTCGCCGTCCGGCGGGAGTTCGGCCAGCTCCGGCAAGGCGTCCGAGGGGTGCGCGGCGACCCATTCGCGCGCGGCGGCGACGTCGCGGCCCAGCGCGTCGATCAGCTCCTGCGCGGAGCCGAACCCCTGCTGTTCCCGCAGGTGCTTGCCGAGCCAGACGGTGAGGCGTTCGCCGTACAGGTCGCCCTCGAAGTCGAGCAGGAAGGCCTCGACCAGCCGGTAGCCGTCGGCCCCGTAGTAGGTCGGGCGGCGGCCCACCGACACCGCGGCGGCCACACGCGTGCCGTCCGCCCGCTCGACCCAGCCGGCCCACACCCCGTCGCCCAGTTCGCCGCGCTGGTCGCGCAGCGCGATGTTCGCGGTGGGGAAGCCCAGCTCGCGGCCGCGCTTGTCGCCCGGCTCGACTGGCCCGCGCACCACGAAGAAGGTGCCGTCTCGCTCGTCCGCCATGGGACAACCGTATAACGGTCCTGAAGGTCAGCGGGGCCGGAGCACTGTGTCGGCCAGCACAGGGGCGTCGTCCCGCTCCGGCGCGGTGGTCGTGACCAGCAGACGGCCGTCTTCGCGCCACACGCGCACGCGCAGGTTTTCGCCGGGGAAGATGACGCCGGCGAACTTCGTCCCGAATGCCGAGACACGCTCGGGATCGCCGTCGAGGAACGCGTCGACCACGGCCTTCGCGACCACGCCGTACGTGCACAGCCCGTGCAGGATCGGCCGGTCGAAGCCGGCCGCCTTGGCGAACGCCGGATCGGCGTGCAGCGGGTTGCGGTCGCCGCACAGCCGGTACAAAAGCGCCTGCTGGGGCAGCGTCGGCACGTCGAGCACTTCGTCCGGTTCGCGGTCCGGCCACTCGATCTTGTCCGACGGCCCGCGTTCGCCGCCGAAGCCGCCCTCGCCGCGGGCGAAGATGCTGGACCGGGCTGTCCACAGTGGAGCCCCGGACTCGTCGGCGACCTCGGTCTCCTGCACCAGCACGGCGGCCTTGCCCTTGTCGAAGACGTCGGCGATCCGGGTGCGCGCGACCGCCTTGCCCTCGACCGGGATCGGCCGGTGCAGTTCGATCTCCTGCTTGCCGTGCAGCACTTTCGCCAGGTCGACGTCAACGCCGGGGAACTTCAGCGCGGGCGGCTCGAAGGTGCGCAGGTTGGCCGCGACGGTGGCGAAGGTCGGCAGCACGCGCAGGTCGCGCTCGTAGGTGTAGCGCAGCTCGCGCTCGGCCACCGGATCCGCGCCCGCGCCCACGGCAAGGTGGTACAGCAGCACGTCGGACGGCGTCCAGGCGAAGGCGACCTCGCCGAGATCGGCTCCGATCGCGGCTGCGGGGTCGATGGGCACGGGTTCTCCCTCACTCGTAGCTGACGGACACCTCGTCGGTCAACGGTACCGACTGGCAGGCCAGCACGATCCCGTCGGCGATGTCGTCGGCGTCCAGCACCTCGTTGTTCAGCATCTTCACCTCGCCGGACGTGATGCGGCACGCGCACGCGCTGCACTGGCCCTCGCGGCAGGAATACGGCGCGTCGAGGCCCTCGGCGAGCAGGTGGTCGAGCAGCTTCCGCTGCCGCGGCCAGGCGACCTGCCGGGTCTCGCCGTCCAGTTCGACGGTGAGCGCGGTGGTCTCGCCGCCCGCGTCCTCCTCGGGCTCCGGCTCGCTGTCGAAAGGATTTCCGGTCAGCGAGTGGAATTTCTCCACGTGCACGCGTTCTCGCGGCGCGCCCAGTTCGCGCAATGCGTCCTGCGCGGCGGCCATGAACGGGGCCGGGCCGCAGAGGAATGCTTCATGGCCTGCGTAAGGCTTGGCGAGCGCCTGCAAGGCGGTGACGGTCGGCAAGCCCTGCAGGCTTTCCAGCCAATGCAGGACAGTGAGCCGGTCTCCGTAGCGCTCGGCCAATTCGCGCAATTCCCGGGCGAAGATCACCGACTGCTCGTCGCGGTTGGCGTACACCAGCACCACCCGGCCGGTGCCCTTTTCCAGCGCGGACTTGAGAATCGACATCACCGGCGTGATCCCGCTGCCCGCGGCGCACAGCAGGAAGTCCGCGTCCAAAGAGGACGGACAGAACACGCCGGACGGCCGCAGCACGTCGATCGTCGCGCCCGCCTTCAGTTCGTCGCAGACCCAGTTGGAGCCGTAGCCGTCGGCGGTCCGCTTCACCGTGACCTGCACCCGATCCTCGTGCGGCGCGCTCGACAGCGAGTAGCACCGCGCGACGGAACCCGTTTGGTCGCTGGGAATCCGCAGCGTGAGGAATTGCCCGGGGGAGTAGGCGAACCGCTCGGCGTGCTCGGCTGGGACAGTGAACACAATGGACCGGGCGTCCGCGGTTTCCTCGATCACCTCGGCGACGGTGAGCGTGACGACGTCAGTCATGCGGCACCTGCCCGAAATTTCCGTCGCGCACCGCGTTGTCGATGCTGTCCGCGAGCTTCTCGCAGGTGTCCAGCAACGCGGTGTTGCCGCCGGACGCGGCGTGCGCGGCGAACACCGGGCAACTGGTCGCGGCGTCGGTGGTCCACTGGATGCTGGTGTGCTTCAGGCTGTTTTTCTTGACCAGCACACAGGTTCCGCAGCTGCGGCATTCGTGCGGCCGCAGCCCGGACGTGAGGAATTCGGTGGCTTCGGCCGTCACACCCCAGCCTCCTCCGACTCAGCCGCGGCTTCGGCCTCCGCCCGCTGGCGCGCCAGGTTTTCCTGCACTTCGGCGGCCCACACCTCGTTCGCCTTCGTGGTGTCCACTTCGAACTCGAACCGGCGCGTCATGTCCTCGGTGACGTCCGCGGCGTCCACGTAGAACTGGTCGTACCAGCGGCGCAGCTGGTAGACCGGCCCGTCCTCCTCGCACAGCAGCGGGTTGTCGATCTTGGTCTTGTTCTTCCAGATCTCCACGTCCTGCAGGAAGCCGACGCCGATGCCCTTGGCGAGCTTCGCCGCGATCTTGTCCGCGTGCTCGTCGGAAATGCCGGGCATCTTCTTGACCATGATGCCCCACTGCAGCACGAACGACGTCGGCGAAACCGGATAGTGGCAGTTGATCAGCACGTTCTCGATTTCGAAGCCCTGGAAGGAATTCACCAGCCAGTTGATCATGTAGGAGGGCCCGAAGTACGACGCCTCCGACCGCAGCAGGTTTTCCTCGCCGCCGTAATTGGACGCCATGCCCATGTCCGGGCGGCCCTTGGTGTTGAGGTACTGGGTGGCGATGTGGCCCTCGAACACGTTCTTGAAATACGTGGGGAAGGCGTAGTGGATGTAGAAGAAGTGCGCCATGTCCACCACGTTGTCGATGATCTCGCGGCAGTTGGCGTTCTCGATCAGGATCGAGTCCCAGGTCCAGTTGCTCCACTCGTCGCTGTACGCGCCTTCGACGCGCGGGATCACGACGTTCTCCGGCGGCGGGTTGCCCTCCGGGTCGTGCCAGACGAACAGCTGCTTGTTCTCCTCCAGCACCTGCCACGCCCGGGTGCGCGCCCGCAGCGGGACCCGCTTGGCGTACGGGATCGACTTGCACTTGCCGTTGCCGCCCCACCGCCAGTCGTGGAACGGGCAGGCGATCTCATCGCCCTTCACCGAGCCCTGGGTGAGGTCGCCGCCCATGTGCCGGCAGTAGCCGTCGAGCACGCTCAGCTTCCCGGCGCTGTCGGCGAACACCACGAGCTTCGTGCCGAACGCCTGCACCGCGTGCGGTTTCCCGTCGCGGAAGCTGTCGGCAAGCCCGAGGCAGTGCCAGCCGCGGGCGTACCGCGCCGGCGGCGCCCCCGCGTCGATCGTGCGGATCTGCGATCCCTCAGTCTTCGGCGTCACTGCCTGCCTCCCGTGCCGGTCTGATCTTCGTTCGCCAGCGCCTGTGCCGCAAGGTAGCCGAACACCATCGCGGGGCCGATGGTCGCGCCCGGCCCGGCGTAGGTCCGGCCCATCACCGGGGCGCCGGTGTTGCCCGCCGCGTAGAGACCGGACACGACCGTGCCGTCCTCGCGCAGGACGCGGGCGTTTTCGTCAATCCGCAGCCCGCCCTTGGTGCCCAGGTCGCCGGGCACCACGCGGACCGCGTAGTAGGGGGCCTTGGCCAGTTCGCCGAGGCTCGGGTTGGGGCGGTTGCGGGGGTCGCCGTAGTAGTGGTCGTAGGCGCTGAGCCCGCGCTGGAAGTCGTCGTCGACGCCCTTGCGCGCGAAGCCGTTGAACCGCGTGACGGTCTGCTCCAGCGCGTCGGCGGGCACGTCGATCTTCTCCGCGAGCCCGGCCAGCGTCGCGGACTTCGCCACGATCCCGGCCTTGTACCAGCGCCCGGGCAGCGGCTGCCGCGGGCCGAGGCCGGTGAACAGGTAGCGGTCGCGGTAGCGCTGGTCGAACACCAGCCACGCCGGGACGTGCTTGCCCGGGCCGTCGCCGTCGCCGTACATCGCGTGCACGGCCTCGACGTACGGCGCGGATTCGTTCACGAACCGCGTGCCCTCGGCGTCGACCATCAGGCAGCCGGGCCGGGACCGTTCGGCGAGCGCGAACCACGGGCCGCCGGTGAGCGGAAACGACGGGCCCCACCAGGCGTCGTCCATCAGGTCGGTCGCCGCGCCGAGCTTGAGCCCGGCGTTGATGCCGTCGCCGGTGTTCGCGGCCGCGCCGACGGTCCATTCGGTGCCGATCGGCGCGCGCTGGTACTTGGCCCGCATCTCTTCGTTGTGTTCGAAGCCACCGCAGGCCAGGACCACACCGCGGCGCGCGCGGAACAGCGTTTCGGCACCGTCGCGCCGGGCCACGATGCCGGTGACGACGTCGTTCTCCACCTGCAGATCGACCAGCGGCGTGTCCAGCAGGACCTCGACGCCCGCGTCTCGCAGGCCCTTCCGCAACCCGGCCGCAAGCGCTTGCCCCATGGACAGCGGCTGCTGCCCCCGGACGCGTCCGGCCAGCCATTTCATCCCGAGCGACAGCATCCGGGCGAACCCGCGGGGATGCCGGGCGATCAGGCTCAGCCAGCGGTAGTCCGACTGGGTGATCGGCACGCCGAGCGGCGGCGCGCTGTACGGCGGTTCGAGCTGGGCCAGGTCGGCGCCGAGCAGCTTGCCGTCGAGCGGCTTCGGCTCGACGGACCGGCCGCCGGGGCGTCCGCCGGGCGCCTCGGGGTGGTAGTCGCTGTAACCCGGCACCCACTTGAACTCCAGCGGCGTGTTCCGGGTGACGAACTCCAGCACCTCGGGGCCGTGGTCGAGGAAGGTCGTGCGCAGGTGCTCCGGAACGACGTCGCCGACGATCGATTCCAGGTACTGCCTCGCGCGTTCGGGTGGTTCTTCGATGCCCGCGGCCCGCAGCGCGTGGTTGCCGGGCAGCCAGACGCCCCCTCCGGAGCGGGCGGTCGAACCGCCGAAGCAGGCTGCCTTTTCCAGCACCACCACGGAAAGCCCGCGATGGGCGGCGGCGAGCGCGGCGGTCATCCCGGCGGCGCCGCTGCCGGCCACCACCACGTCGTACTCGTCCGACATGCCACCTCACATGCAACGTGTTATCGGCTAAAGCTGGCCTGCTCGGGGCCACTTCCGTCACCATAGACGAGAACGTGTTCCAGTTCTAGGGTGGCGGGCTATGGACGAGTTCGGGGCGGACGTCGTGATCATCGGAGCCGGCGCGGCCGGCGTGTGCGCGGCCATCGAGGCGGCCGACGCGGGCGCCGAGGTGCTGCTGGTCGACCGGTTCTCCGGCGGCGGGGCCAGTCGCGTGAGCGGCGGCGTGGTCTACGCCGGGGGAGGGACGCCGCAGCAGCGCGCCGCGGGCGTCGACGACAGCGTGGACGCGATGTACGCGTACCTGCGGATGGAGACCGGCGACGTCGTGTCGGAGCGGACGTTGCGGCGGTTCTGCGAGGAAAGCGTCGACATGGTGGCCTGGCTGGAGCGCCAGGGCGTGCCGTTCGAGGGCAGCATGTGCGACTACAAGACGTCGTATCCCAGCAACAAGCACTACCTCTACTACTCCGGCAGCGAACTGTCCGGCGGCTTCCGCGACGTGGCGAAACCCGCGCCGCGCGGGCACCGGGTCAAGGGGCCGGGCACGTCCGGGAAGCTGCTGATGAAGCAGTTGCTGGCGGCGGCCCGGCAGCGCGGGGTGCGGATTTTGCCCCAGACGCAGGCGATGAACCTGATCACCGACGACTCGGGCACGGTCACCGGGGTGCTCACGCATACTTTGCGCGACGCTCCTTCGTGGGTGCGGGCGCGGCATGCGCGGCTCGCGGATTGGGCGGCGAAGCCGGGTATCTATGTGCCCGCGATGCGCCGGTCGCTGCATCAGCGGGTCGAGCGGATCGAGCGCAAGCACGCGCGTGAGCTGCGGATTTCCGCGCGCCGGGGCGTCGTGCTGGCGGCGGGCGGGTTCATCGTGAACCGGGCGATGGTGCGTGAGCACGCGCCCGCGTATCGCGGCGGGCTGGATCTCGGGACCTCGGCGGACGACGGCTCCGGCATCCGGATGGGCGTGGAAGCCGGCGGGCGCGCGGCGGAGCTGGACCGGGTGTCGGCGTGGCGGTTCCTGACGCCGCCGTCGGCGTTTCTCGGCGGGCTGCTGGTGGGCCGGGACGGCCGCCGGATCATCGACGAATCCCGGTACGGCGCGGCGATCGGCGAGCGCATGGTCACCGAGCACGGCGGGCAAGGCTGGCTGCTGGTCGACGAGCCGATCGTCGCCGAAGCCCGGCGCGACGGGCGGAAACAAGGCCAATGGTTCGCGACGCTGCAGCTGCGCTATCTGCTCGGCAAGGGCCGGGTGACCGGCGGGACGCTCGAAGAAGCGGCCGCGCGCGCCGGGATCGACGCGGCGGGGCTGGCGGCGACTTATGCCGAGTACCAGCGCGGTCCCGATCCGGCGGGCAAACCGGCGGACTTCGCGCGGCCGCTGGACACGCCGCCGTACTCGCTGATCGACGTGTCGGTGAAACCGAACCTCGGCTACCCGTGCCCGATGCTGACGCTGGGCGGCCTGGTGGTCGACGAGGACACCGGCGCGGTGGCCGGCGTACGCGGGCTTTACGCCGCCGGGCGGACCGCGGTGGGAATCTGTTCCAGGTCGTATGTGAGCGGTCTTTCGCTGGCTGACTGCGTGTTTTCCGGCCGCCGGGCAGGGTTGCACGGCGCGCGCGGGGCGGACCGCGTCGACAAAAACGAGAACGTGTTCTAGTCTTGAGCGTGTCGAGCGAGAGAGGACGGCCGATGAGCGAGCTGGCTGCCGTGATCGCGGGGGTGCGCGACCTTCTTCCCGTGCTGCGGGAACGCGCACAGGAGACCGAGGACGCCCGTCGGATCCCCGCCGAATCAGTGAAAGCGCTGCAGGAGACCGGATTTTTCCGCCTGCTGCAACCGAAACCGTACGGCGGCTTGGAAGCCGACCCGGTCACCTTCTACACCGCGGTCAAGCTCATCGCGAGCGCCTGCGGGTCCACCGGATGGGTCGCGTCGATTCTCGGCGTGCACCCGTGGCATGTCGCGTTGTTCGACGCGCAAGCCCAGGCGGACGTGTGGGGCGAGGACCACGACGTGCGGATTTCTTCGTCGTACGCGCCGATGGGCAAGGCGACCGTCGTAGAGGGCGGCTACCGGCTGTCCGGGCGATGGAGCTTCTCGTCCGGAAGCGACCACTGCACGTGGGTGCTGCTGGGCGGGCCGGCGTTCGCCGACGGCAAGCCGGTGGACTTCTGCACGTATCTCGTGCCGATCTCGGACTACTCCATTGTGG
This sequence comes from Amycolatopsis silviterrae, assembly GCF_042684085.1. NCBI lineage: Bacteria > Bacillati > Actinomycetota > Actinomycetes > Pseudonocardiales > Pseudonocardiaceae > Amycolatopsis > Amycolatopsis silviterrae. The sequence continues at coordinate 338,907 of NZ_JBHUKS010000035.1, forward strand.
ACGTCTGGGACACGGTCGGGCTGCGCGGCACCGGGTCCAACGACATCGTCGTCGAGGACGTGTTCGTGCCGAAGCACCGCGCGCTGAGCTTCATGGCGACGTCGAAGTGCAAGACCCCGGGCCAGGAGGTCAATCCCGGCCCGCTGTACCGGCTGCCGTACGGGTCGGTGCACCCGAGCACCATCACCGCGCCGATCATCGGGATGGCGCAGGGCGCGTACGACGCGCACGTGGAGCACCAGGGCAAGCGGGTGCGGGCGGCGTACGCGGGCGAACAGTCCAAAGAGGACCCGTTCTCGAAGGTGCGGATCGCCGAGGCGGGCAGCGAGATCGACGCGGCCTGGCTGCAGCTGACGCACAACATCGACGAGCTGTACCAGCTGGCCTGCAAGGGCGAGAAGCTGCCGTTCAGCACGCGGCTGCGGGTGCGCCGGGACCAGGTGCGCGGCACCGAGCGGTCGATCGCCGCGATCGACCGGCTTTTCGAGAACTCCGGCGGCCGCGCGCTGCAGCGGGGCACGCCGATCCAGCGCTTCTGGCGCGACGCGCACGCGGGCCGGGTGCACGCGGCGAACGACGCCGAGCGCGCGTACGTCATGTTCGGCACCGGCGAGTTCGGCCTGCCCGTCGAGAATGCGATGGTCTGATGGCACCCGAAGGTTCCTACGTAGACACTGCGGGCGGGATTCGCCTGCACTACCACGAATCCGGCGCGGAAAACGCCGAGACGGTGCTGTTGCTGCACGGCGGCGGCCCGGGTGCTTCGGCGTGGAGCAACTTCGGCCGGAACCTGCCGGTGTTCGGGAAGTCCTACCGCACGCTGGCGATCGACCAGCCGGGGTTCGGCCGGTCCGACAAGCCGACCGAGCACCCGCAGTACTTCCGGCACAGCTCGGACGCGGTCGTCGGCCTGATGGACCAGCTGGGCATCGAAAAGGCGCACATCGTCGGCAACTCGCTCGGAGCGGGCGCGGCGGTCCGGCTCGCGCTGAACCATCCGGGACGCGCGGGACGGCTGGTGCTGATGGGCGCGGGCGGGTTGAGCGTCAACCTGTTCGCCCCGGATCCCACCGAGGGCGTGCGGCTGCTGTCCCGGTTCGCCGGGGATCCCACGCGGGAGCGGATGGAAGCGTTCCTCCGGATCATGGTGCACGACCAGGCCTTGGTGACCGACGAGCTGATCGACGAACGCTTCGAGATCGCGCGTTCGCCGGAGTCGCTCGCCGCGATGCGGGCGATGGGCAAGTCCTTCAGCCTGCCGGACTCCTTCGAGGAAGGCATGTTGTGGCGCGAGGCTTACCGCCTGCGGCAACGGGTCCTGCTCGTGTGGGGCCGGGAGGACCGGGTCAACCCGCTGGACGGCGCGCTGCTGGCATTGAAGACGATTCCGCGTGCGCAACTGCACGTGTTCGGCGGCTGCGGCCACTGGGCGCAGCTGGAGAAGTTCGACGAGTTCAACCGACTCGCCCTCGACTTCCTCGGGAGTTCGTGATGGCAATCCGTTCGCTGGGATATCTGCGCATCGAAGCCACGGACATGGACGCCTGGCGCGTCTACGGGCTGAAGGTGCTCGGCATGGTGGAAGGTTCGGGCACCGACCCGGACGCGCTGTACCTGCGCATGGACGATTTCCCGGCGCGACTGGTGATCGTGCCGGGTTCGCAGGACCGCTTGTCGGTAGCGGGCTGGGAAGCGGCCAACGCCGCGGAACTGGACGACGTCCGGGCCCGGCTCGACGCGGCTTCGGTGCCGTACAAGGAAGGCACGCCGGAGGAGCTGGCCGACCGCCGGGTCGCGGAGCTGATCAGCTTCACCGATCCGTCCGGCAACACCCTGGAGGTGTTCCACGGGGTCGCGCTGCAGCACCGGCGCGTGGTGAGCCCGTATGGCCACCGTTTCGTCACCGGCGAGCAGGGCCTCGGCCACGTGGTTTTGTCGACCCACGACGACGAGGCCGCGCTGCGGTTCTACCGGGACGTGCTGGGCTTCCGGCTCCGCGATTCGATGCGCCTCCCGCCGCAGATGGTCGGCCGTCCCGCCGACGGCGACCCGGCGTGGCTGCGGTTCTTCGGCTGCAATCCGCGGCACCACAGCCTGGCGTTCCTGCCGATGCCGACGCCGAGCGGGATCGTGCACCTGATGGTGGAGGTCGAGGAAACCGACGACGTCGGGCTGTGCCTCGACCGCGCGAAACGCAAGAACGTCCCGATGTCGGCGACGCTGGGCCGGCACGTGAACGACCTGATGCTGTCGTTCTACATGAAGACCCCCGGCGGCTTCGACGTCGAGTTCGGCTGCGAAGGCCGCCAGGTCGAGGACGAGGATTGGATCGCCCGCGAGAGCACCGCGGTTTCGTTGTGGGGCCACGACTTCTCGGTGGGCGCGCAATGACGGCGGCGGTTCCGGAGGCGGTGCCGGACCGGTTCCGCGAGGTGCTGGGCCACTTCTGCACCGGGGTGACGGTGGTGACCGGCTACGTCGAGGACTCCGCCAGGTCCTTGGCCGACTACGCCAGCTCGCCCACGCCGACCGGGCCGGTGGGCTTCGCCTGCCAGTCCTTCGCGGCGCTGTCGCTGGACCCGCCGCTGGTGCTGTTCTGCGTCGCCCGGACCTCGCGCACCTGGCCCGCGCTGGCCGCGGCGGGCACGTTCGCGGTGAACGTGCTCGCCGAGGACCAGCAGGCGGTCTGCGCCGAGTTCGGCCGCCGCGGCGGCGACAAGTTCTCCGGGGTCTCCTGGCGGCCCGCCCCGTCCGGCGCGCCGCTGCTGGACGGAGCCTTGACCTGGGTCGACTGCGAGGTGCAGGCCGTCCACCCGGCCGGGGACCACTACGTGGTGGTCGGCCGGGTGACCGCGCTGGGCGAGACGTCCGACGCCCGCCCGCTGCTGTTCCACCGCGGCCGCTACACGGTCACCGAACCGGTGCCGGACGCGCTCACCGCGCTGATGCCCTGGCCCCGCCCGGACGACTGGCTCTGACCGCCTCGTGAGTGTTGATCACGGTTAGAACCGGGATCAACACTCACGAGGCTTTACTTCCAGCGGAAGTGCACGAACACCCGCCCGAAGTTGTCCTTGTCCTTCTCGACGCGGTGGTAGAGCGCCTTCACGTCTTTGCGCTCCAGGAACCGCAGCACGTGCTTCTTCAGCTGCCCGGAACCCTTGCCCGGGATGATCTCCACGAGCGGCGCCTTCTTCGCGACCGCCTCGTCGATGACCGCGCGCAACGCCCGGTCTATCTCGCCGCCGCGGTTGTAGATGTCGTGAAGATCGAGCTTGAGCTTCATCCCTCCTTCCTACCTTGCCGCACGTCCGCATAGTCGACATCGACTACTCTTCTGCGTATAGTCGATCCTGACTAAGGAGCTGTGGTGAAGCGACGCGTGGTGGGGAATCCGCTCGGGCTGGCCGTGCTGGCGGGCTTGCTCGAGGAGCCGATGCATCCGTACGAGATGGCACGGCGGTTCGTGGAGTACGGCAAGGAACGGGATTTCAAGTACACCCGCAGCTCGCTGTACATGGTGGTCGGGCAGCTGGAGAAGGCCGGGTTCATCGAGGCGCGGGAAGTCCTGCGCGATTCGGCGCGTCCGGAGCGGACGGTCTACGCCATCACGCCCACCGGCCGGCTCGAACTGTTCGACTGGATGCGCGAACTCGTCGCCGAACCTGCCACGGAGTATCCGCTGTTCGGGGCGGCGCTGTCGCTGTTCGTGGTGCTGCCCGTCGACGAGGTCCGCGAACTGCTCCAGCAGCGGCTCGCCGCGCTCGCCGCGATCGCCGACGACGTCCGCGCGGCCATCGAACGCGGCCGGGAGCAGGGGCTCGCCTGGTGGTTCCTGGTCGAGGAGGACTACCGGCTGGTGAAAGTCGAGGCGGAGCGCGGCTTCGTCGAACGGCTCGCCGAGTCGGTCGCCGGGGAGGACTACCGGCAGGCGTGGGAAACCTACTTCAAGGGGAGAACATGAACGTACTAGTGATCGGCGGCGGCATCGCCGGCGCGACCACCGCGATGGCGTTGCAGCGGGCGGGAATCGAGGCCACCGTTTACGAGGCTTACGCGAAGCCAGCGGACGAAGTCGGCGGCGCGCTGACCCTGTCGCCCAACGGCCGGCACGCCCTGCGGCAAATCGACGCCGACGACGCAGTGGCCGCGGTCGGCGTCGAAGTGCCTGGAATGGTGATGCAGAACCACAAAGGCCGCGTGGTCGGCAGATTCGACGGGCTGCCGGAACTGCCGCCGAGCCTGCTGCTGCGCCGGGACCGGCTGTACCGTGCGCTGATGGACGAAGCGCTGAGCCGGGGCATCACGGTCGAGTTCGGCAAACGCCTGAAGTCCATTGAGGACAGACCGGGCCAGGTGATCGCGCACTTCACGGACGGCTCCTCCGCCACCGGCGACCTGGTGATCGGCGCGGACGGCATCCGGTCGGCTGTCCGGTCCACTTTGGACCCAATGGCACCTGCCCCGCGCTACACCGGATTGCTCGGCCTCGGCGGCTGGATCCGCAACCCCGGTCTTCCGGTCACCGGCGATTATCAGCATTTCGCCTTCGGCAAACGAGCGTTCTTCGGCTATTACATCGACGCTTCCGAGATTCTCTGGTTCAGCAACGTCCCCGCCGCCGACCCGGCCGAGGCGAAAACCACCGCTCCGGAACACTGGCTCGCAGTGCTGCGTGAACGCCACGCGGACGATGTCCCGGCGCGCGATATCGTCGCCCTGCTGAAGCCGGAAGACGTTGCGCGGCCAGGAATACTGGAGGACATCCCGACGGTGCGGACGTGGCACCGCGGCCGGGTCGTCCTGGTCGGCGACGCCGCGCATCCGACGTCGCCGAGTTCCGGGCAGGGAGCGTCGCAGGCGATCGAGAGTTCCCTGGAACTGGCTCGCGCACTGCGGGACAGCCCTGACGTGGCAACCGCTTTCGCCGCCTATGAAGCGGCCCGGCGGGAGCGGGTCGAGCGGATCATCGCGCGAGCAGCGAAAATCAACAACGACAAGGCGGCGGGCCCGGTGGCGCGGATCATGCGCGACTTGCTGATGCCCGTGGTGATGAAGACGGTGATGACGCCGGAGAAAATGTTCGGGGACCTGCACCGGCACCGGATCGACTTCGCGCCTTCGGGGGCTTCGGTCTAGCCCCAAGGCCTTGTGGCTGAGCGGTTGTGCTGGCCCGGCCGGGGTGCGAGCGGGGAACGACCCGGCCGCCGAGGAGGTTTCAGCTCCAGACAGCCGGGTCGGCCCGGCCGAGGGGCACGGGCAGCGGCACCCTAGACCTTGCCGGGAAGATGGATGAGGTCGCAGATTTCCTTCAGCGCGTTGTGCGCCTGGTAGGCGGTGGCGGTGGCGGCGACGTTGGCTGCGATCTGGGGGTCGGCGAGGACGTGGTCGACGGCTGTGCGGATCTGGGCGGGGCTGGGGTTGGCGGTGCCGAGGTTCGCGCCGAGGCGGTGGAACGCCACTCGGGCCGCGGTCATGGGTTTGTCCTCGGTGTCGCCGGCGACGACGACGGGGATCCCGGCGGCCAGGGCTTGCTGGGTGGCGCCGAATCCGCCGTTGGTGACGAGCAGCGCGCATCGGGGCAGCAGTTCGGTGAACGGCACGAAAGACGTGACCCTGGCGTTGCCGGGCACGGTGATCCCGAGCGCGTTGTCTTCGCGGCCGGTGGCGGCGACGACGAGGACGTCGTGGCCGGCCAGGGCGAGCATGGTGGGTTCGATCAGTTCGGCGAGGTCGCGGTTGGCGACGGTGCCTTGGGTGACGGCCACGACCGGGCGGTCGTCGTTCAGGTCGGCCCACCACTCGGGCGGTGTCCACTGCGCGGCCGGCGGGGGAGCGAGCACGCCGGCGTAGCGAACGTTGGCGGGCAGGTCGCTGCGCGGGAAGTCGAAGGCAGGCACGCTGAGCGAGACGAAGATGTCCGGGACGGTGACGATGCCGTCGGCGAACGGCGGCACGTCCTGGTCGGCGCCGAGCGAACGCAGAATGGTTTCGATGTGCAGGCGAGTCGGTTCGGTCGCCGCGGCGAGACCGTCGTTGGCCGCGATGTTGCCCGCGTGCGGGTCCTGTCCGGGTCCGGCCGGCACCGGTCCGAACGCGGTGGTGTCGATGCTGGAGACCGACAGCGGATTGGCTCCCACGGCGATCCAGCGCGCGGGGCGCCTGCCCGGCGCGCCCAGTGCGACCGGCCAGGCGCCGAGGAACACCGAGTTGGCGATCAGGACGCGCCCGGGATCCTCGTCGAGCAGCTGCTGCAGGGCGGCGTGCTGGTCGGCGATGGGGTCGGCGAACAACCGGCTCCACTGGAAGTTGAGCAGTTCCGGGCCCGGCGGAAGGGCGGCGCCCTCGGCCAGCAGGGCGTGCAGCTGGTCCTCGGTCAGATCGGACGCTCCGCCGACGGACACGAACCGGGCTCCGGTCGCGGTCACCGCCTTCTCGAACATTCCGGTCGTGACCACGACCGCCTCGTGGCCGTGCGTGGTCAAGTGGCGGGCCAGTTCCAGGATGGGGGCGAGCTCTCCGGGAAGACCGGGAGCGGCGAGGACGACTGAAGACATGATGATCCGTTCGTGTGGGGTCCGGGAAGGCCGGGAAGGCGCGGCGTTCACGACCGCTGCGCATCGGCCGGCGACAAAATGACCATAACATGGTCTGGTCAATTTGGTACCCTCGTTTCGGCCAGCCGGTCCCGACACCGGCGAAGTCGACCCAGGAGCCGGTATGCCCCGCAGCTATGACTCACCGATTCGCGCCGCCCGGAGTGCCGAAACCCGGCAGCGGGTCGTTCAAGTCGCGGGACGGTTGTTCGCCGAGCACGGATACGCCGCCACCACTTTGCGGATGGTGGCCCGCGACGCGAAGGTGTCGCTGGAGCGGGTCACCGCGGTCGGCGGCAAGCCCGCACTGCTGCTGGCCGCGTTCGAAGATGCCGTCAACGACGGGGAACCGCTCGGCCTGACCCGGCGCGGCGACATCGCACCGGCGTGGGCAGGCGATGATCTCGGCGAGATCCTCGCCGCACTCGTCTCCTACGTCGCCTTGAGCAACGAGCGGATCAACGCCCTCACCGCGGCATGGAGCGAAGCCCGCCGGGCCGACCCCGAGCTGGCCGCGGCCTACCGCCGCCGGATGGACGACATGCGCGAAGCCGGCCGCGCGTTCGTGACCGAACTGGTGGCCCGTGGCCTGGTCGACCCGGGAGTCGATCCGGCGGCGATCGCCGACGAATTCTGGGCGGCCTCGCACCCGACCCAGTACGACCTGCTCGTCACCCTCGCCGGCTGGTCGCCCGACCGGTTCCGCGCCTGGCTGCTGGAACGGACCGTCCGCCTGATCCCGCCGCCGGATGCCTCCGGCGGCGCCACCGCGACCTGACGCCTCGGCGGCATCCGATGGCCTGCGCCGGAAGTCCGCGCTCCTCCGTGCGCCGACGACTCGGCTCCCTCGCCGAGGCGCCGCGGCCGAATCTCCGGGCGACGCCTTCGAGTCCGCACGCCTGAGCCATCCGTCGTTCCGGCCGTGGGCACACCGCCGTTCGGCGAAGCGGCCCGCACGTGTCGCCGCCGCGGATTTCGGCCGGTCAGCCGTCGTAGGAGGCCAGGCGGTCCAGCAGGCGCGGCAGTGCGCTGAGCCGCTCCTGTTCTTTCGGTGTCAGGAGGGCGGCTATCGCCTGTGCGACCCAGTCGCGTCTCATCCCGCGGTCGTGGTCGAGCGCGGCGCGTCCTTGCTTGGTCAGGGCCAGCATGAAGCCGCGGCCGTCCAGCGGATCGGCGCGCCGGGTCACGTACCCCAGCTCCTCGAGTTCCTTGACGGTCCGGCTCTGGCTCTGGTGGCGGACGCCGCGCCGATGCGCCAGTGACGCGATTGTCGAGTCTCCGTCGCGGTCGAGCAGGCCCATCGTCGAGGCCAGGGGAGGGGCGAGCGCGTCGGCGCCCGAGCGTGTGGCGCGGACGAATCCGCCGATGGAGGTTCGCAGCTGCTCGGCGAGGAGTCTCTGGTCGATCACGAGGACAACTGTACAGCCTTCCTGTGCTTACCCTGTCCAATAAAGCGTTTTCTGTCGTCGACTCGGACTCGGGTGCGCGAGTTAATACAGCAAGGCTGTATAGTCTTGCGTGCGGAAGCACTGGATCCCAAGGCAAGGAAGCACATGAAGCTCACCAAGTTCGCGCACGCCTGTGTCACTCTGGAGAAGGGCGGCGCCAAAATCGTGCTGGATCCCGGCACCTTCACCCCGGACGCGAAGGACGCCGTCGACGGAGCAACGGCCGTGCTCATCACCCACGAGCACTTCGACCACTTCGACGACACCCTCGTCTCCGCGGCGCTGACCGCTCAGCCCGGGCTTCGCGTCTTCGGCCCGCCTGCGGTCCTGGACAAGCTCGGCGAGCACGGCGGGCGGGTGCGTTCGGCGGCGCTCGGGGACGTCTTCACGGTCGGCGGCTTCGCGATCGAGGTCCACGGCGAAACCCACGCCGCGATCCACCCGGACATCCCCGGCGTCGACAACGTCGGCTACGTGGTCGACGGCAAGGTGTTCCATCCCGGTGACGCTTACTATGTGCCCGAAGTGCCGGTCGACACGCTGCTGCTGCCCACCAGCGGGCCGTGGACCAAGCTCGGTGACGCGGTCGAGTACGTGCGTGCGGTCAAGCCGCGGCAGGTGATCCAGATCCACGAGCTCATGCTCAGCGAGCTGGGCCAGCAGTCGACCCGGACCTTCCTGCGCAATCTCACCGGCGTCACCGAGACCATTCTCGGTCCCGGCCAGAGCGTCGAGCTGTGACGACCGGACCCGGGAAAGCCATGCGTTTCGCCTCGGCCCGCACCGGCCGCGGCATGCGCGAGGCCGCCTTTCAGGTGTCGAGGAGTTCGGGAGTGAACAGTTCGTCGCAGGTCATGCGACGAGCCGACAGTCCCTGCTCGAAGTGGTACCTCAGGAAGGTGTCGATCGTCGTGCGGTTCGCCGCCACTCCGTAGGGCCACCAGTCGGCGGGCAGCAGTTCGGCGTCGCGCTCGAACAACGCGTTCGCCCAGGGCAGCATGGTGCGAACCTGGTAGGCCTTGCGAGCACTGCGGTACCGGTTCATGCCCGCGTTCTTGGCGGCCAGATATCCGTTGTAGACGGTCCTCGCGAGCCCGGGCCGCTCGGCGGCCAGCGACCTGGGGAGCACGACGGTGTGCATGATCGGGAAAATGCCGGTGCGGCGGTAGTAATCGCGTTCGACGGTCTCGTAATCGGGGAACAAGCGGGCGACCCGGGGAGATCCGTCCAGTGCGCATTGCGGAACGTTGGACGAGATGAGCGCGTCGATTTCGCCGGCCACGAGCATCTCGCTCAGCGAACGTCCGGCGGGCGCTTGCTGGACGCGGACCTCGGCGGGGTGCGGGTGGGGAACGAAGCCGAACGGCGGCATCGGGCTGTCCAGGCCGCCGATCACCCACCGGCACTGGTCCGGCGTGACGCCGTGCTCGTCGGACAGGATGCCCTTGATCCAGATTCCCGAGTCCTGCCCGAACATCCCGAATTCTCCGACGGTCTTGCCGGCGAGGTCCTCGGGCCGGGTGATCCCGCTCGCGGTGTTCACGAAGACGCAGGAGTGCCGGAAGATGCGCGCGGGAAACGCGGGTATCGCGACGAACGGCGATTCGCCGGCGTCGAACGTTCGGAGATACACCGTCAGGCCGAGTTCCGCGGCGTCGAACTCCCGGCCGCGGACCATCCGGCGGAAGATGTCGGAGGCGATGCCCGCGGTGGTGATCGTCGCCGGGATCCCGTCGAAGACGACGCTGCCGTCGAGCAGCGCTTGTGTGGTGTCGTAGGGCATCGTGCCTATCCGCAGCCCGTTCACGCGGCACCGCCAAGGAAGGCGGGGGCGAAGATGTCCTCGGAGGTGAGCAGCCGCCGGGACAGTCCCTGTTCGTAGTGGTAGCGCAGGAACGTGTCGACGGCCTTGCGGTTGGCGTCGAGGCCGTAGGGCCACCAGTCCTCGCCCAGCAGCGCGCGGTTCTCCGCGAACAGCTCGCTGAACCACGGCGTGATGACGGACATGTGCTGTTTGGCGGCGGTGGCCCGGTAGTGGTCTTGCACGATGTTCTTGGCCTGGGAAAAGGCCTGGTAGACCGACTCGGCGAGACCGGGTTCCCCGGCCAGTTCGCGGCGGATCGCGACGACGTGCATCATCGGGAAGATGCCGGTGCGGCGGTAGTAGTCCCGTTCGACCGTTTCGTAGTCGACGAACAACCGCCGGATCTTGGTCGTCGAACCGTCGAGCACGCTGCGCGGCACGTCGACCGACAGCAGGGCGTCGATCTCGCCCGTTTCGAGCAGGCGGCTCAGGGTCTGGTCTCCCCGGGTGTGGCGGACGCGCACGCCGTCCGGGACGGGCTGGGGGATCCAGCCGAACGCCGGGATCGGGTGGTCGGTGCCGCCGATCACCCAGTCCATCTGCTCGGGCGTCACCCCGTATTCGTCGGCGAGGATGCCCTTCATCCAGACGCCCGGGTCGGAGCCGTAGAGCGCGAACTCGCCGACCGTCTTGCCCGCGAGGTCCTCCGGCCGCTCGATCCCGCTGTCGACGTTCACGAACAGCGCCGAGTGGCGGAAGTTGCGGTTCGGGAAGATCGGCAGGGCCAGGAACGGCGAGCCGGCGAGGTCGAACGAGCGCAGGAAGTAGGTCAGCCCGTACTCGGCGATGTCCAGTTCGCCCTTGGCCATGCGCTCGAACACGTCCGAGATCAGCGGCGAGGTGACCAGTTCGGGGTCGACGCCGTCGATCGGCACCCGCCCGTCGAACAGCGGTTCGGTGTGCTCGTAGCGATAGACGCCCATCTTGAGCTGTGGATCGGTCATGGCGGGGCTCCTTCTTCTCGACCGGCATCTTCCGTGAACAAGCTTTCATTTTGAGGGTGCCCGAGGGCTCTGCTAGAGTCAAGGCGAATGATCGTTCATTCACGGAAGGAGCGAAGCCGATGCCGCGCATCACCGCTGAACGCCGGGCCGCGAACCGGTCGCAGATCGTGGCCGCGGCTCGTCGCTGCTTCTCGCGGGAGGGCTTCCACCAGACCTCGATGCCCGACATCGCCGCCGAAGCGAACGTGTCCGTCGGCGCCCCGTATCGCTATTTCGCCAGCAAGGAAGAGATCATCGTCGAGATAGCGGGCGACGCCTTCCGGATGATGTTCGATCCGGTCGAGCGTCTCGTCGACGCGGACGGCGAGGTCACGGTCGCGGATCTGGTTCAGGCGGCGATCGAGCCGGTGAGCGGTGACGCCGCCGTCGACGCGGCGGGCCAGCGCGTCCCCGTCGACGAACTGCTGCGCTGTGCCGTGCAGGCGTGGGGCGAACTGCTGCGACATCAAGGGTTGCGACAGCAGGCCCAAGCGGGCTTCGAGGGCTTGCGCCACCGCATCGCGGACGCGCTCCGCAACGGCCAGCGGGCGGGCAGCGTGCCGGCCGAGCTGGATCCCGATCGGGGGGCACGGGTGGTGATGGCATTGCTGCACGGTTTTGTCTTGCAGCACACGGCGTTCGGGCTAGACGACACCGCCGCTTTCATCGACGACGTCCGCATCACGCTGACCGACACCAGGCTGCTTCGCGAGCATCGCTAGACAGACCGGTCGCCGCCGCGCTGGGCTGTCCCAGGCCGCATATCTCCGACGAACCCACCACGAAAGGTCCATCACAAATGTCCGCTCGCGCGACCCGGCTGCGCGCACTGGTCACCCTCACCGTGACCGCAGCCGCGCTGGCCACCCTCGCACTCCCGGCCAGCGCCGCCCGCACGACGGCGGCCGGCCAGTGCCCGTCTCGCCCCGACAGCACCCCGGCCGCCGCCACGGCAGGCGCCGCGACCACCCAGGCCCGCACGATCACGATCGACGACAAGTGCGCCTACCCCGAAAGCGTCGCGGTCGACCACGAGTACATCTACACCGGCAACATCAGCACCGGCACGATCTATCGCGGCAAAATCGGAGCGAGGACGCTTGAGCCGTTCCTTCCGGGCGGTCAGGACGGTCGCGGCAAGGCGACCGGTATCAAGACCACCGGCAACCGCCTGCTGGTGGCCGGCGCGTTCGACGGGAACTTCTTCGTCTACACCAAGGCCGGGAAGCTCGTTTCCGCCTACCGCGTGCCGAATGCCGGTGAACAGACCCTCGTCAACGACGCGGCGGTCGCTCCGAACGGAGACGTCTACGTCACCGACTCCTTCCGCGCCGTGGTGTACCGGATCCCGGCGGCCGAGGTGCACGCTCCCGCCACCGGCGCTCACCGGACCCTCCAGGCCGCCTATCGGCTGCCGGACTACGTGGCCGACCAGTCCAACGGCAACGGCATCGTCGCCGGCCCCGACGGCGGGTCGCTGATCATCGGCTACTGGTACAGCGGCGCGCTCTACCGGCTCGACCTCGCGACCGGCGGCATCCGCAAGATCGACGCGCCGCCCCTGCACGGCGCGGACGGCATCGCCCGGCGCGGAAACACCCTCTACATCGCCCGCTCGGAAGACAACACGATCGTCACCGCGCGCCTCTCTGGCGACGGTGCCAGCGCCACCGTCGTCTCCGAACGCACCTACCCGGGGGCGGACACCACCACCGGCGTCGCCGTGCTCGGGAACCGGTTGCTGGTGACCAACTCCCAGATGGACACCTACCTCTACCAGAAGCCGCTGACCAGCCCGGTGTTCACCCTCGCGAGCCTGCCGCTGCACTGATTCGTCCGGGCCGCTCCACGAGTCTGGTCAGGCTTGTGGAGCGGGACCCGGTGCGGCGGCGCAAACGATCGTTTCGAGAACGCCTCCGGCATTCTCACAACCAGGTTTGCCTCTTGAAAGCTACGAAGCTTTCCGGAGAGGAGCCCCGGCTTCGTGGAGATGCCGCAGCGTCTGCCGGTACGACGAAACCAGTCCGGTGCGCAGGTACGAAATGCCGATCTCCGCGCAGTACGCCTCCACCATCGGCTGCGCCCGCCGCAAATGCACCGACGGCATGCTCGGGAACAGGTGGTGCTCGATCTGGTGGTTCAGCCCGCCGAGCAGCACGTCGATCACCGGCCCGCCCGCGACGTTGCGCGAGGTGAGCACCTGCTTGCGCAGGAAGTCCAGTTCCGGGCGCCCGGTCAGCGTCGGCATGCCCTTGTGGTTCGGCGCGAAGATCGAACCCATGTAAACGCCCCACAGTCCCTGGTGTACCGCGAAGAACAGCAGCGCGAGGCCCGGCGGGAGGACGATGAACAGCGCCGCGAGGTAGACCGCGATGTGGGTGAACAGCAACGCCGCTTCGAGACCTCGGCGGCGCAGGCCGGGGCGGGCGACGGCGCGGATGCCGGACCAGTGCAGGTTGAGGCCTTCGAGGGTGAGCAGCGGGAAGAACAGCAGCGCCTGGTGGCGGCCGATGAACCGGGGCACGCCGCGCGCTTCGCGGGCCTGGCGCTGGGACCAGACGAGGACGTCCGGGTCGACGTCCGGGTCCAGTTCCTCGTGGTTCGGGTTGGCGTGGTGGCGGGTGTGCTTGTCCATCCACCACCCGTAGCTCATGCCGATGCCGAGGTTCCCGGCCAGCCGTCCGGCGATTTCGGCGGGGCGGCGCGTGCGGAACACCTGCCGGTGCGCCAGATCGTGCGAAAGCAGGGCGATCTGCCCGAACATGAACGCCTGGAACGCGGCCACCGCGAGCTGCCACCACGAGTCGCCGAGCAGCGCGAACGCCACCCAGCCCCCCGCGAACAGCACGGTCACGAGCGCGATTCGAGCGGTGTAGTAGCCGGGGCGGCGGTCGAGCAGACCGGCGTCGGTGATCCGGCGGCAGAGCCGGGCGAAGTCGCTTCCCGGCCGTGGGGGCGAGGGGAGGACGAGCTTGTCGGTGGTCACGGGGGGAGTATTGCGGCGCTCGGCCCCGGCGGGAAACCGGCAGGCCCGAACGCGGATGCTGGGGTTGTCCCCACCTTGGGGGCGTGCTAGGCCGATGCGTGCAGCTCAGGCCGGGGAAATCCCGTCCAGCGGACGCACCGGAGACCAAAAATTCATCGGGACAACACCCACCGAACGGCCGTCCCCCTCGACCAGATGGCCCATCAGCTTGACGGTCCGCAAGGAGACCGCCCGGTTCGCGATCTCCAGCCACGGCAGTTTCGCGGCGAGGCGCGCCTCCAGTGCGTCCGCGTCGTGGTGGCTGCCGAGCCACGCCACCGCGAGCAGGTTCGCTTTGCTGGTCAGCGCCGCGCACATCCGGATTTCCGGCAGCATCGAAATCGAGCGCGCGGTCGTTTCGAGCTTGTCCGGCGGCACCCGGAGCCACAGCATCGCGGTGACCGGAGCGGGCGACAGCGGCCGCGCGATCTCGCAGCGCAGCCGGATCGCCCCGTGCGCCAGCAGGATTTCCATCCTCCGGCGGACCGTCGTCGCGCCGGCCCCCAGCCGCAACGCCAGCGAAGCGGCGGAGGCACGGACGTCCTCGCCGAGCGCCACGATCAGCGCGCGGTCCAGGTCGCTGAACCGCACCGGAGCGGCCGAACGCGCCGGACGCCCGGCGAGCGCCTCGCGTTCGACCGGCGAAATCGCCCGGATCCGCCAGCGGCTGCCCTCGGTGAACATCCGCGGCGACAGGCTGGTCCGGATCCGGACGACGCCCGGCCGCGGCGAAAGCCGTTGCTGCACATAGTCTGAAAGCTCCCGCAAGGTCGGAGCGATGACGTGCAGATGCAGGTCGCAATGCCCGGCGAGATAGTCGACCGTCGGCACATGCGGATCGCGCGCGAGCTCCCGGGCGAGCCGCAGTGCCTCGCCAGGCGCACAGTCGACCTCCACGAACGCCAGCGCCATCTTCGCCAGCAACTCGCCCCCGGGGTAGGCCGTAAGCCACGCCTGCCCCCTCGCGGCCAAACTCTCCCAACGCCGCGCCGCAGTCACCGCCCCAATCCCCAGCGCGGTGCCGACCGCCGCCCACGACGCCCGCGGATCGGTCTGCAACGCGTCGAGAAGCTTGAGATCGCCCTCGCTCAACATGGCGGATTCCTCGCCCCGGGCAGCCCGTCTTGGCGGATTCCCACTTTTTCGCCACCACCCCCGTTCGACACTCTCATCATCTTCGAACCAGCATAAGTCGACCATCCCAGCGAGGAGGCCCCTTTGACCTTGCACACCGCCACCAGCCCCTTGGCGACCACACCGCGGGATCGCGTCGGCGTGTGGAGGGGCAGCGCGCCCGGCCGCCAGGCCGCTCGCGCTGCCCCTCCACACGCCGACTCAAAGGCGATCCCGCCGCGGCGGCGAAGCCGACGCCATCAAACTCTGGCAGCGTGATCCCATGCGCAGCTACTATCTCCCGCCCGCAGTCCCCGTCGCGGCACTCGTCCTGATGCCCTTCCTCCCCTTCGTCAACTCCCCAGGCCTGTGGCTGGGCCTGCCGAAGATGATGGTCTGGGGCGCGTTCTGGTGCCTCATGTTCACCCCGGCGCTCCTCCTGTCCGAACGGCTCATGGCCCGCAGCGGACAGGAGGATTAGCGATGATCCTCGCCTTCACCCTCGTCGGCATCGTGCTCATCGGCGTGCTCGGTTTCGTCGGCCGCCGCCGTCCCGCCGCGGATCTGGCGGAATGGACCGTCGGCGGCCGGAAGTTCGGCGCGCTCACCATGTGGTTCCTGCAGGCCGGCGAAGTCTTCACCACCTTCACCTTTCTCGGCATGGCCGGGCTGGCGTTCTCCGGCGGTGTCGCCGCGATGTACGCGTTGCCGTACGTGCCGATCGCGTATGTGGTCCTGTTCTTCCTGGCCAAGCGGATCTGGCAGATGGGGAAGGACCGCGGCTACCTGACCCAGGGCGACTTCCTCGAGGACCGGTATTCCAGCCGCGCGCTCGGCACCGTGTCGGCGATCCTCGGCGTCGTGTTCGTGCTGCCGTACCTGCAGTTGCAGATCACCGGGCTCGGGCTGATCGTCCGGCTCGTCACCGGCGACCACGCGTCCGGCACGCTCAGCATGATCGCCGGCAGCGTGCTCGTGGTCGCGTTCGTGCTGTGGGCCGGGCTGCGCGGGGTCGCGGCGACGTCGTACTTCAAGGACGCGATCATGCTCGTCGTCCTGGTGGTGCTGATCATCGCGGTGCCCGCGCACTTCGCCGGCGGCGTGTCCGGGGTGTTCCACAAGATCGACCAGTTGCATCCGGAGAAGCTGTTCGTGCACGCCGGGGCCAACGATCACACGTGGTTCATCACGAGCATGCTGGTGAGCGCGATCGGCGTCGGGCTGATGACGCTGCCGCACACGTGGCCCGCGCTGATGTCCGCGCGCGATCCGAAGGTGCTGCGCCGCAATTACACCTGGATGCCGGTGTACGAGCTGTGCCTGCTGCTGCCGATGATCATCGGTTTCGCGGCGATCCTGGTGGTGCCCAAGGGAAGCGACCCGAACGGCGTGCTGCTGACGCTGAGCAAGGACGCGCTGCCGGGCTGGGTCACCGGTCTCGTGGTCGTCGCCGCGACGGCCACCGCGATGGTGCCCGCGGCGGGGATCCTGATCGGCATTTCCTCGCTGGTGGCCAGGAATATCACCCGGGTGCGCAGCGAACGCAAGCAGTTCTGGATCAACCACGGGACGGTCGTGCTGGCCAGCGCGCTCGCTCTGGTGCTCGGCATCTTCCGGCCGGACCTGCTGGCGAACCTGCTGCTGCTCACCTATTCCGGGTCGGTGCAGCTGGCCCCGGCCAACCTGCTCGGCTTCCTGAAGAAGGTCCCGGTCGGCAAGGCCCCGGTGTTCGCCGGGCTGCTGGCGGGCGAGGTCGTGGTCATCTGGCTGACCTTCGTGGACACCAAACTCGTCGGGACGGTCAACGTCGGGCTGGTCGGCCTCGCGGTCAACGTGGTCGTGCTCGCGGTCGCGGCGGTCATCGAACGGGCCGTGACCCGGTCCGGAGACGTTGTGCAGACAGGAGAATCGGTATGACGCGCACTCTTTTCACCGGCGGCTCGGTGTTCGACGGGACGGGCAGCGCGCCCGCGCCGGCGGACGTCGTGGTCGAGGACGGGCGGATCGTCGAGGTCGGCGCCGGCCTCGACGGCGACCGCGTGGTGGACTGCACCGGCGCGACGCTGCTGCCCGGGATGTTCGACTGCCACGTGCACGTCACGGTGTCCGACCTCGGGCTGCTGCAGCGGGTGCAGAAGCCGTTCTCGTACCAGTTCTACGAGGCGGCCCGGAACCTGTGGACCACGCTGAAACTCGGCATCACCACCGTGCGCGACGCCGCCGGGGCCGACCTCGGCATCAAACAGGCGGTCGCGGACGGGCTGATTCCCGGCCCCCGCTTGGAAATCGCCATCGGCCTGATCAGCCCGACCGGCGGGCACGGCGACGGCTGGATGCCGTCCGGGCATTGCGTCCCGCTGTCGCTGCCGCACCCCGGCCGGCCGAGCGCGCTGGCCGACGGGCCCGACGAAATGCGCCGGGTCGCGCGCACCCTGCTGCGGGCCGGGGCGGACGTGCTGAAGGTCTGCACCACCGGGGGCGTGCTGTCGCCTCGGGACGATCCCCGGCATTCGCAGTTCACGCTTGAGGAACTGGACGTCCTGGTCGCCGAAGCGACCATGCAGGGGCGCGCGGTGATGGCCCACGCACAGGGCGCGGAGGGGATCAAGAACGCGGTCCGCGCCGGGATCCGGTCGATCGAACACGGCATCTACCTCGACGACGAGGCGATCGAACTGATGCTCGCGCGCGGCACCTGGCTCGTCCCGACGCTGGTGGCGCCGGTGAACGTCATCCGCGCCGCCGCCGCTGGCGCCGCGCTGCCGGACGCGGTAGTGCAGAAGGCGAAGGAGGTCGCGGAGGTCCACCACGATTCGGTGCGCCGGGCCGTCGCGGCCGGAGTCCGGATCGCGATGGGCACCGACAGCGGCGTCGGCCCGCACGGGACGAACCTCGAAGAACTGGAGCTGATGCACCAGGCCGGGATGAGCCCCGCGGACGTGCTGGTCGCCGCCACTTCGTCGGCCGCCCGGCTGCTGGGCAAGGACGCCGAACTGGGCCGCCTGGCTCCCGGGTATCGCGCGGATCTGGTGGTCGTTTCGGGCGATGTGTACGATTTCCCGGCTTTGGCGGGGAACGTTCGGGAAGTGTGGCAGGACGGGACGCGCGCGGTTTAGGGCGGTCGTTTCCTGATCGCGGCATACTGTCCGCCGTGATCATGAAAACCGAGGAACGCCACGCGTCCTGGCTCGAACTCTTTTTCGATCTGGTAGCAGTCGCCGGCGTCGCCCAGCTCTCGCACCTCGTGCGCGGGACCACCTCCTGGGGCGACGCCGGCCTGTACGTCGTGTGCTTCCTCGCGTTCTGGACCGCGTGGATGTGCTTCACCGTGTACGGAAACGTCACCGGTACCGCGGCGCGCACGATGCCGGTGCTGCTCGCGATGGCCGGGCTCGTGTTCATGGCCGGCGCGGTGCACGACATTCATGAGCACGCGCAGGCTTTCGCGATCGCTTACGTCGCGGTGCGCGGGCTCGCGAGCCGGGTCTGGGAGAGCAAAGAAGCCACGCGGGTCATTGTCGAATGGCCCATCGTGCACGCCGGAATGGGCGTGGTGCCGTGGTTTGTTTCGTTTTGGGTCGACGCGCCTTGGAAGTACGCGCTGTGGGCGCTCGGACTGGCGATCGACCTGGTGGCCGGGCTGACCATGTCCGGGGAGAAGACCGCGGAGCGGATCGCTGAACGGGCTGCCCAATCTCGGCGGCCGATGCCGGGGCTGGCGTTCGCGCATTTGGATATCGCGCATTTCGGTGAGCGGCTGGGGCTTTTCACGATCATCGTGCTGGGCGAGGGCGTTCTTACTGTTACCGAGGCGATGACGGAGGTTGCCGAGTGGCAGGGGCCGTTGTTCTGGACTGTTCTCGGGGTTTTGGCGTTGCTCGCGGCTTTGTGGGGGGCGGCTTTGTTTCAGGGGTTTGGGGGGATTCCGTATTTGTCGCAGGAGGCATGGGGGCCTCGGGTTTTGCTGCCGGTGCATTGTTTGGTGGCGGGGTTGCTGGCGGCGTTGGCGGCTGGGCTGGGGGATGTGGTTGAGGCGGTTGCGCACGGGCATGTTGCTGCGGGGACGCGGTGGTTGGTTTGTGGGTGTGTTGCCGTGTTTACGGTGGTGGGGGTGGTGGCTCGGGTTGCTTCTGGGAGTTGGAAGCGGTGGGATTTCGTTGCGGTGATTTTTGGGGTCGGGGTGCCGGTGGGGTTGGGGGTTGTGGGCGGGGAGCTGACTCCGGGGCGGTTTTTGTGGGGGTTGGTGGTGGGGGTTTTGCCTGGGTTGGTGCGGGAGTTTCCTCGGCGGGGGCGGCGGGGTTCTGGTTCGTGACGGGCTCGTCGCCTGGCGGCGACATTGCATCCGGGGTGTCGTGCGGGCACCCCGAAGCCTGATTGTGATGACGGTCTGAGGGTGCTTGTCAAGGCGGGAAAGATGCCTTGACAAGCACCCTCAGACCGCATTTTGGCTTCGTATCGGGGTGCGGGGGTGGTGTGGGTGCCTGGCTGAGTCGGGTGCGTCGGTGGCGGGTTTGGTGGGGGCGGGCTAGCGCCCCAATGTGGCATTGGGTGCATGTGACGCACCCAATGTGGCGTTGGTTGCGTGGGATGCACCCAATGTGGCGTTGGTTGCGTGGGATGCACCGAACGCCACATTGGGTGCATCGGCGGTGGCCGTGGGCTGTGAAGGAGTCCCTCACGGACCTTCATGGTCCGGCAGCTGGCCGTGAAGGGAACCCTGAGGGAATCAGCGTCCGTGAGGGTTCCCCTGACGGACGTTGGCTGGTCGTGAAGGACTCCTTGAGGGAATCTGGTTCCCTCAAGGAGTCCTTCACGGCTTTCGGGCGAGGGCGGGTGGTGCAGCGTGCTCCGGAGCGTGCGGGCGGGGGCTCGCGGTGCTGCGAATCAGCCGGGTCGCGGGGGCTTCAGTCGCCGGTGAGTAAGTCGCGCAGGGCGGCGGCGAATTTGGCCGGATTGCGTTGCGGGGCCAGGTGTGCGCCGGGTGTTTCGACGAACGGCAGCCCTAGCTCCAGTGCGAGGATTTTGGCCGGTTGGTAGTGGTACCAGCCACGGCTCGCTTCACCGGCGGTCGGCACGATGTCGGTGTTCGTGCGGCGCAGGGCGCGCAGGTCTGGCAGGTAGTCGAAGAACTCGGTCAGTTCGCGGTCGAACAGCCGGAGCCAGTCGCTTTCGTGCGGCAGGCGCAGGTGCGGCAGGTCGGGCAGGGCGGCGCCGGCGATGCCGTCCGCGAAGCGGGTCACCGCGCCCATCAGGTCACCCGAACGGGCCAACCGGACCTGTCCCGCGGCGGCTTCGAGGATTCCGGCGGCGTCCGGCATCAGCTGGATCGCGGGGGGTTCGTGCGCGACGAACGTGGCGACCCGGTCCGGGTGCCGGGCGACGAGATCCAGGCCGATCAGCGCGCCGGCGCTGGTGCCGAACATCGAAACCGGCCCGTCGCCGCCGACGTGGTCGAGGACGGCCAGTGCGTCGTCCGCCTGCAGTGATACCGGGACGGGGCCGGTGGTGGTGTCCGTGCTGGAGAAGTGTCCGCGGCGGTCGTAGGTGATCACGGTGAAGTCCGTGCGCAAAAGCTTGACCAGCGCCCGGAACGAGTCTGCCGCACCGGTCCCGCCGGGGACGAGCAGCAGCAGCGATCCCTCGCCGGTCGTGCGGACGGCCAGTTCGCCGCCTTCGACCGGACAGCGATGCTCGGCAGTCTCCGCATCTTCCGCGATCATGCCCCGAAGTCAAGCACAACCCCGGTCACCCGATGGATTCCGGGACACCGGTTTTTGTCGGTGGCGGGTGCGAGACTCCGGGAATGACGAGTTGGGATGAGTTCACCGCCGCCGCTCCGTCCCTGGCCTCGCGCGTACGGGCCCGCTTCGCCGCCGCGGAGTCGCACGTGCTGGCCACGCTCCGGCGCGACGGATCGCCGCGAGTGAGCGGTTCGGAAATCGACTTCCGCGACGGGGAGGCGTACATCGAATCGATGCTCGACGCGATGAAGGCTCGCGACCTTCAGCGCGACGACCGCTTCGCCCTGCACGCCTACCCCGGCATCGAGGAAGGCGGCGACGCGAAGATCGCCGGGCGGGCAGTGGAAATCACCGACCCGGCGGAGGTCTCGCGGATCCAGGAGGGACAGGAAAGCCACCTGTTCCGGCTGGACGTGCGGGAGGCAGTGCTGACATGGGTGGAGGACAACACGCTGTGGATCGAATCGTGGCACCCGGGGAGCTGGGTGCGGTTCGCCCGGCCGGACAACGGTCCTGCGGTGCGGACGGAGCTGGGATGAGGGAGGGATGAGACGGGATCCGGACGGGTTGGGTGAGCGCGGCTGGGCGAGGCGGCGGGATCTGGCGGTTTAGCGGGGTTGGGCGGTCGCGGTGGGAGGAGGTGAGTGTGGACGAGAGTTGGGTGAATGAGCCCGGGTGAGGCGGCGGGATGTGGCGGTTCGGCGAGGTTGGGCGGTCGAGGTGGTGGGCGGACAGGCCGGGCTGGTGCGGTGAGGCTGGTCGGTCGAGAGGGAGTGGGCTGGCGGTTTCGAGACGGGCCGAGCTGGTGAGGTCGGTCGGGATGGGATGGGCTGGCGGTTTCGAGCCGGGTTGAGCTGGTGAGGCTGACCGGTTGAGAGGGAGTGGGCTGGCGGTTTCGAGACGGGCCGAGCTGGTGAGGTCGGTCGGGATGGGATGGGCAGGTGGTTTCGAGACGGGCCGAGCTGGTGAGGTCGCTCGGGATGGGGCGGGCTGGTGGTTTTCGCGCGGGTTGAGCCGGTGCGGTGAGGCTGGTCGGTCGAGCTGGAGCGCGCTGGTGATTCGGCCGGGGTGCGCTGGTCGGGTGAGACGAGCCGGTCGAAGGCCTAGCCTGGGCTGATGAAACTCACGTCCACGGTGCTCGACGCGCCGGAGCCGCGGGTGCTCGCCGGGTTTTACCGGGAGCTGCTCGGGTGGCCGGTCGGTGCTGACGAGCCGGAGTGGGTCACGTTGCGTCCGGTGGAGGGCGGGGCGGGGCTGTCGTTCCAGCTGGAGCCGCGGTATGTGCCGCCGGTCTGGCCTGCGGGGTCCGGGGAGCAGCAGATGCAGCTCCATCTGGACTTCGAGGTCGAGGGGAGGGCGGCGCTGGAGGACGCGGTCGCGAAGGCGGTCGCTGCCGGGGCCCGGGTGGCGGAGTTCCAGCCGCAGCGGGATGTCCGGGTGCTGCTGGATCCGGTGGGGCATCCGTTCTGCTTCTGGACCCGTGACGTGCCTTGACGGTTCCGCCCGAAGTGCTGGGCCGGGATTGTGTGGCAGCGGAATCTCGGCGAAGTCCAGCAGCCGCACCGGGATTGGCTCGCCAGGGCGACGGCGGAAGGCTCCCCGGGTTAGCTTGCCGGGTGACGGCGGGAGGCTCTCCGGGTTAGCTTGCCGGGTGACGGCGGGAGGCTCTCCGGGTTAGCTTGCCGGGCGACGGCGGAAGGCTGCCCGGGTTAGCTTGCCGGGCGACGGCGGAAGGCTCCCCGGGCTAGCTCGTCAGCGCGATGGCGGAAAGATCCCCGCGCGGCGCGGACGCGGTCGCGGTGCCCAGGCAGCGAGCCGCGTCGAACAGGCCCAGTTCGTAGTGCACGGTCTGCTCGTCGTGCCCCCTCACGGCGATCCCGACGTCGTACGACCCGGGATAGCGCACCTCGCCGAGATAGGTCACGCGGTAGCTCCACGGCAGATAGGCAGGGAGCCCAGCGGGATCGCCGCCCAGCAGGGTGCTTGCGTAGGACGCGACGGCCTCGTCGTACCAGCCGAGCTGGGCGATGTAGTTGACGTGCCGGTTCAGGTCGACGTCTCCGATCCGGGCGTGCACCGTCGCCGAGGCCGGGTAGTACTGGCGTTCTCGGCGGTTCGGGCGAGGTTTCGCGGTGGCCGCCACATCGGGCAGGCGCAGGGGATCCAGGTCGGCGAGAAGTTCGTCCGGCAGGGCGACGGGGCCGGATTTGCCTGCCAGCACGATGGTTGCCTCGGCGGTGGCGACTGGGTGGCCGTCGGCGAACATGGTTTGTCCGTAGGTGTACGACGTCCGGCCGATGGTGCGGATGCCGGTGCCGACATGCACCGTCGAGCCGAAAGAACCGAACGGTGCCTGGCGGGTGACGCTCTGGGCGACCAGCAGGATCTGGAAGGGGCCGAACTTCCCGTCGGCGGTGAGGCGGTCGAAGCGGGGGAAGCGCAGGGCGATTCGCGCGTGTTCGAAGAGGCGGGCCAGCGCGGGAGTGCTGGTGGTGCCGTCGGGGGCTAGGTCGCCGAATCGTTGCGCTACCGGGCAGTGGGCGGGGAAGTCGGTCAGCACCAGGTCACCGGCAGGGTGTTCAGGCCGTGGATCAACGCGCGGTCCTTGAACTCGGCGGGAGCGGCTAGGCGCAGGCCGGGGAAGCGCCGCAGCAACGCTGGAAGCGCCAGCCGGAGTTCCAGGCGCGCGAGCGTCGCACCTAGGCAGTGGTGGATTCCGTGTCCGAAGGCGACGTGCGGGCAGCGGGCGCGGGTGACGTCGAGGTCGTCTCCGTTGCCCAGCAGTTCCGGGTCGCGGTTGGCCGCGTGCAGGGAGGCGACCACCTGCTCGCCCCGTCGTATCTGATGGCCGCCGATTTCGGTGTCCTCGACGGCCATCCGGACGAAACCCGCGTGCAGGACCGACGTGTAGCGCAGCAGTTCTTCGACCGCGTTTTCCACCGAAGCGGGATCGTCGCGCACCAGGGCAAGCTGCTCCGGGTGTCGCAGCAGCGCGAGGGTGCCCAGCGAGATGACGTTCGAGGTGGTTTCGTGGCCGGCGATCAGGAGCAGATCCGCCAGGCCGGCCAGTTCCTCGTCGGACAGCTCGTCCGAGCGGATCAGCTGGCTCAGCAGGTCGTCGCCGGGGGCGGCTCGGTGCTGGGAAATCAGAAACCGCATGTAGGCGTCGGCTTCGGCGTCCAGGCGCAGGCGTTCCGACGGGGGCATGGTCGTGTCGAGGAACCGGTTGCTGCGCGCGCCGAACTCGGCCCGGTCGGCGAACGGGACGCCGAGCAGTTCGCAGATCACCAGCGAAGGAATCGGGAGTGCGAAAGAGGAAACCAGGTCCGCGGGCGGTCCGGCGGCGGCCAGTGCGTCGAGGTGCTCGTCGATGATCGCCTGGATGCGCGGGGCCAGCGCTTGGGCCCGGCGGACGGTGAAGGTCGCGGTCAGCAGCCGGCGCAGGCGAGTGTGTTCGGGCGGGTCCAGCATCAGCAGGCGTCCGGCGCGGCGGTGTTTCATCGCTTCCTCGTCGACCCCCTCCGCGGCCAGGCAGGGGGACGGGCCGAGCGCGTCCAGGCGGAGCGCGGGGTCGCTGTGCACGGCGCGGACGTCGCTGTACCGGCTGAAGAGGGTGGCCTCGTGGCCCAGCGGGGAGCGCACTCGGTAGACCTCGCCGGAGTCGCGGCGATGCCGCACGCGAGGGTCGATGTCCAGCCCGTTTCGCAGGGCGGCCAGTTCGGGCGGGGCCGCCCTGCGTTCCGGCGAGGGCCTCGAAGCGTGCGGTTCGGCCATAAGTCCATTGAACCCGATGCACGCACCGCGTGCAACACTGCGTGCAGAAGCGGGCCGAAGAGTGCGAACTAGACTGCCGCCATGCGTCAGCGGTGGAGCAGGCAAACCATTCTCGATGCCGCTGTGGAGCTGCTTTCGGGATCCGGCCAGGACGACGACTTCAGCATGCGCAAGCTGGCCGCGGAGCTGGGCACGGATTCCTCGAGCCTGTACCGCCACTTCCGCAACCGCACCGAGCTGATGCTCGCGATCGTCGACCACGTACTGGTCCAGGCCATGAGCGACTACCGGCGGGAGGGGAGCTGGCGCGCGCGGCTCGTCGACCTGACGATGCGTTCCTGGGACGCGTACGCCGCGCTGCCGCAGCTGGCGAAGGATGCCAGCCATTACCCGGGCAGCGGGCCCGGCAGCCAGTTGGTGATCGAGGAGACCTTGCAGGCGCTCAGCGACGCGGGAGTGCCCGAGGACCTGATCCCCGAGTGGTACCACCGGCTGGTCACCCTGTCGGTGTCCCTGATTTCGGCGCACGCGGCCGGTCAGGCCAGCGGTCCGGCCGAACGGCAGCGGCGGCTGGAGAGCTTCCGGGTGATCACGCTGGGCGCGGACCCGGCGGACTTTCCCGCGCTGGCCCGGTACAGCCGGCGCATCGAGCCCGTCGGGTTCGGCCGCGAGAGTTTCCTTGCCACGGTGGAATTGCTGCTGGACGCGGTGCCGGCGCGGCAAGGAACCTAGCGAGACTGGCCGGTCAGATCCGTTCCAGGATCGTGGCGGTGGCCATCGCGCCGCCGGCGCACATCGACACCAGTGCCGTGGTCTCGTCCCGGCGCTCCAGTTCGTGCAGCGCGGTCGTCAGCAGCCGGGCTCCGGTGCTGCCCACCGGGTGTCCCAGCGCGATCGCGCCGCCGTTCACGTTCACCCGCGACTCGTCCGGTTTGTGCGTGCGCTGCCACGAAAGCACGACCGACGCGAACGCCTCGTTCACCTCGAACAGGTCGATGTCGCCGGTTTTCATCCCGGCCGCTTCCAGGACCCGCGCGGTGGCCTGGACCGGGCCGTCCAGGTGGTAGTAGGGCTCCGCGCCGACCAGCGCCTGCCGCCGGATCCGCGCGCGCGGGCGCAGGCCCAGCGAGCGGGCCAGCGACGCGTCCATGATCAGCACCGCGGCGGCGCCGTCGGAGATCTGGGAGGACGACCCCGCCGTGTGGATTCCGTCCGGCATCACCGGCTTCAGCCGGGCCAGACCGTCCATTGTGGTCTCTCGAAGGCCCTGATCCCGGTCCACCACCCCGGCTTCCGTCGTGACCGGCACGATCTCCCGGGAGAAGTGCCCGGCCGACCACGCGGCGGCGGCGTTGGCCTGCGACCGCATCCCGAAGGCGTCGACGTCCTCGCGCGTGATGCCCCGGCGGACCGCGATCCGTTCCGCCGCACCGAATTGGTCCGGCATGTCGATCGACCACGCGTCCGGTTTCGGCGACCCGACGCCCTCGCCGCGGTTCGCGCCCAGCGGGACGCGGCTCATCGCCTCGGCCCCGCACGCGACGCCCACGCTGATCGCGTCCGCCGCGATCAGGCCGGCGACCAGGTGCGCGGCCTGCTGCGCCGAACCGCATTGCGCGTCGATCGTCGTGGCCCCGGTCGATTCCGGCAGGCCCGCGTGCAGCCACGCGGTGCGGGTCAGGTTGCCGCTCTGCTCGCCCGCCTGCGTGACGGCGCCGCCGATCACCTGCTCGACCTGGGCCGGATCGATGCCGGCCCGGTCGACGACCCCGCGCACCGCCGCGCCCAGCAGTTCGGCCGCGTGCAGGCCGGACAGCCAGCCGCCGCGCTTGCCGATCGGCGTGCGTGCCGCGGCCACGATCACCGGTTCGCCCACGAGTGTCCCCTTCCGAAAGCTGGTTACCTCGCAAAACTAGAACACGTTCCTGTTAATGACAAGCGAGCGCACGACAGGGCCGAAGTCGATCACATGGTCCTGAGCAAGCGCTCACCTGCGTCAAGTGGTTCTGGAACGGTAAAGTAAACAGGTTTCACTCAAGCGGGTTCCGTTGGTAAACGCCGTATGCTCTACTGGGCTCGTAGAACGCGTTGCAGTTGGGTATCACCGCCGATCCCGTGCAGGAGGCCAAGCCGTGGCAGCCCCGCTTTTGCCCGCCGGTTTCGACTTCACCGATCCGGACATCTACGCCAGCCGGCTGCCCTTGGAGGAGTTCGCCGAACTCCGCCGCACGGCGCCCGTCTGGTGGAATCCGCAGCCGCACAACGCCGCCGGATTCGGCGACGACGGCTACTGGGTCGTCACGCGACACGCCGACGTCAAGGCGATCTCGCGCGACAGCGAGCTTTACTCGTCGAGGGAGAAGACCGCGATCATCCGGTTCGACGACCAGATGACCGCCGAGGGCCTCGACGCCAACCGGCTCGTCCTGCTGAACATGGACGCGCCGCAGCACACCAAGCTCCGCCGCATCGTGTCGAAGGGGTTCACCCCGCGCTCGATCGCGAAGCTGGAGGACACCCTGCGCGACCGCGCCGAGCGGATCGTGCACGAGGCCAAGAAGAAGGGCTCCGGCGACTTCGTCACCGACGTCGCGTGCGAGCTGCCGCTGCAGGCGATCGCCGAGCTGATCGGCGTGCCGCAGGAGGACCGGCTCAAGATCTTCGACTGGTCCAACCAGATGATCGCCTACGACGACCCGGAATACGACCTCGAGCCGATCGCCGCGTCGGCCGAACTCGTCGGCTACGCCTGGAACATGGCCGAGGACCGCCGCCGCTGCCCGATGGACGACATCGTCACGAAGCTCGTCCAGGCCGACGTCGACGGCGAATCGCTCGGCTCGGACGAGTTCGGGTTCTTCGTGATCCTGCTGGCCGTCGCGGGCAACGAGACCACCCGCAACGCCATCACGCACGGCATGAAGGCGTTCCTGGACCACCCGGAGCAGTGGGACCTCTTCAAGGAGAAGCGCCCGAAGACCGCGCCGGACGAGATCGTCCGCTGGGCGACGCCGGTCGTCGCGTTCCAGCGCACCGCCACCCGCGACACCGAACTGGGCGGCGCGCAGATCCGCAAGGGCGACCGCGTCGGGATGTTCTACAGCTCGGCCAACTTCGACCCCGACGTCTTCGACGAGCCCGGCAAGTTCGACATCATGCGCGAGGACAACCAGCACGTCGGCTTCGGCGGCACCGGCTCGCACTACTGCATCGGCGCGAACCTGGCCCGGCTGGAGATCGACCTGATCTTCAACGCGATCGCCGACGTGATGCCGGACATCGCCGAGGCCGCCGCGCCCGAGCGGCTGCGTTCCAGCTGGCTCAACGGGATCAAGCACTATCAGGTCCGCTACGCCTGAGCACGGCTGAGCACGCGAAACGCCCGGGGAAGCAACCTGATCGGCAAGCCGCGCGGCGCACCGGCATGATGGCCCCGTGCGCACGACGGTAGACGCGGAATTCGGCGTCCGGGTGACCAAACCCGGCCTCGCCGCCATTTCGGTCGCCGCCGTGCGCGCGGACGCCGGGGAACTCACCGTGTCCGACGCCGGTTCCGCGCGCACCGCCGAGTTCGAGCACGGCACCCGCGCGGAGATCTACGACCTCGCCGAGGGCGAGCATCGCGTCGCCTATCACGGCGAACGCGTGCTGCACCGCGGCGTCGCCGAACCCGTCACGCTCGCCGATGTCGCGCGCTACACGCGGCCCAGCCGGTACTGCCCGTCCGACCGGATGGGCGGGTTGCTGCCGCTGGGCATCGGCGATCTGACCGGTGCGCGGGCGCGCGTGCAGGCGATCGTCGACCACGTGCATCGCAGGCTCGCGTACGTCGTCGGCTCCGGCGGCCCCACCCACGACGCCATCGACACCATGCTCGCCGGCGAAGGCGTGTGTCGCGACTTCGCGCACGTATGCGTCGCGCTGTGCCGGCTCGTCGACGTCCCCGCGCGCTACACGTCGGTGTACGCGCCGGGCTTGCAGCCGATGGACTTCCACGCCGTCTTCGAAGCGGGCATCGACGGCCGCTGGTACGTCTTCGACGCCACCCGTTTGGCCCCGCGCCAGACCATGCTCCGCATCGCGACCGGCCGCGACGCCGCGGACACCCCGTTCCTCGCGACGCTAGGGTGCGAGCTCGACTTCCTCGGCGCGACAGTCTTCGCCACGACCGACGCGCCGCTTCCGCGTGACGACGGGCACGCCCCGGTCGTACTGGCCTGAATGCGTGTCTATTGCGACAAACGGCGCGTTCGCTGGGTAAACAGTGACAGTGAAGCGTTCCCGCAAGTCCCCTGGGCCGAGCAGATGGGCCCGCGCGCGTGCCCGGTACCGATGGCTGGACCACATCGCTCGCGCCACCAACCGGTACATCGAGTACGGCGGCTACCACTACGTCGCGTCGATCACCTACTTCAGCCTGCTGTCGCTGGTGCCGATCCTGATGCTGTCCTCGTCGGCGGCCGGGTTCGTGCTGGCGACGCAGCCGCATCTGCTCGACGCGCTGGTACGGGGGATTTCCGGCTCGCTGCCCGGCCCGATCGGGGCGCAGGTGTCGTCGATCCTGACCGGGTTCGTGGAGCAGCGCACCGGCGTCGGGGTCGCCGGTCTGGTGGTGGGCCTGTACTCCGGCTGGAACTGGATGAACGCGCTGCGGGACGCGCTCACCGCGATGTACGGCCAGAACCGGTCCGACGGGCCGCTGCTGCGCACGATCCTGATGGACGTGCTGGCGTTGCTCGGCCTGGCCGCGGCGCTGCTGGTGTCGTTCGGGATCTCGGTGTCCGGCACGGCGGTCGGCCGGTCGCTGCTGGAGCTGGTCGGCGTCGAGGACTCGAGCTGGGGGCACAACCTGCTGTCGTTCGTCTCGGTGCCGCTGGCGCTGCTCGCCGACTGGATGGTGTTCCTGTGGGTGCTCACCCGGCTGCCGCGGGAACGGGTCGGCTGGCGCAGTGCGATGCGCGGGGCGGTCGCCGCGGCGGTGGGGTTCGAGCTGCTCAAACTGGCCGGCGGGTTCTACCTGAACTTGATCAGCAAATCGCCGTCGGGCGTGGCGTTCGGTTCGGTGATCGGTCTGCTGTTCTTCATCTCGCTGATCGCGCGGATGCTCGTGTACATCACCGCCTGGACCGCCACCGCCCGCGACGCGCCGCGCAAACCGATCCAGCCTCCGGCGGCGACGCCGCTGAGACCGATCATCGCGCCCAAGCAGAACAACGGGAAGGCGGCTCTGCTGGGCGCGATGATCGGAGCGTTGGGGACGTTGTTCGCCTTGCGCGGGCGACGGAAGGACTAAGGCTTCTCCGAGCCGACGACCCACATGCTGAAGTACTGCGAGCCGCCGCCGTAGGCGTGTCCTAACGCGACTCGGGCACCGTCCACTTGGTAATCCCCGGCACGGCCCATCACCTGCTTCGCCGCTTCGGAGAACCTCAGCATCCCCGACGCGCCAATGGGATTCGACGACAGCACGCCACCCGACGCGTTCACCGGCAGCCGTCCGCCGATCGCGGTGTCCCCGGCCTCGGTGATCTTCCAGCCTTCGCCTTCGGCGGCGAAGCCGAGGTTTTCCAGCCACATCGGCTCGAACCAGGAGAACGGCACGTAGATTTCCGCGACGTCCACTTCGGACAGCGGGTCCTTGATGCCCGCGTCGCGCCACAACGCGGCGGCGGCGTCGCGACCGGCTTGCGGGCTGACCTGGTCGCGTCCGGCGAACGTCGTGGGCTCGGTCCGCATGGCGGTCGCGTGGATCCAGGCCGCGCCGCCCGGCACGGCGTCACCGGCGGCTTCGTCGCCGAGCACCATCGCGCAGGCGCCGTCGGAGGACGGACACGTTTCGTCGTACCGGATCGGGTCCCACAGCATCTGCGACGCCTGCACCGACTCGACCGTGATGTCGGACTGCTGCAGGTGGGCGAACGGATTCAGCGCGCCATTGCGCCGATCTTTCGCCGCCACGATCGCGCCGATGTGTTCGGGCGCGCCGGAGCGGCGGATGTAGGACCGCACGTGCGGTGCGAAGTACCCGCCGGCCCCAGCGCCGACCGGCATCTGGAACGGCGGCAGGATCGACAGGCCCCACATCGCGTTCGATTCGGACTGCTTCTCGAACGCCACGGTCAGCACGCGGCGATGCACCCCGGACTGGACGAGCGAAGCGGCGACCAGCGCCGTCGACCCGCCGACCGAACCCGCGGTGTGCACGCGAATCAACGGTTTTCCGTTAGCGCCCAACGCGTCCGCGAGGAACAGTTCGGGCATCATGACGCCCTCGAACAGGTCCGGTGCCTTGCCGATCACGACGGCTTCGATGTCGTCCCAGCCGACCTGGGCGTCCGCCATCGCGCGGTCGATAGCTTCGCGGAGCAGACCGGCCATCGACACGTCGGTGCGCTTCGCGCGGTGGTGCGTCTGCCCGGTCCCGAGCACCGCGGCGAGCTGTTTCGTCATCGTGCCTCCAGCACGGCGAGGAGGTTCTGCTGCAGGGCAGGTCCGCTGGTCGCGTGAGCGAGCGTCTTGGCCGCCTCGCCGCGGTGGATGCGCGCGGCGGCTTCGCCGATCCGCGCGAGACCGGCGGAGAACATCGGATTCCCGGTGAGCGCCCCGCCGGACGGGTTGATCCGCACGCCGTCGTCGAGACCGAGTTCGCGGCGCAGGATGAGTTCCTGATGCGTGAACGGCGCGTGCAGTTCGGCCAGTTCGACGCCGTCGAGATCCAGCCGGACGGCAGCCGCGGCGGTGGACGGGGAGCGCGTGAGGTCGCGTGCGCCGAGGACGGGGGAGTCGATGCGGTGCTCCAGCCCGGAGATGATCGCGGGCCGCTCCACGAGGTCGCGGGCGCGTTCTTCCGACGCCAGAATGATCACCGATGCGCCGTCTGTCACCGGCGCGATGTCATGTGCGCGAAGGGGATCGGCGACATACGGAGTGTCGAGCAGGTCGGCGACGTCCACGGTTCCGGACAGCTGCGCGGCCGGGTTGTTCGCGGCATCGGCCTGTGAGCGGGCGGCGACCTCGGCAAGGTCCTTTTCGGACCACAGCCCGCCTTCGAGACCCAGCCGGGCTTGCAGTCCGGCGATCGCCAGGGAGTCCGGCCACAGTGGAGTGACGAGGTACGGGTCCAGCTGCATCGCCATGACCCGGCGGAGCTGTCCGGCGCTGGCCTTGCCGAATCCGTACACGAGCGCGGTGTCGACCTCGCCGGTGCGGATCTTCAGCCATGCTTCGTACAGCGCCCAGGCGGCGTCCATTTCCACATGGGACTCGTTGATCGGCGGGAACGCACCCAGCGCGTCCACCGCGGCGATGAACGAAAACGCGCGCCCGGCAAGGTAATCCGACGAACCGGAGCACCAGAATCCGATGTCTTGTTTGGACAGTCCGGTGGCGGCGAACGCCTCGGCGAGGATCGGCACGAGCATTTCCACGCCGTTGGTGGTGCCCTCGGTCTTGCGGACGTTGGGCGCCTGCGCGAAACCGGCTACGGCTACTTCAGGCATGGTTCCTCACAGGTGGTGGGCGAAGGTCTCGTACGCGGCGTCCGGCTCGCCGGTGGGTTCGAAGTGGCTGATGTTCTCCAGCGACGTCCACCATTCCTCGCGCGGCCGCCAGTTGGCCCGCACCCGCATGCCCATCCGGACCTCCTCGGCGGCACAGCCGAGCACGAGGTGCAGGAACGCGATGTCGGCCCCGTCGAGCAGGATGTACGCCGCGACGTACGGCGGTTTGATGCGCTGGCCGAGAAACGGCACGTTGACGATGCAGAACGTCGTGACGATGCCGGTGTCGGGCAGCTCCACCTCGTCGGTGGTCGGCACGCCGTCCACCGGGCACGCGCCGCGCGGCGGGATGTAGACCTTGCCGCATTCCGGGCAGCGCTGGCCGAGCATCCGGCCTTCGGCGAGACCGCGCAGGTGCCGGCTTTCCTCCGGCGACGCGGAATGCTGGTACTTGAGGTGTACCGGCGTGATGATCACGCTGACCGGCGCGCCGTCCTCGCGCTTCGCCACCGGCGGGGGAGCCTCGGTGGGCGTGGTGTCCGGCGCGTCGGCGGGCAGGAAGTACGCGATGTCGCGGATGTGGCCGACCGTTTCGTCCGCCCACCGCACGCGCACGCGCTGTCCGATGTGGACATTGTCCGGGGAGCCGGCGTCGAGCGCGTGCAGCAGGCTGGTGTCCGCGCCGTCGAGCTTCACCAGCACCCAGGCGAACGGACGCGACAGCGGCTGGCCGTCGAGCGGATCCGCGCACCAGGACCAGGAAACGACCACGCCTTCCGCGGCGACCGGGACGAACTCCGTCAGCGGGTCCGCGGTGGCCGGGTCGTACTCGACCGGGGGCACGTGCACGCGCCCGTCGCTGCCGCGCACGCCTTCGATCCGGCGTTCGCGCAGCGCGTTCACGAAGCGGCCGAGCACCGGGCCGGTCGAACGGGTGTAGTCGAAGCCGACGTTGAGCGGCGCCGACAGAGGGGCATCCGAAACCGTCACGGCTCTGAGTGAAACACGTTCTCGAATCCGAGGCAAGGAACCTGTTGTGTCTAGGTGGAACGCGTTCTAGATTTGGGAGTTATGGACCTGGGACTGTGGACCATCGCCGCGGCCGAGCCCGCCCGGGTGGCGCTGGTGGATCCGGACGGGCGGGAAATCTCCTACGGCGAGCTGACGGCGAAAGCCAACCGGTACGCCTCGGGATTGCGCGAGCTGGGACTGGGCGTCGGCGATTCGGTGGTGCTGCTGCTGCCGAACGGCGACGACCTGGTCGCGGCGTATTTCGCGGCGATCCAGACCGGGCTGTACGTGGTGGTGGTGAACTGGCATCTCGTCGGCCCGGAAGTCGCGTACATCCTCGGCGACAGCGGGGCCAAGGCGTTCCTGGCGCACGAGCGGTTCGCCGACGTCGCGGTCGCCGCGGCCGACGAGGCCGGGCTGCCCGCTTCGGCGCGCTTCGCGGTCGGCTCGGTGCCGGGCTTCCGCCGGGCCGAGGAGCTGGGTGCGGGGCTGGGCGACGGACGGCCGGACAACCGGACGGCCGGGTCGCCGATGCTCTACACCTCGGGCACGACGGGGCGGCCCAAGGGCGTCAAGCGGCCGCTGACCGGGACGGATCCCGATCAGGTGCCCGCTGCGTCGACGTGGTTCTTCGGGGTTTTCGGGCTTCAGCCGTTCGATGATCACGTGCATTTGTGCGGATCGCCGCTATATCACACGGCGGTGCTGAACTTTGTGGCTATTTCGCTGCAGCTGGGGCATACCGCGGTGCTGATGGACCGGTGGGATGCCGAGGAAATGCTGCGGTTGATCGAGCGGTATCGGGTTACGCACAGCCATATGGTGCCGACGCAGTTCCGTCGGTTGCTGGGGTTGCCGGATGAGGTGCGGGCGAAGTATGACCACAGTTCGCTGCGGGTGATGATTCACGGGGCTGCGCCTTGTCCGCTTGAGGTCAAGCGGAAGATGCTCGAGTGGTGGGGGCCCGTGGTTACCGAGTATTACGCGGCGACTGAGGGCGGCGGGACGGTGATTTCCGGCGAGGATTGGTTGCGGAAGCCGGGGTCGGTGGGGTTGCCGTGGCCTGGGTCGACTATCCGGATTCTGGATGATGCCGGGGAAGAAGTGCCTGTCGGTGAGACTGGTGCGGTTTACATGAAGATGGGTGATTCGAAGTTCGAGTATCACCGGGACAAGGCCAAGACGGAGAAGGCTCGGGTCGGGGATTTGTTCACGCTCGGTGACGTCGGGCATCTTGACGAGGATGGGTATTTGTTCCTGCATGACCGCAAGGCGGACATGATCATTTCTGGTGGGGTGAATATTTATCCGGCGGAGATCGAGGGTGAGCTGGTGATGCATCCCAAGATCGCGGACGTCGCGGTGTTCGGGATTCCGCATGAGGATTGGGGCGAGGAGATCAAGGCTGTGGTGCAGCCTGCGGACGGGATCGAAGGCTCGGCGGAGCTGACTTCGGAGCTGCTCGCGTATGCGGAGACTCGGTTGGCTCGGTTCAAGTTGCCCCGGTCGGTGGATTACTTGCCGGAGTTGCCTCGGGATCCGAATGGGAAGCTGTACAAGCGGAAGTTGCGGGAGCGGTACGTGTCGTGATGGTGGGCCACCACCCCTCAGCCTGATGGTGACTACGGGCGGCGGGTGCTTGTCAAGGCGGGAAAGATGCCTTGACAAGCACCCGCCGCCCGTGTTTTCGGCTTCGTATCGGGGTGGGGGAGGTGTGGGTGGCTCCTCGGTGCGGCTGGGTGGGTGTGAAGTCCGTGAGGGGAACCCTGAGGGAATCAGATTCCCTCAGGGTTCCCCTCACAGACGGTCGTCAGCGGCCTTGGAAGTTCGGCTTTCGTTTTTCGGTGAAGGCTTTCGGGCCTTCCTTCGCGTCTGCGGAGGCGAAGACTTCGATGCCGTACTTCGCGTCCAGTTTGAACGCTTCCTCCTCGTGCATCCCCTCGGTGTCGCGGATGGTCTTGAGGATCGCGCGTATCGCCAGCGGGCCGTTCTCGTTGACCAGTTCAGCGAGTTCCAGCGCGCGAGCCAGCGCCTGACCGTCGGGGACGACGTGGCCCACCAGGCCGATGTCGCGTGCCTCGGCGGCGGTGATGTGCCTGCCGGTGAGGAGGAGGTCCGCGGCGACGGTGTACGGGATCTGCCTGGGCAGCCGCACGGCCGAGCCGCCCATCGGGAACAGGCCCCAGCGGGGTTCGGAGACGCCGAACTTCGCGCTTTCGGCCGCCACCCGGATGTCCGTGCCCTGCAGGATTTCCGTGCCGCCCGCGATGGCCGGGCCTTCGACGGCGGCGATGAGCGGTTTGGTGAGCCGGCGGCCCTTGAGCAGGCCCTCGATGCGGCTCGGGTCGAAGGAGCCGTTCGAGAACGACTTGTCGGGAGCGTTGCGGGACATGGACTTCAGGTCCGCGCCGGCGCAGAACGCGCCGCCCGCCCCGGTCAGGACGCAACTGCGCACCTGGTCGTCGGAATCCACCCGGTCCCAGGCCTCGACCATGATCGAAAGCATCTCGCCGGTGAGGGCGTTGCGGGCCTCCGGGCGGTTCATCGTCACCACGAGCGTGTGGCCTTCGAGGGAGACGAGTGCGTGCGGTTCGGCCACCGGGGCCTCCTTGTCAGCTGGCCGGGGTCATCGGGATCATTGCCCAGAACGATAACATGTTCTACTTTGGGTGCGTGGCACTCAACATCGCGGATCTACTCGAGCACGCCGTCGACGCCGTGCCGGAACGCGTCGCGGTCGTGTGCGGCGGACGCCAGGTCACCTTCGCGCAACTGGAGAAGCGCGCGAACCGGCTGGCGCACCACCTGGCCGCGCACGGCGTGGGACCCGGCTCCCACATCGGTGTCTATTCCCGGAACTCCATCGAAGCGCTGGAAGTCATGTTCGCCGCGTACAAGCTGCGCGCGATCGCGGTGAACGTGAACTACCGCTACGTCCACGGGGAACTCCGCTATCTGTTCACCAACGCCGACCTGGTGGCGCTGGTGCACGAGCGGCGCTACTCCGACCGGGTGGCGGCAGTGCTCCCGGAAGCACCAAAACTGAAACACGTTGTAGTCGTCGAGGACGGTTCGGACACCCCGTACGAGACGGGCGTCGAGTACGAATCCGCGCTCGCCGGCGAGTCGGACGAACGAGACTTCGGCGAGCGCAGCGCCGACGATCTCTACATCCTCTACACCGGCGGCACCACCGGCTATCCCAAGGGCGTCCTGTGGCGGCACGAGGACATCTGGCGTGCGCTCGGCGGCGGCATCAACTTCGTCACCGGCGAGTACGTCGCGGACGAATGGACGCTCAGCGAAGAAGGAAAGTCCGGTTCGCTCGTGCGCCTGCCCGCCGCGCCGCTGATCCACGGAGCGGCGCAGTGGGCCGCGTTCGGTGCGCTGTTCACCGGCAGCCCGGTGGTGTTCGTCCCGCAGTTCGACGCGCACGACGTGTGGCGTGCGGTGCAGGAACACAAGGTGCAGGTGCTGACCATCGTCGGCGACGCCATGGCGCGGCCGCTCGTGGACGCGTACCGCTCCGGCGATTACGACGCGTCGTCGCTGGTCGCGATATCGAGTCACGCGGCGCTGTTCTCGCATTCGGTGAAACAGGAAGTGCTGGAGCTGCTGCCGAACGTCGTGATCACCGACGCGATCGGCTCGTCGGAAAGCGGGTTCACC
The DNA here is from genome assembly GCF_042684085.1 of Amycolatopsis silviterrae. Lineage (NCBI taxonomy): Bacteria > Bacillati > Actinomycetota > Actinomycetes > Pseudonocardiales > Pseudonocardiaceae > Amycolatopsis > Amycolatopsis silviterrae. The sequence continues at coordinate 375,630 of NZ_JBHUKS010000035.1, forward strand.
GGAATCGGCATGGTAGGCAAGGACTCCGACCATTCCGCCGGCCCCCGGGTGAACTTCGGCAAGGACGCGATCCTGCTGGACGACGACGGCAAGCTGGTCGAGCCGAAGCCCGGCGCGGTCGGACTGATCGGCAGGCGCGGCCACGTTCCGCTCGGCTATTACGGCGATCCGGAGAAAAGCCGCACCATTTTCACCGAGGTGGACGGCGTCCGCTACGTCGTTCCCGGCGACTACGCCCGCTACGAGGAAGACGGCACGGTCACCTTGCTGGGCCGGGGATCGCAGTGCGTGAACACCGGCGGCGAAAAGGTGTATCCGGAAGAAGTCGAGGGCGCGCTGAAATCGCACCCGGACGTTTTCGACGCTCTGGTCATCGGCATCCCGGACGACCGGCTCGGCCAGCGCGTCGCCGCCGTCGTCCAGCCGCGTCCCGGCGTGCGGCCGGACCTGGCCGCGCTGGAAGCGCACGTGCGGACCGAGGTTGCCGGGTACAAGGTGCCGCGCACGGTGTGGCTGGCCGAGGAAATCGGCCGTTCGCCGAGCGGGAAGCCGGATTATCCGTGGGCACAGCGGTACGCCGCCGAACACGAACCCGCCTAGGAGGGCGCATGCGCACATCGTTGTGCGACCGGTTCGGCATCGAGGTGCCGATCTTCGGATTCACCCCGTCGGAGCACGTCGCGGCCGCGATCAGCCGCGCGGGCGGCATGGGCGTGCTGGGCTGCGTCCGGTTCAACGACGCCGCCGAACTCGACGCGGTGCTGTCCTGGATGGACGAAAACACCGACGGAAAGCCGTATGGCGTCGACATCGTCATGCCGGCGAAGATCCCGTCCGAAGGCACCCAGACCGACCTGAACGAGCTGATCCCGCCAGGGCACCGGGCGTTTGTCGATAAAGTGCTGAAGGACCTCTCGGTCCCGCCGCTTCCCGACGACACCGACGAACGGGCCGGCGTCCTCGGCTGGCTGCATTCGGTCGCCCGGTCCCATGTGGACGTCGCGCTGAACCACCGGATCAGCCTGATCGCCAACGCATTGGGCTCGCCCCCGACCGACGTCATCACCCGCGCGCACGACGCGGGCGTCCCGGTGGCCGCGCTGGCCGGAAAGGGCTCCCACGCCGCCCGGCACGTCGACAACGGGGTGGATCTGGTTGTCGCGCAAGGACATGAGGCGGGCGGGCACACCGGCGAGATCGCGACCATGGTGCTGGTCCCGGAAATCGTCGACGCCGTCGGCGACCGCGCCCCGGTCCTGGCCGCCGGCGGCATCGGCTCCGGCCGCCAGGTCGCCGCCGCGCTCGCCTTGGGCGCCTCGGGCGCGTGGATGGGCTCGTACTGGCTAGCGACGGAGGAATACCTCCAGACGATGCCGGAATCGAAAGCGATGCAGAACGCACTGGTCGAAGCGACCTCCGCGGACACCGTGCGCACCCGGATCTACACCGGCAAGCCCGCCCGCCTGCTGAAAACCCGCTGGACCGAGGCGTGGGCGGCGCCGGGCGCGCCGGAGCCGCTGCCGATGCCGCTGCAGAACCTGCTGGTTTCCCACGCGCACAACCGGATCCACGCCGCCGCGGACCCGTCGGTGGTGTCGATGCCGGTCGGCCAGATCGTCGGCAGGATGGACCGGGTCCGCCCGGTGGCCGAGGTGATGGCGGATCTGGTGCGGGGGTTCGAGGACACGGTTTCCCGGCTGGACAAGATCCGCTGAATCAGAACGCCGCAGCCAGTTGCCAGGCGGCGGTGACCCCCGCGACCGCCAGCGGGGGCACCGTCGCCGAGGCTTCGGCGAGCGAACGAAGCAGGAGGACGACACTGCGCTCTCCCAGCCCGGCCAGGTGCGCGATCCCGTCGCCGTATGCGTAGGCGAACGGAGCAGGCAGCGCGCCCTCGCGGCGGCGGGATCGGCTGAGCCAGTACTCGGGAAGCAGGAGCAGTGCCGCGGTCAGGGAAACGCAGCTGCGGGCTGGCTCCACGAGAATCTTCAGCACGGCCGGGAGGACGAATCGGACGGCTAGGCAGACGGCGGCGATGACGAGTGCCGAGGTGCCGAGTCCGTGGAGGAACGCTGCTCCCATCAGGTGCCGTCCTGGTCGGCGGCGGCCAGGTGCGGTGCTTCGCCGTTCTGCTGCGGCTCGAACGGCAGCTGCCGAGCGGCATCGTCGCCGGTCAGCACCCGTTTGACGATCGTCTCCATCCACTGCAGCGCCACCCGGACGTGGTCGTCGAGCTGCCAGCGGTCCAGCGCGTCCGATTCGACGAGTTCGTTGATGAACTTGAGCACGTCCTTGCGGTAGGTGTCCCGTTCCGCGATCAGCGCCTGGATCACCGGTTCGACGTTCCGCGGGTTCTGGGCCAGCTGCAGCGCGAACTGGTCGATGTCGCCGTTCTCGATGAGCTTCTTGAACGCACGCACCTCGGCTTCGAGCCGCACGTTGCGTTCGGTCTGCGCGTCCATGCGAAGCCGGACGTGGACGGTCGTCGAGATGCCGTACCTGCTCTGGAACCGGTCGGAGTCGAAGGCCGAGTTGACCGCTTTCTCAGCGGTTTCGACGTCGGTGGCGGCCAGTGCCCGGCTCGCCTGCCGGAGTTCGGCCAGCAGTTGCGGGACCAGCGGCTTGCGGAGGTCGCGGATTCCCTCCGCCACCACCTTCTCCGGGTCCTCGACCTTCCACTGCACATCCACCTCGGTGCGGAAGACGAACGCGTCGCCGGAACTGGGGAGGGTGATGTCCAAGGTGAGGTTGCGCAGCGAAAGATCGACGTCGTAGACCGACCGGTACCCGCCCCACACCAGCTCCCCGGTCGTCGGCTGTGCAGGCCAGGTGAAGGACGCGAGGCTGCCGTCGCCTTTCACGAACACCCGCGCGACCCACGGCCGGTGGACCGCCCGTTTCCGGGCGAAACCGAGCCGGCTGACCCGCTCCGCGCCGGTGATCGGCGCGTAGGCGGAACTCGGCAGGGTCCGGACCGTCGGGGCGTGGTTCTCCGCGGCCGCTTCGAGCCAGCCGGAATCCGGTGCCGGAGGAGCGCTTTTCGCCGGGACATCCTGCTTTTCGGTCATGCCGCCACCCTCGTTCGTTCACTCGCGTCGATCTCCGTGTTCAACCGCGCCGCGACGTCCGGGCGGAGTGGATCCGCCCAGTCGCCGAGCAACCGTCCGATCAGGTATTTCAGCCGCTGAGCGTCTCCCTCGCGGGTCACCAGGCGGCCCATGAATTCGGCGAGCACGTCGAGCAGCGTCGCGTCGCTTTCCGCTGAGCGGACCCATCGGGCCAGCAGGACCCTGGTCAGGAAGTCGCTCTCGCGGGACCGCAAGGCTTTTCCGAGCAGTTCGGCGACCCGCCGGGCGAGGTCGGCGTTCTGCGCGCACAACGCGGGCAGCAGCGGCCATCGCTCCGAGCCGGGCGGCAGCGCCGGGCGGTCGTCCCCGAGCGAAACCGCCAAGTGGTCGAGTTCGTAGGCGTAGAAGTTCGCGAGATGCTCGACGCTGATCAGGGCGAGCCGCCGGAGGCTGCTGCGCCCGCTGGCCAGCCAGATCCGGAGATGGTCGAGCACTTCCGCGACCATCCCGAACGCGAACAGCTTGGCCACGCTGTAGCCCGCGGTCCAGACGATCTCCTCCTCGCCGCCCGAGGCGAACGGCCGGGCACGTTCCGAAGGCGTGCCCAGCACTCGAAGCTCCTCGAGCGCGGCTCCGATCCGCTTGCGCCCCAGTGCATAGCCGTACGCGATCGCGGCCGTTTGCCGTTGCTCCAAGGTTCCGTGGCGACGCCAGTGCCGGAGCCGTTCGAGGACCGCGGGTTCTACGCTTTCGTCGCGCGCGGCCTGGTCCAGCGCGATGGCCGCCGAACGGCGCCGGACGGACTTCCAGCCGAACTCCTCGCCGGATTCGGAGTCCGGCGCGATCATTTTCGTGAACACGTCGACGAAATCGAGCCTGCCGAGATAGCCGACGACTTGCGCGGCGCGGACCCACACCATCGTCCGGCTGTCTTTGCCGAGTTCCTGGAGCCAGGGGCCGAGGGCGTTCCGCAGCCGGTGGTGGTGCTGCCAGACGTGGTTGAGGACCGCTTTCGGATAGCGCGGATCCTCGAACTCCAGCATTTCCATGGGGATCAGCTCGTGCCGGAAGGTCGCGCTGCCTTCGACGATCTTCGCGCGCAGCGCGGGCAGCCTGCTTGCCGGATCGTCCGCGAACAGCGACAGGTCCTCGTGCGGCTTGTCCTTCGGATCCTCCCCGCCGGCGGAGAAGCGGCGGCTCAACAGGTCGGCAGCTTCGGCCACCAGGGAGTAGGGCGTTCCGTTGAGCACCGCCAGCGCGATCCGGAAGGCGGCGAGGCGCAGCGCTTCCTTCAGTTCGGTGCCCGGCCCGAGCCCGGCCAGGTCGCCGAACCATTCGGCGACCTGGATGTCCACGGCCTGCCTGCCGCCCTCTCGCACCTCTTCCTCGGGGATGGCCCCCCGCGCGTGCCGGGCGAGCAGCCTCGCCATCCAGACCGATTCGGAGGGGGTCGGAGACGGCCCGAGCGCGGTCGAGACCCAGGTCTTCCGGCACAGCCGGAGCAGCTTTTCTTCGCGGCCGGCCGGATCGTCGGAAACGATCTCGTGCCGGATGTGGTTCCGGAGGAGGGCGGCGGAATCCGGTGCCGGGCAGTCGACGGCATACCCGCCGAACGAGCGGGCGTGCCGCGGATCTCCGGCGGCGACCAGCACGCAGAAGGACCGGGATTCACCGAGTTTGCTCCGGAGCTGGTCGAGGATCGCCTCGGTCAGTCCACCGCTCACCCTGGCGGGCAACTCCACCAGGTAGCCGGCATCGTTCTTCGCGAAGCTGCCGTTGGTGAGTGACTTCGCGGTCTTGCCGCATTCCCACCGGAAAACGCGGCTTGGGGCGAGTTCGTCGAGCAGATGCAGCGCGGTGGTGACCCGGCCCGTCCCCGGCTGGCCGCGCAACAGCAGCACGCGCCGTTTTTCCAGCGTTTCGCGCAGGTCCCGGTAAGGCCCCACGACGACATACCGTTGCCTGACCCAGCGGAGCAACTCCTCCGGCACCTCGCCGACGGTGTGAGCGACCTTCTGCCCGACGACGATCTCGTAGCGGTCGCCGACGTGCATGTCGCGGATCGAGGCTTTTCCGATATTCGAGGTCGGTCCGCTCCGCGCGTGATCCGGCTCGAGGAATTTCTCTCCGGCGAAGAGAGCGTCGTTCACCTCTCGCCCGTTCTCGTTCGAGAGGTGTTTCTCGTCGTCTGACCCGGTATTCGGCGTTTCCGGGGACGGCGGCTTCTCGGCGGCGGGCGGTTTGGCTGGTTCGGGAGCGGGCTGGGGCGCGGGCTTGTCGTCGGTCATGCCATCCGCCCGTCCCGGTAGACGTTCCCGGTGATGTGATCGCCGTGGATGGTGGCTTGGCCGATGTTGGACACTGGTCCGTGATGCGGCGCGGACGCTGGTGCCCACGCGGGCGTCGGGGCCGGCCGGTCCGGGCGCGGCTCCGGCGGGAGGGAATAGCCGGGCACGCGGAGCCACGATTCCGGCTCCGTGCCAACGCGACGGAAGCTTTCGGGAGCCACCATCCGGGCCGACGACCCGGCGACGAAGCGCCGGTGCACCTCGCCGGACACGATCAACACCGGGGGTGCGTCGGCGGCGCCAGCGAAGATCGCCGCGGCCGCCTGGCTGGCCGCCAGCTGACGCGCGGCCGCGACGTCGCTGTCGATGCCGATGGACATCGCGGGGCATCCGGCCTCGGCGAGCGCTCGCGTCAAGTGGTCCACCCACACCCCGAGGACGCGGCTGCCGGTGTCCGGTGCCGACAGTGGCACGACGAAGTCGTTGTCCCAGTTGGAGATCTTCTCGACAGCGGAGATCCCGGCGGCGTCGAAGGAAGCGAGTGCCGCGCGGCCGACCGAATCCGCGAGCGCGGCGGGAAGGTCGGGTCGCCGCACGCACACGGCGAGCGTTTCGGGGCCGGTCAAGCTGGACAGCTGTTCGGCGCTGGTGCCGGGGACCCGGATCCACGCTGCGGCCCGGAATCCTTTGCCCGGCATGTCGACGAGGACTTCGGTGAAGTCCTCGGGGTACAGGTCGGTGAGGCATTGCCGGACCGAACCGTGGTAGATGGACTCCGACACGACCTGCACCAGGTTCGCCTCGGGAACGGCGTCCAGCGCGGCCCGGACCGGATCCGAGTTGAGGAGCCTGCCCACGTGGACGGCGCCGTCGGCGGCGTAGCCGCAGGCAGCGGGCACCACCCCGCCGTGGTGGATCGCCAGCCGCAGCCGGAGCCGGGTGTCCGCGCGCCGAACGTGGTTGAAGCGCGCCAGCCAGGCGTTCAGTTCGCGGACGAAGGGGTCGACGAGGGCGAGTTCGGCCCCGTTGTCGCGGACGATGGCGAGGAAACCGTCGCCGGCGTCTTGCCGCTCCCAGCTCGCCGGATCGAGGCCGCTCGCCTGCCCGGCCGCGTTTACCGCGTCGACGAGCGCCTCCTGCAGTTCTGCCTGCTGACGCCCGTCGCGGCCGCCGTAGCGCCACGCGTCCGCGGCGACGAACAGCACCCTGGAGAATTCCTTGTGGTCCGGCACCCTGTCCTCCCTTGACCGCCCAGCGAGCCAGTCCCCGTGACTCTGAGTTCTCAACTGTGCGGTACTTCGGGGTCGCAGACCCCGTATTGAGACGGGTTCTGGCGCTCGGGTACTCCGAACCGGGTCAGCCGGGCGAGATCGCCGACTACGATCCGTCGGGATCTCCGCCGGACCAGACCGGATCGGCGCAGTCGCCGCAACGCCTTCTCGCACGTGGTGAGCGCGACCCCGGCCAGCGACGCGATTTCGGGCTGCGTCAAGGCCGCCTGCAGTTCCCAGCCGTCCTGGGTCCGGACTCCGTGCGCGGCGGCGATTTCGGCGAGGGCCTGGCCGACCCGCTCCGACGCCGGGCAGGCGACGAAGTCCGCCCGGCGCGCGTCGGCGGCGCGCAGCTGCGCGTTCAGCCGTCCGGCCATGGCGGCCCAGCCGTCCGGGTTCCGGTGGAAGAAATCGAGCAGCTGAGCGCCGCTGATCGACTTCGCGAGAGCGGGGGTGCAGGTCACCACGTTCGCCGGATGCCTGCGTTCGAGCAGTTCGCCGAGCAGGTCCCCGCGCCCGCGCAAAGCCAGGACCACCGGTCTGCCGGATTCCGTGTGGACGACGACCTTCGTCAGCCCGTCGAGCAGCAGGAGGACGCGGTGGCTTTCCTCGCCCTGGCGGAAGACCTGGTGCCGGGCGCGGTAAGTCACGGTCGTGCCGAGATCGAGGACGCCCTCCCGGATCCGGGCAGGCAGCCGGCCGAACAGGCTGTCGGCGGGCCAGGACTGTTCGTTCAGCGCTGCTCCTTCGCCGCGCCGGCCGGGCACTCGGCCCGGCCGGATGCCGGTCAACGTCTCCACCGTGGTCCGTGCGCGCCGGCCCGCACCCCGTCGCGGGACGGGATTCGGCCGGGAAACCGGCGCACCGCGGAAACCCGCCGTACGACGGGGTTTCCGCTCCGGACGAACCGGATGATCGGGAAAACCGTGAGGAGTGCAACGATGCGACGTTCCACCAGGAAGGCGCCCGCGGGCCTGGCCGCGCGGACGGACGCGGAACTCGGCACCGTGCTGGCCACTGTTTCGTCGTTCCAGGGCGCGATCCAGCACGCCGACGACAAGGCGCGGACAGTGGCGGCAGTGCTCGCGATGATCACCGCGATGACGACTGCCCAGATCGGCTCGCTCAGCACCGCGCACCCGTTCGCGGTGCCGCGGTCCGCGGTGGCGGCCGTCTTGCTCTGCTTCGCGGCGGCCTACGTCTTTTCCTCGGTGCACCTGGTCAAGGCCATCTGGCCGCGGACGAGCGGACCGGGCCGCGACAACAGGTTCGCGTTCCCGAGCGTCGCCGCCGGCCTCGGCCCGCGTTCGGTGCGCGACCACCGTGCTCAGGCTGGCGAACTGGCCGCGCTGCTGGCGAAACTGGCGATGCGCAAGCACCGGCACGTCCGGGCCGCGCTGGCGGGGACGTGCGTGCTGCTCGCGAGCGGCCCGGGCGTGTTGCTGCTGGCCGCGCTGGGATGACCCGCCGGTCAACCGTCGGCGAGAGCGGCGAGCCGGGACCGGTCGCGGATGCGCAGCCTGCGGTACCCGGTCTCGACAACGTTCTCCCGGCGAAGCTGCGCGAGCGCGCGATGGACGGTCGGCTCGGCGGCGCCGACGAGCGCCGCCAGCTCGGGCTGGGTCAGCGACACGCCGAGTTCGAGGTCGCCGCCCGCCGGGATCCCGTACGACGAGGACAGTTCGACCAGGACCCTGGCCAGCCGGATCCGCACCTCCCGGCTGCCGAAGTCGATGCGGCGGCGGGTCGCCCAGCGCAGTTTCGCGCCGACGCTGGTGGTCACGGCGAGCGCGGCCTCGGGGACCTGGCTGAGGAACCGGCGGAACTCGGCCTGGGAGAAGATCCGCGCCCGGACCTGCCCGGCCGTGATCACCGTCGCGGTCCTCGGCTGGCTGTCCATCGCGGCGAGTTCGCCGACCAGGTCGCCGCCGACCCGGATGGCGAGCAGCGCCAGTTGTCCCTCGGGCGTCGTGCCGGTGACCTTCACGCAGCCGTCCAGCAGAAGGCAGACGTGCGTGGTCGGTTCGCCCTCCCGGACGATCACGGTTTCGGCGGCGAACTCCCGCGCGGTGCCGAGTTCCAGGAAGGCCGCCCGCGCCCTCGGCTGCAGCCCCGCGAGGAAGCTTCCGTCCGGGAACCGGAGATCTGGCTCGCGCACCGTGTTACCCCCTCGCCCCAAGCGGATCCTATGGCGCGAGAGGGACGGAACCAAGCGGAGTTCACCCCAGCCGCTGGCTGAGGAAGAGAGCGGCCCGGTCGAGGGCTTGGCCCGCTTCGTCCAGAGTGTCGGTGAAGGACTGGAAGACGTGCGGGACGCCGGCGGTGACGTCGAGGATCACGTCGACGTCGGCGTCTCGCGCGCGCTCCGCCAGCCGGACTGAATCGTCCAGCAGGACCTCGTTCGTGCCGACCTGCAGCAGGATGGGCGGGAAACCGGTCAGGTCGGCGTGCACGGCCGGGGCGAGCAGTGGCTGGGCGGGATCGGCTCCGGCGAGGTACAGATCTCCGGTGTGGCCCATGCCTTCCCTGGTGAAGAAGGGATCGACGCCCTCTTTGGTCGCCATGGTCGTCCCAGTCCGGGTGTGGTCGAGACCGGGCGAGAACGCGACGATCCCGGCGGGCATCGGCACTCCCGCGTCGCGCGCGGCCAGGCAGGTGGTGACGCTGAGGCCGCCGCCCGCGGAATCGCCGGCGAAGACGATCGAGGACGGGTCGGTGTCTTCCAGCAGGGCGCGGTAGGCGGCGAGGCAGTCCTCGATCGCGGCTGGGAACGGGTGCTCAGGCGCGAGCCGGTAGTCCAGCGAGAGCGCGCGGATTCCCGTGCGCAGGACCAGATTCGCGGTCAGCCCCATCGCGGTGTGCGGCGATCCCAGCGAGAACGATCCGCCGTGGAAGTACAGGATCGTGCCCGGCCGCGGCTCGGTCGGCGGCTCGACGAGGACGGCAGGCCGCCCGGCGAGCGTGGCCGGAGTCTGCCGCGCTTCGGCCGGGACCGGGAACTGGCTCATCATCGCGGCGAAACCGGCCCGCATCTTCTCGACCGGCAACGGCGCGAAGCCCTGCGGCTCCCGTCGCAGCAGTTTGTCGATCGCGCGGCGCTGTTCCTGGCTCATCTGCTCTCTCCTTCTTCGGAAGTATCTTCCGAGGCATGTAATGGTAGACTACATGCCGTGGCAGGTACTTCGGCGAACGAGCAGCTCTTCGACCATCTGGTGCGCGCCGAGACCCGGCTCTACAACGCGGTGGGCGAGCGGCTCAAGGCCGAACACGGGATCGTCGCGTCGCAGTTCGAGTTCCTGCGGTACCTGGAGCGGCATCCGCGGTCGCGGGTCGCGGACCTCGCGGTGCACTTCGCGGTGGGGATCGGGGCGACGAGCAAGGGCATCGACCGGCTCGAAACGCGCGGATGGGTGCGGCGGGCGCCGAATCCCGAGGACCGGCGGTCGTCGCTGGTCGAGCTGACCCCGCCGGGCCGGGACCTGGCCGCGGCGGCGGGGGAGACATTTCGCGCGGAGCTTGCGGCGCTGATCGGTTCGGCGCTCGGGGAGGAGCAGGCCGCGGCGGTCATTCCGGTGCTCGCGGCGCTTCGGGGGGCGTTGGAGGAGCGGAACGCGGGGCTTCCGGCGGGGTAGTGCGGGGTGCTCGGTGGGCCCGGTGTCGTGGGTGGCCCGCGCTGGGGGAGCGGGGCAGCGGGTTGGTGCGCGGCATGTCCCCTGTTCCTGGGACATTGAAGGAGCGGAACACGGGGTGCCGGAAAATGCCGCACTGGCCGGACGCGGAACCCCAGCGGAGTCCCGCGCCCGGCCCGCTCCCGGGTCAGCGCCCGGTCAGATCTTCCCGGCCGCCTCCGCGATGTCGGACGCGAACGTGCTCACCTCGGTGTACACGCCGGGCGCGTGGGCACGGGCGCAGCCGTCGCCCCAGCTGACGATGCCCACCTGGATCCATTCGCCCGCTTCGTCGCGGCGGAACATCGGGCCGCCGGAGTCGCCCTGGCAGGTGTCGACGCCGCCGGTGTCGAGCTTGCCCGCGCAGAGTTCCGCGTCCGGCTTCAGTTCGCCGTAGCTGCCGCCCTGGGACTGGCAGGTCTGGTCGTCCACGAACGGGACTTCCGCCTTCAGCAGGTACCGCTGCTGCGCGCCGCCTTCCTGGGCCGCGCCCCAGCCGGCGATGGTGAACGTGCCGGAGTTGTTGTCGGCGTTCTTCGCGATCGGCAGCGTCGGGATGCCGCTCACCGGGCTCGCCAGCTTGATCAGCGCCCAGTCGCCGCCGGTCGAGTCGTACGTCGGGGACCGGTACACGTAGGTCGAGCGCACCTTTTTGGCGCTCGAGCTCTGCAGGTCGACCACGCCGAGCGTCGCGGTGATCGACGAGTCCGACCCGGTGCGGTCGACGCAGTGCGCGGCGGTCAGCACGAGCTGATCGGTGTACAGCGCGCCGCCGCAGCCCATCGAAAGCCGGACCATCCACGGGAATTCCCCCTGGCTGGCGCGAGTTCCGCCGACGACCTGAGTCTCCGGGCCCGAGGGCGGCTCCGACGCGGCGGCGGGCGCCGCCAGCCCGGCGGTGGCCGCGAGTGCCGCCGCGCCTGCCAGGACTCGCGTGAGCATGCTAAAGTTTCGCTTGTCGGCCAAGGGGATTGTCCTTCCGGTGTCCACTGTGGAGCGTGCGCTCCCTGGAGCGGGGGAGGGGGTGCTGCGGTGACGAACCGACTACACCAGAGCAGCGGTAAGTGGACAACCAACTTTCTTCGGATCTTTCGGATTCTTCACCGGATCCGGCAGATTCAGCCCGGCGCGACGATGGGAAAAGCAGTCCTGACCTGGGGATGCGTGCTGATCGCGGCAATCGGGTGAGAGCTGCGCGAGGGGGACTTTCGCGCACTGATGCACGAATTGCCGTGCCGGAGAACAAAACCCCGTCGGTCAGCGCGCGATCCCTCGGCGGCGCACCGCGTACGCGGCCGCCCCGAACCCCAGCACCAGGCATCCGCTGACCACCGACGCGACCGGCAAACTGAAGGCCAGCACCGCACACCCCGCCAACCCGCCGGCCGCGACCACCTTCGGCGCGGCCCCTTCGTCCCGGCGCAGCGTCAGCGCGGCAGCGTTGGCCACCGCGTAATACCCCAGCACCGCGAACGACGAAAACCCGATCGCACCACGCAAATCCGTCGTCGTGGCCAGCACCGCGACGACCACTCCGACCGCGAGTTCGGCCCGGTGCGGCACCGAGAACCGAGGATGCACCGCGGTCAGAAACCGCGGCAGATGCCCGTCCCGCGCCATCGCGAGCGTCGTCCGCGAAACGCCGAGCACCAACGCCAGCAACGATCCCAGCGCGGCCACCACCGCACCGGCCCGAACCGCCGTCGACAGCCCCGGCACGGCGGAAGCGAGCGGATCGGGGCTCGCGCCGATCCCGTCCGGTCCCAACGTCACCAGCAGTACCACCGCCACCACGGCGTACACCACGAGGGTCAGTCCCAAAGCGATCGGGATCGCCCGCGGAATCGTGCGCGCCGGGTCGCGGACTTCCTCGCCGAGAGTAGCCAGCCGGGCGTAACCCGCGAAGGCGAAAAACAGCAGTCCGGCCGCTTCGAGCACTCCGCCGCCGCGGAATGGCGTCCACGCCGAAACGTGCTCGCCGGAAAGGCCGAAAATCGCGACCAGGGTAAGGACCAGCAGGGTGATACAAACGATCACGCGGGTAGCCAAAGCGGACCGGTGCACGCCGAGATAGTTCACTCCGGTGACCAAACCGATCACGCCCACTGCGAGCAGGCTCCGCCAAGGCTGGCCAAGTCCGGGAGCGGCGTACGCGACGACGGTCAGCGTCATCGCCGCACAGCTGGCCGTTTTCCCGACGACAAAGCCCCACCCCGCGATGTATCCCCAAAATTCACCGAGCCGAGCGCGCCCGTACACATAAGTGCCACCGGATTCCGGATGCAACGCGGCGAGCCGGGCCGAAGAAGTCGCATTGCAGTAGGCAACTAACGCGGCGACCGCGAGAGCGGGCAGCAATCCTGAACCCGCGGCACGCGCAGCCGGGGCGAAGGCGGCGAAAACGCCAGCGCCGATCATCGAACCTAGTCCGATGAAAACAGCGTCGGCGAGGCCTAGCCGGCGAGCCAAAGGCATTGCGGGGTCCCTCCCGTGGGGCTTAGTTCGCGAGACAGCGAACCACGAGCCGTGCGTCTGGCATAGGCTCGGGTCTCGTGCCCACGTACTCGCCGCTGTCCCGCCTGTCCGCCGACGGACCGGTCCGCGACGGCATCCCGGATCACGGCCGCGTGCCGCGCTACTACGCCGTGAAGGTCGAGCTGCTGGCCGTCATCGCCGAACTCGGCGAAGGAAGCGCACTGCCCACGGAACGCGAGTTGTGCGAACGGTTCGAGGTGTCTCGCGCGACAGTCCGGCAGGCGGTCGGCGAACTGGTCCTCGAAGGCAGGCTGTCGCGAAGGCAGGGGAGCGGCACGTACGTCGCGCCGCCGAAGCTGGTCCAGCCGCTCGCGCTCGTCAGCTACACCGAAGGCCTGCGCCGCCAGGGCATCCGGCCGGGCCGCACGCTCATCACGTTCGAACGCCGTGCCGCGGGCACCGGATTGGCCGCCGACCTGGGGATCGAACCGGCCGCCGAGGTGCTCCACCTGGAACGCGTGCTGCTCGCCGACGACGAGCGCGTCGGCCTCGAATCGACCTTCCTCCGCGCCGACAAGTTCCCCACGCTGCCCGAGGATTTCGACCCGGAGCAGTCGCTGTACGCGTACCTGCGCGACGAGCTGGGCGTGGTTTTCGACGGGGCCGAGGAACGCGTTGAGACCGTGCTCGCGACGCCCCGGGAAGCGCTGCTCATCGGCACGAACCCGGCGCTGCCGATGCTGCTGATGCACCGCGTGTCGTGGGGCCCGGACGGCGAGCCGTTCGAGCGCGTCCGGTCGCTTTACCGCGGCGACCGGCTGAGTTTCGTCACCAGACTGAGCCGCGTCGAGTAGCTGTCACATTCCGTGCCGCCGGCTCGTTCCCCCAGCATCGAACGGAGGGAACGAGACATGGAGATCGCACTGTGGATCGCTCAGGCGGCACTGGCTTTGCTTTTCGCCTTGTCCGGCGTGCTGAAGTCGACGATGTCGCGGGAACGGCTGATCGAGTCCGGGCAAACCGGGGTGGCCGCGTATCCGATGCCGGTCGTGCGTTTCGCCGCGATCTGCGAACTCGTCGCGGTAGTCGGCCTGATCCTGCCCCGGCTGACGGGGATCGCGCCGGCGCTCACCGGGTGGGCGGCGGTTGGCTTGGCGGTGGTGATGGTCGGCGCGATGGCGGGGCACTGGCGGCTGGCTGTCACCGAGCACCGGACGGCGGAGTACCGCAACGTCGCGGCGAATGTCGTGATCCTGGCGGTATGCGTGTTCGTCGCCGCGGGCCGGTTGTGAAGATAACGGAACGGTAACTCATCCGGTCCAATATTCGAGGCTGCTTCACCTGGCGTTCCCCGGGCCGACAGGCTCCGTTGAGCGCGGGCGGCGACTGTTGCGGCCGTGCGAATCCTCATCGTTGGCGGCGGCGTGCTCGGCACCCAGCACGCCTGGCAGGCCGTGGAACGCGGTCACGAAGTCCTTCAGCTCGAACGTGAGCCGGAGGCGCGCGGAGCGTCCGTCCGCAACTTCGGGCTCGTCTGGGTCGGCGGTCGCGCCGCCGGTCCCGAGCTGGAGACGGCGGTGCGCGCCCGGGAGCTGTGGGAGCGGATCGGCGAACGCGTGCCCGCGCTGGGCTTCCGGCCCAACGGCTCGCTCACCGTCGTCCGCACGGACGCCGAGCTGGCCGTCGCGCAGCAGGTCGTCGCAGGTCCGGACGCGGCCGAGCGCGGTTTCAAACTCCTCGACGCGCAGGAGACCCGTGCGCTGAACCCCGCGCTGCGCGGCAACTTCACCGGCGCGCTGTGGTGCGAACGCGACGCGGCGGTCGAGCCGCGGACCGCGCAGCCCGCTCTCCGCGAAGCGCTCAAAGCGAGCGGCCGGTACCGCTGGCTGCCGGGCCGCGAGGTGCGGAACCTGACGGAGAACGGCGTGGTCGACGACCATGGCGAGCGGCACGAGGGCGACGTCGTGGTGTTCTGCACCGGCGCGTGGCTCGGCGGGCTGGTCCGCGAGATCGCGGGCGAGATCCCGGTGCGGCGGGTCCGGCTGCAGATGGCGCAGACCGAACCGCTGGACGAACCGTTGCCCACCAGCGTCGCGGACGGCGACAGTTTCCGCTACTACCCGGCCTACCGCGGCACCGCGCTCGACGCGATGAACGAAGGCCAGCCGCAGGGCGAAACCGCCGCGCGGAACGCGATGCAGCTGTTGATGGTGCAGCGCCGCGACGGTTCGCTCACGATCGGCGACACGCACGAGTACGCGCAGCCGTTCTCCTTCGACGTCACTGAAGACCCGTACGAACACCTCGCCGAAGTCGCGGGCGCGCTCCTCGGCCGTCCGCTGCCGAAGATCCGCCGCCGCTGGGCCGGCGTGTACGCGCAGGCAACCGACCAAACCGCGGTGGTGCACCGGGAACGGTTGTCCGGCAACGCTTTCCTCGTCACCGGCCCAGGCGGCCGGGGGATGACCTGCTCGCCCGCAATCGCCGAAGACACCGCAAAGGAGCTGGGCTGGTGACCACCGAACTCGTCGTGCTCGACATGGCCGGAACCACCGTCGCGGACGACGGACTGGTCGAGCGTGCGTTCACCGCGGCGATTGCTGCCGCCGGAGTGTCCGAAGAGGACGAACGATACGCCGGAATGCTCGGCTACGTCCGGGAAACCATGGGCCAGTCGAAGATCACCGTGTTCCGCGCGCTGCTCGGCGACGAAGACCTCGCCCAGCGTGCGAACGCCGAATTCGAAGGCTCGTACGGACGTCTGGTCGCGGCAGGGGAGTGCAGGCCGATCCCCGGTGCCGAGGAAACCATCCGCGGCCTGCGGGAGAAGGGCATCCGGGTCGCGTTGACCACCGGCTTCGCGCCCACGACGCAGCGCGCGCTGCTGGACGCGCTCGGCTGGCACGACCTCGCCGACCTCGCGCTCGCTCCCGGCGACGGCGTGCGCGGCCGTCCTTACCCCGACCTGATCCTCGCTGTCGCACTGAAACTGCAGGTCACCGACGTCCGCAACATCGCGGTGGTCGGCGACACCCCCACCGATGTCCGCACCGGTCTCGCCGCCGGCGCCGGAATCGCCGCCGGAGTGCTCACCGGTGCCAGCAACCGCGCCGACCTGGAAGCAGCAGGCGCGACCCACGTTCTCGACTCCGTCTCCGCCCTCCCCGCCGTACTCGAAGGAGCCACCCAGTCATGAGAATCCGGAAAGCGGCCGTCGTCGCTCTCGCCGCGACCCTCACCGGCCTGCTGTCCGCCTGCGGCGGCACGGCGGGCGGCGCGTCCGGCGACCAGACCGTCACCGTCTACACCGCGGACGGCCTCGAAGACTGGTACACCGCCCGGTTCGCCGAGTTCAAGCAGCAGACCGGCATCACGGTCCAGGCAGTGACCGCCGGTTCCGCCGAGGTCGTTTCGCGCGTGGGCAAGGAAAAGGCCAACACCCAGGCCGACGTCCTCGTGACGCTCCCGCCGTTCGTGCAGCAGGCGGCCAAGGAAGGCCTGCTCGCCGCCTCTACGCCGAAGGGCGCCGACCAGGTTCCGGCCGCGCAGAAGGACCCGCAGGGCCGCTACTACGCGCTGATGAACAACTACCTCAGCTTCATCTACAACCCGCAGCAGGCGAACCCGGCCCCGAAGAGCTGGAACGACCTGCTCGACCCGAAGTACAAGGGCAAGCTCCAGTACTCGACGCCGGGCGAGGCGGGCGACGGCACCGCGGTGCTGCTGCAGGCCCAGCACGTTTTCGGCGACCAGGGCGCGCTCGAGTACCTCGGCAAGCTGCAGGCGAACAACGTCGGGCCGTCGTCGTCCACCGGCAAACTGCAGCCGAAGGTCGCGAAGGGCGAGGTGCTCGTCGCCAACGGGGACCTGCAGATGAACCTCGCCGAGATCGACAAGAGCGGCGGGTTCTCAGTGTTCTTCCCGGCCGACGCGCAGGGGAAACGCTCCACCTTCGCGCTGCCGTACTTCGCCGGTCTGGTCAACAACGCGCCGCACTCGGACAACGCGCGCAAGCTGCTCGACTTCCTGTTCTCGCCGGAAACCCAGGCGAAAGCCAGCGACGCGTACGGCATCCCGGCGCGCTCCGACGTCAAGCCGCAGGGCCCGAAGGCGGAGAAGATCACTGCCGCGATGTCCGGAGTGGACATCTGGACCCCGGACTGGAACGCCGTCCTCGGCCGTCTCGACGCCGACCTCGCCGCGTACCGGAAGGCCACCGGGCAGTGACTCCGGCAGTAGAGTTCCGCGGCGTATCCGTCCACTTCGGAGCGACGCAAGCGCTTGCCCCGCTGGATCTTTCCGTGGCGCGCGGCGAAACGCTGGCGTTGCTCGGTCCGTCCGGCTCCGGCAAGTCGACCGCGCTCAAGGCGCTCGCCGGGTTCCTCCGGCCGAGCGCCGGGCGGGTGCTGCTCGACGGCCAGGACGTCACCGTCCTGCCGCCGCACCGACGTGGTCTCGGCGTGGTGGTGCAGAGTTACGCGCTCTTCCCACACCAGCGGGTCGCCGACAATGTCGCGTTTGGACTGAAGGCACGGAAGATGCGCCGCGCGGACGTGACGCGGCGCGTCGGCGAGGTGCTGGAACTGGTCGGGATGAGCGAGTACGCGCGCCGGTATCCCCGTGAGCTGTCCGGCGGGCAGCAGCAGCGGGTCGCGCTGGCGCGGGCGCTCGCGATACGGCCCAACGTGCTGCTGCTCGACGAGCCACTGTCCGCTTTGGACGCCGCGTTGCGCGAGGACATGGTCGCCGAACTGCTGCGGCTGCGCGCCGAACTGCCGGACACCACGCTGATCTACGTCACTCACGACCAGAGCGAAGCCCTCGCGCTCGCCGACCGGATCGCGGTGCTGCGCGACTCCCGGCTCGTCGAGCTCGGCCCGTGCGAACAGCTTTACCGCCGCCCGGCCACCGAGTTCACCGCGAGCTTCCTCGGCGCGGCGAACCTCATCCCGGTCGAGCTGGTGCGCGCGGACGGAACGGTCGCGACGGTCCGGCTGGCCGGTCGCGAGCTGTCCGCCGAACCGTCCGGCACGCTCCAGCCGGAACGACCGGTGGCGCTCGGCGTGCGGCCGCACCGGATCTCGGTCGGCGAACCCGGGCCGGGCACCTTCCCGGCGCTCGTCCGCGGCGTGCAGTGGCGCGGTTCCGGCTACCGGCTCGACCTGAGGCTCACCGACGAGGTCTGCGACATCCGCGCCGAAGTGCCGGACAGCCCGGTGCTGCCCGCCGTCGGCGACCGCGTCGGAGTGTCCATTCCGGACGGTTGCCCGCTGGTGGGAGTCGGCGGATGACCGGCCTCGCCCTCGGCACCGCCGCGGTCGCCCCGGCTCGCCGCCGCATGCGGCCCCGCCGGTACCGGATCGGCTGGCTGCTCCTGCCCGCGATCGTGGTCGCCGGCTTCTTCGGCTACCCGCTGGTGCTGGTGATCCTGCAGTCGTTCACCGCGCAGGACGGCAGTTTCGGGCTGTCGGTGTGGACGCAGGTGCTGTCGTCGCCGGAATTCGGCCGCGCGGTGTGGCAGACGGTGTTGCTGGCCTTGGGTTCCACCGCCGGCTGCGTGCTGCTCGGCGGATTTCTCGCGCTGGTGGTCGCGTTCGTCCCGTTTCCCGGGGCGACGCTGCTGGCCCGGCTGGTGGACACGGTGCTGGCGTTCCCGTCGTTCCTCATCGCCCTGGCGTTCACGTTCCTGTACGGGGGTGCGGGAATCTTTGGCACCGCTGGCTTTCTGTACTCGCCATGGGGCGTGCTGCTGGCCGAAATCACCTTCTACACGCCGTTCGTGATGCGCCCCGCGCTTGCCGCGTTCAGCCAAGTCCCGTCGGCACAACTGGAAGTGGCGGCGAGCCTCGGCGCGCGGCCGGGCCGGGTGCTGTGGCGGGTCGTGCTGCCGGAGGCGTTGCCGTCGCTCGCGTCCGGCGCGTGCCTGGTGCTGCTGTTGACCATGAACGAGTTCGGCATCGTGCTGTTCCTCGGCGCCAAGGGTGTCTCGACGTTGCCGATGCTGGTGTACGGCAAGGGAATCGTCACGTTCGACTTCCCGGCGGCTTCGGTGGTCGCGGTGGTGAACGTGGTGCTGTCGCTGGCGCTCTACGCGGTTTACCGGCGAGTGGTCGGGAGAGGAGGCCGTCGTGCTGCTGTGGACGCGGCGTAGCCGGTTGCTGGTGTGGCTGGTGTTCGGCGTGGTGTTCCTCGGGGTGGTAGCCGCGCCGCTGGTGATGATCGTGCTGGCGTCGTTCGCCGGAAGCTGGACGGGCGTGCTGCCCAGCGGGCTCACCGGGGCGCATTACGCCGAGGCGCTGTCCGGCGAGACGTTTGCGAGCCTGTCGGTGAGCGTGCAGACCGGGGTGATCACGTCGCTGGTCGCGGTGCTGATCGGGACCTGGGCCGCGCTCGCCGTCGACCACGCGCCGCCGCGGCTGCGCCGGATCGCGGATTCGCTGTTCCACCTGCCGATCGCGGTGCCGTCGGTGGTGCTGGGGCTGGCGTTGCTGATCGCGTTCAGCCGTCCGCCGATCGCCTTCAACGGCACGCGCTGGATCGTGCTGGCCGGGCACCTGATGATCCTGCTGCCGTTCGCGTACAGCACGGTTTCCGCCGCGCTGCAACGCGTTGACCCGCTGCTCGCACAGGCCGCGGCGAGTCTCGGCGCGCGTCCGCTGCGGGTGCTGCTGCGAGTCCGGTTGCCGGTGCTGCTGCCCGCGATGTCGGCTTCGGCCGGTTTGGCGCTGGCGATGTCGATGGGCGAATTGGGCGCGACGATGATGCTGTACCCGCCGGACTGGCGGACGCTCCCGGCGACCATTTTCTCCCTGACGGACCGCGGGCAGGTGTTCCTCGCGTCGGCGAGCACGGTGCTGTTGCTGGTGGTGACGCTGGCCGGGGTGGTGCTGCTGGGGCTGGTGCGCGGAAAGGCTTCGGCCCGGTGAAAGAGTTTTTCGCCTGCGGATGCAACCTCCGGGGCCTTGATTCCGTCCGCGATGCATGCGGACTACCGGGAAAATCGTGGGAGCGAGCGCGCTGCTGCTGACGGTCGCGGCGTGCGGGGGCAAGGGAACCCCGGTCGCGCCGGGTTCCTCCAGCCCGGTGCCAGTTACGTCGCCGCCGTCGTCCTCGGTGTCGGTCGCGCCGCCGCCGGCGTCCGGGCCGCCGAAGAGCCGCCCGACGCAGGGCGTGCCGCCAGGGGACACCGCGCCCGCTCCGGGTCAGGTCAACGCTTCGGCGCTGCCGCCGGAGTATCCGCACGACGTCACGCTCGCGGAGGGCGGCTCGGTCGTCGTGATCCAGGCCGAAGAAGGCGGATGCAACAAGCTCAGCGCGAAGGCGGGGGAGCAGACGGCCGCCCAGGTCGTCGTGCTGGTGACGATCACCAAACCGCCGCACGGGCAGATGTGCCCGTTGCACATCCGGGAGATTTCGCTGCCGGTCCGCCTCGCCGCGCCGCTCGGCGGACGGGAATTGGTCTTGCGGCCCGGTCCGTGAAGATCGGGTGCAACCCCCGGGGGAGGCAGTTCCGTCTAGGGATCATGAGGTACTCGACGAAGCTGATCGGAACGACACGACTGGCGGGCGCGGCACTGGTGCTCACGATGGCGGCCGCGTGCGGCAGCCCGACGAGCATGGCGAACGCACCAGCGTCCGGGACCGAGACCGCGCCGCCGAGCGGCAGCGCAAGCACCTCGACCTCGGTGCCGCCGCCGGGCAAACCCCAGTTCGACCCTCCGCAAGGGGCGGCCCGGGTGCCGGACAACCGGGTGGACGGGGCTGCGTTGCCCAAGACGTTCCCGAAGGAGGTTTATTCGGACAACGGGGGGACGGTTTTGGTGGTCCGGGCTGAGGAAGGCGGCTGCGGGCATGCGCTGGGGGAGGCGGTTGAGCAGACTCCGCAGAAGGTGGTCGTTGATTTGAGCGAGACCAAGGCGCAGACCGGGCAGATGTGCACGATGGATTTGCGGCATCCGGTGATTTCGGTGGCGCTGGGGGCGCCGCTGGGGGAGCGGACTGTGGTGTTGAAGCAGTCTCCGCCTCGGTGACGTCGTCGCCGGACGACTTCGTCGGGGGGCCGTTCGGCGACTGGCTGGTCGCGGTTTCGCTCGGGGGTGTTGCCGGTGGGCACCCCTCAGCCTGATTGTGACTACGGCGCGGGGGTGCTTGTCAAGGCGGGAAAGATGCCTTGACAAGCACCCCCGCGCCGTGTTTTTGGCTTCGTATCGGGGTTGGGGGAGGGCTGGGTGTCTTGGCGGGGTGGGTGCGCTGGTGCGGGTGGGTCCACAGTGGACGCGCGTGCGAGGGGGTCGTGAGTGGCAATGCCGGTTAGAACCGGGATTGCCACTCACGACTGGTGTGGCGCCCTAGGCTCTGGCGCATGGGAACTCGCCAGGTTTCGCGCAGTGCCGTCGTCGCCGCCGCGCCGGAGCGGATTTTCGCCCTGCTCGCCGATCCGGCTCAGCATCCGCTCATCGACGGGTCCGGCACGGTGCGGGCCAGTCGCGGGGCGGCGCCGGGGCGGTTGTCGCTCGGGGCGCGGTTCGGGATGGAGATGCGGATGGGCGCGCCCTACCGGATCGAGAACACCGTGGTCGAATTCGAGGAGAACCGGTTGATCGCCTGGCGGCACTTCTCCGGGCACCGGTGGCGCTGGCGGCTCGAGCCGACGGCGGACGGGCGCACCGAGGTCACCGAGACGTTCGACTGGTCCACCGCGCGGTCGCCGCTCGCGATCCGGTTGCTGGGCTTTCCGAAGCGCAACGCCGAGGCCATCGAGAAGACTCTCGCCCGGCTGGGCGGGATGTTTCCCGGCTGACCCCGGCGTCGCGAAGAAAATCAGCGGAAGCTGATCTGCAGGACCGGTTCGCTGGTTTCGGAGAAGAAGTCGTTGCCCTTGTCGTCGATGACGATGAACGCGGGGAACTCTTCGACCTCGATTTTCCAGACCGCTTCCATGCCGAGCTCGGCGTATTCGAGGACGTCGACCTTCTTGATGCAGTCCTTGGCCAGCCGCGCGGCCGGGCCGCCGATCGAACCCAGGTAGAAGCCGCCGTGTTCCTTGCACGCGGCGGTGACCTGCTTCGAGCGGTTGCCCTTCGCCAGCATCACGAGCGAGCCGCCCGCTGTCTGGAACTGGGCGACGTACGAGTCCATCCGGCCGGCGGTGGTCGGGCCGAACGAGCCGGACGCGTAGCCGTCGGGGGTCTTCGCCGGGCCCGCGTAGTACACCGGGTGGTCGCGGAGGTACTGCGGCATTTCCTCGCCGGCGTCGAGACGTTCGGCGATCTTGGCGTGCGCGATGTCGCGGGCCACGACCAGCGGGCCGGTCAGCGACAGCCGCGTCTTCACCGGCAGTTGCGCCAGCTGCGCGCGGATCTCGTCCATCGGCTGGTTCAGGTCGACCGACACGACCTCGTCGGAAAGGTCGTCCTCGGTGACGTCCGGGAGGAAGCGGGCCGGGTCGCGTTCGAGCTGTTCGATGAACACGCCCTCGCCGGTGATTTTCGCCTTCGCCTGGCGGTCGGCCGAGCACGAGACGGCGACGCCGACCGGGCAGCTCGCGCCGTGCCGGGGGAGGCGGATCACGCGGACGTCGTGGCAGAAGTACTTGCCGCCGAACTGCGCGCCGATGCCGAACTGGCGCGTCATCTCCAGCACCTGCTGCTCGAGGTCGCGGTCGCGGAACGCGTGGCCCAGTTCGGAACCCTCGGCGGGCAGGTTGTCCAGATAGCGCGCGGAGGCGAGCTTCGCGACCTTGAGGTTGAACTCGGCCGACATGCCGCCGACGACGATCGCCAGGTGGTACGGCGGGCACGCCGCGGTGCCCAGGCTGCGCAGCTTCTCGTCCAGGAACCGGGCGAGCCGCTTCGGGTTCAGGACCGCCTTGGTCTCCTGGTACAGGAACGTTTTGTTGGCGCTGCCGCCGCCCTTGGCCATGAAGAGGAACTCGTACGACGGGTCCGTCGCGTCGCTGTCTTTGTGGTACAGCTCGACCTGCGCCGGCAGGTTCGTGCCCGTGTTGCGCTCTTCCCAGAAATTGAGCGGGGCCATCTGCGAATACCGCAGGTTCAGCTGCTGGTAGGCGTCGAAAATGCCCTGCGAGAGCGCGCGCTCGTCGTCGCCGCCGGACAGCACGCCCTCGGTCCGCTTGCCGATGACGATCGCGGTGCCGGTGTCCTGGCACATCGGCAGCACGCCGCCGGCCGAGATGGCCGCGTTGCGCAGCAGGTCCATCGCGACGAACCGGTCGTTGCCGCTGGCTTCGGGGTCGTCGACGATCGCGCGCAGCTGCTGCAGGTGTGACGTACGCAACAGGTGCTGGATGTCGGTGATCGCCGTGCGCGCCAGCGTGGTCAGCGCCTCCGGATCGACCTTCAGAAACTTCCGCCCGGCGGCCTCGACGGTCTCGACGCCGTCGGCGGTGACCAGCCGGTATTCGGTGGTGGTGTCCTTGCCGAGCGGCAGGACTTCGGTGTGCTGGAACGTGGTGGGCGGCACAGCGAGGCTCCTTTGCCCTGATCGGGATTGGCTCACGGTACTCAGCGAGTCCCGGCCGGTCGCACGGGTGCGCGGACGCTGTGGGGCAGCCCACGCCCGCGGTGCTTTCCGCGGGATCCCGGCAGGCATGGTCGGGAGGCCGGGCCCACCCCGACGGACCCGACCTCCCGGGGAAAGCGGACCGGATGCGCACACACCCGCCCCGCGTGACTAACGAGGACCCCCGCCGGCGCGTTGACCGGACGCCGCACAGCGGGGGTCGCGAACGCTTGCTACCCACTGCCCAGAACCGCCAAACGCGAACGAGACGCGAATTCCACGATCGGGTGCGCGGAGTGGTGACGGGATTGCGGTGGGTGGTGGCGGGAAACGGATGAACGGGAGGAAGCGGGGCACGGAAGGAGGATCTTGCGCTCTGGTGGGGCTGGAGTGGCTTGTGGGGCTGATGTGGTTGAAGGGCCTGGTGATGTTGATGAGGCGATTTGTCGGCAATGCGGAGGCGGAGGTGCCGGGGCGGTCGGCTTGGGCGGGAGTGGCCGTGGCTGGGCGAGCGGGTGGTTGGCCGGGCGAGAGGCCCGCCGGGCGAACGAGCGGCCGGGCGCGGCACGCACGGCCAAAATCCGGATTGGAAGCGACAGCCGAGTCCTGAAACGAGAAACTCGGGCACGAAGACGACAAATACGGGCTAAAAGTGGTCCTAAGTAGCCCAAAAACGACAAAACCCCCGACCCGGAAACCCGGACCGAGGGTTCTGCGCAACCAGCGGCGGCCACTGCAGGCCTGCGGCAGCCCATCGCAGCCCGCAGCAGCCCGCCGCTGCCCATCCGAAACACACTTCTGGCCGAAGGCCTCCGCCCCGCCTGACCGGGCCCCACCCGGTCCCCGCGGAAACCCCGACCTGCCCGGCCCGCGTGCTAAGCCGCGAGACCGGCTCACCGGACCCCGCGCCCGGTCAGCCGGATCTGGCGGCTCGAATGCCGCGCGCGGTCCGGTTTCTTCCGCCCTCTCCGGGACCCGGGCCCCGAAAACCCCGGCCCGGAGAGGGAAGAAACTCAGCTGGCGTAGGCGCGCAGCCGGTCGGCCCGCTCGCCCTGGCGCAGTTTCGCCATGACCTCGCGTTCGATCTGCCGCACGCGTTCGCGCGACAGGCCGAAGTGCTTGCCGATCTGGTCGAGCGTGCGCGGCTGGCCGTCGTCGAGGCCGTAGCGGAGCCGGATGACGTGCTGTTCGCGGTCGTCCAGCGTCGCCAGGACGCGGCGGAGGTCGTCCTGCAGCAGGCCGGAGATGACGGCGCTCTCGGCGTCGGTCGCCTCCGAGTCCTCGATGAAGTCGCCCAGCGGGGCGTCCTCCTCGGTGCCCACCGGCATGTCGAGGCTCACCGGGTCGCGGGACTGGTCGAGCAGGTCCGAGATCTTGTGCACCGGAATGCCCGATTCGGCGCTCAGTTCCTCGTGCGTCGCGTCGCGGCCCAGCTGCTGGTGCAGGTCGCGGCGGATCCGGGCCAGCTTGTTCACCTGCTCGACCAGGTGGACCGGCAGCCGGATCGTGCGGCCCTGGTCCGCCATGCCCCGGGTGATGGCCTGGCGGATCCACCACGTGGCGTACGTGGAGAACTTGAATCCCTTGGAGTAATCGAACTTCTCCACCGCGCGGATCAGGCCCAGGTTCCCCTCCTGGATCAGATCGAGCAGCGGCATCCCCCGTCCGGTGTAGCGCTTGGCGAGCGACACCACGAGCCGGAGGTTGGCCTCCAGCAGGTGGTTCTTCGCGGTGTGGCCGTCGCGCATCAGCGCGCGCAGCTCCTTGCGGCGCTGCGGCGTGAGGTCCTCGACGGTGTCGAGCATGTGCTGGGCGAACACCCCGGCTTCGATCCGCTTCGCCAGCTCGACCTCGTCGGCCGCGGTGAGCAGCGCGGTCTTGCCGATGCCGTTCAGGTACACGCGCACCAGGTCGGCGGCGGGGCTCTGGGCGTCGAGGTCGGCGTCGGTGAGCGCCCCCACGCTCGGACGCTCCTCGGTCTGCTGTGCTGGAATCCCGCGCTCGCGAATCCCGCGCGCTTCGCGTTCGAGAGTCTGGACTGACATTCTGCCTCCCCGGTCACGGGCTGAACGTGTCTCGCCGGCGCCTGCGGGACGGGGCCTGTGGAATCCCGTGTCCGCGGGCCCAGCCGGCTTGGCTGGACACTGGTCTCAACGCCCCGGGAAGGCCAAACGTTCCCGGCTCGCTGAAATGAGGACGGGCGTACCCGCCCCGCGGTTGCTCCACCAAAACTGAGGTTTTGCTGAGAACCGCCCCGCTCCGGGAAATCCGCGCGAATCGCGCGCTGCGCCTTCGATGTTACGCGTGCTTCTCCTATGTGGTCTAGACCTCAATGAGAACGGTGAACGGGCCGTCGTTCACGCTTTCCACGGCCATCTCCGCGCCGAACCGTCCGGTCGAGACGGTCGCGCCGCGTTCGCGCAGTTCCGCGACCACCGCGTCCACCAGCGGTGCGGCGTTTTCCGGCCGGGCGGCGGCGGTCCACGACGGGCGGCGGCCCTTGCGGGTGTCGCCGTAGAGCGTGAACTGCGACACCACGAGCAGCGGCGCCCCGGTCGTCGCACACGATTCCTCGTCGCGGAGCAACCGCAGTTCGTGCAGTTTCCGGGCCATCGTTTCGGCTTTGCCGAGATCGTCGTCACGGTGCACGCCCAGCAGCACGAGCAGGCCCGGTTCTTTGATCTCTCCGGCGATCTCCCCCGCGACGGTCACGCTCGCGCGGGTGACCCGCGCCGCTACCGCCCTCACTGCGGCGAACCGGGCACGAGCATGCCGTGCCGCACGAGTTCGCGGACGATCGGCAACGCCGCGGTCGTCAGTTCGGCCGAATCGAGGCCCTGCGCGGCGGACAGCAGGTCGAGCAGATCCGACAGCGGCAGTGCGCCGCGGCAACCCGCGAGAAGGCGCGTGGTGAGTTCGTCGACTTCGTGCTGCCAACCCGGCCCGTCAGTGCGGTGCAGCCGGCGCACGGTCGTTTCCCAGCCTTCGTCGCCGGGGGAGTCGACCCGTTCGAGCAGCACTGTGTCGGGTACCCGGAACGCTACGTCCAACACGTTGTCGCCGTGCGTACGCAGCCACTCGACGCGGTCGAGCCAGTTCGCTGCTTCAGGGCCCAGCGGGTCGTCGTAAGCCTGTCGCAGGTCTTCGCAGACGACAGTCGGCGTCTGACCGTTTGCGCGCCGCAGCGTCACGAAGCCGAATCCGATGCCCTGTACGTCGTTTTCGGTGAACCAGTCGAGCCACGCGGCGGCCTTGGCCCGGCCTTCGGGCGAGCGCGGGTCGATGCCTTCGTCGCGCAGCCAGGTGCCGACGTACAGCCCGGGGTCGGCGACGTCGCGCTGTACGAACCACGCGTCCGTCTCAGGCGGCAGCCATCGCGCGACGCGATCGCCCCAGTCTTCGCCGCGCCGGTGCAGCCATGACGCGAGCAGCTGGCCGGTGCCGCCGTCGTTGAGGAAGCTCGGCAGCTGACGGACGACCAGGGCGCTCGCGTCGTCGCCGGCCAGGCCGGAGTCGCGGTAGGTGTAGTCGACGCGTGGCGGGCCGACCACGAACGGCGGGTTGCACACCACCTGGTCGAACCGGCGGCGCGCGACCGGCGCGAACCACTCGCCGCGCAGCAGTTCGACGTCCAGTTCGTTCAGCCGGAACGTGCCCGCGGCCAGCGCGAGCGCGCGGGCCGACACGTCGGTCGCGGTCACTCGCTGCGCGTGCCGGGTCGCGTGCAGCGCCTGGACGCCGTTGCCGGTGCCCAGGTCGAGCAGGGTGCCGACCGGGCGGCGGCTGGTCGCGCGGATCAGGCTCAGCGACGCGTGCCCGACGCCGAGCACGTGGTCCTCGGGCACGACGTGGCCGAGCATGTCGGCGTCGAGGTCGGAGACGACCCACCACGAACCGTCCTCGTCGCCGTGCGGGCGGATGTCGAGGGCGGCGCGGAACTCGTCCCCGACCGTCCGCAGGATGCCCGCGGCGACCGCGTCGTCCGTGCTGAGCGGCGCGAACGCCGACGAGACGGTCTTCTCCGGCTCGGCGAGCCCGAGCAGGAACAGCCGGATGAAGACGCCGAGGTCCCCGGCGTCGAGGCTGGCGCGACGGGCGGGTTCGGGCTCGCCGCGGCCGAGCGCCGTGTGCGCTGCGCCGCCGAGCGCGTCGACGACGCCGTCAGCGTCGTAGCCGGTGCGTCGGAACGCTTCGCGCAACCGCGCGCAGACGTCGTCGGAAAGGTCAGGGAGAGGCGTGTTCGTGCTCACGGTGGGCAAGCCTGCCACGATGAGCATCGTGACCACCGAGACCACCGAGCGTGTCCTGGCTCCGCTTGAAGCGGCACTGCCGGAGCTTGAAGCGCTGTACGTCGATTTGCACCGTCATCCCGAGCTGGCGTTCACCGAAACCCGTACGGCGGCAGAGCTGGCCCGACGGCTGACTGAAGACGGCTTCGAGGTGCACACCGGCATCGGTCGCACCGGCGTCGTCGGCGTCCTGCGCAACGGCGAAGGACCGACTGTGCTGCTTCGTGCGGACATCGACGCGTTGCCGGTCGAGGAGCAGACAGGTCTGTCGTACGCGAGCACTGCGCGCGGCGTCGACGCCGAGGGCCGCGACGTGCCGCTGATGCATGCCTGCGGACACGACATGCACGCGACGTGGCTCTCAGGTGCCGCGCACCTTCTCGCCGCTTCGAGGGACGAGTGGTCCGGCACGCTGCTCGCGGTGTTCCAGCCCGGCGAGGAAGCCGGCGACGGCGCGGCCGGGATGGTCCGCGACGGCCTCTTCGAGCGGACCGGCCGCCCCGACGTGGTCCTCGGGCAGCACATCGTGCCTGGTCCGGCAGGGTGGGTGCTTACCCGGCCCGGCGTGATCATGGCCGCGACCGACACTTTGCGGATCACGCTGCACGGCCGTGGCGGACATGGTTCGCGGCCGGAAACCACTGTCGACCCGGCGGTGCTGGCCGCGTCCGTGGTGCTCAAGCTGCAGACGATCGTGTCGCGCGAGATCGCCGCGACCGAGTCTGCTGTGGTGACCGTCGGTTCGATGCATGTCGGCACTGCGGCGAATGTGATCGCTGATCACGCTGTGCTGGAGGTCAACACTCGCGCCTTCGATGACGCTGTGTTGTTGCGGCTGCGCAAGGCGATCGAGCGGATCGTGAACGGCGAGGCGGCGGCTGCTGGTGCGCCGCAGCCGCCTACCGTCGAGGTCGTCGCTTCCTACCCGGTTACGGCGAACGACGCGGCCGCGTCTGATGAGCTGACGGAGGTGTTCCGTGGGCATTTCGGTGCGGAGGCGACGATGCCCGCGCCGTTGGTCACCGGCAGTGAGGACTTCAGCGAGTTCGGGCGGGCGGCTGGGGTGCCGTCGGTGTTCTGGCTGGTCGGGGGCTTTGACGCGCAGCAGGTGATCACCGCGATGACCGAGGGGCGGTTCGAGACTGACGTGCCTTCGAACCATTCGTCGAAGTTCGCGCCGGTGCTGCATCCGACGTTGCGGACCGGGGTCGAGACGCTGGTCGTCGCCGCGTTGTCCCGGTTCGCCCGCCCGGGTGTCGCGGAAGGGCGGTGAGTGAGACGATGGAACGCGGAGGTGGTGCTGTGAACGCACCCCACGGACCGGATCCCCGCCCCGAGCCTGTGCTGATCACCGAGGCCGAGCCGTCGCTGGACGATCAGCTGGCTGCCCGGAAGCGGAAGTACGTCATCATGATGGTGTGCCGGATTCCCTGTCTGGTGCTGGCCGGGCTGACTTATCACACGTGGTGGCTGGCGATTCTGTTTCTGGTGATTTCGGTGCCGTTGCCTTGGATCGCGGTGTTGATCGCCAATGACCGGCCGCCGCGGAAGACGGAGAAGGTTAATCGGTATGCGCGGGATGCCCGGCAGGTTGAGGGGCGGAAGCATCGGGTGATTGACGGGTGAGTCCCCGGGGGCTGGCTCGTCGCCTGGCGGCGACATTGCGCAGGAGGGTTGAGAGGGCACCCCGAAGCCTATTGTGATGACGGTCGGCGGGTGCTTGTCAAGGCGGGAAAGATGCCTTGACAAGCACCCGCCGACCGCATTTTTGGCTTCGTATCGGGGTGCGGGGGGTGTCGGTGCCTGGTGGGGTGGGGTGCGCGGGTGGTCCGTGAAGGACTCCTTGAGGGAATCTAAGTACGTGAAGGGGTCCCTCACGGACGGCTGCTAGCGCCCCAATGTGGCATTGGGTGCGTGGGACGCACCCAATGTGGCGTTCGGTGCGTCAGACCTGGATCCACCGGTGGTTTTCTGTGGTGGTCTTGGTGTGGGGTTGTTGATGTTGGGGTTGGGT
>NZ_JBHUKS010000036.1:0-29691 GCF_042684085.1 Amycolatopsis silviterrae
CACAGCAGACCTCGCCGCAATCCACCACCTCACCCCTTGACACACCATAGGAGCATCATTGGGTGCGTGGCATGCACCCAACGCCACATTGGGGCGCAACAGTGGCGGCGGGCGGTCAAGGTCCGTGAAGGACTCCTTGAGGGAATCTAAGTCCGTGAGGGGGCCCCTCACGGACTCCGGCGGCGGCAGCGGGCCGTGAGGGGAACCCTGACGGAATCAGAGTCCGTGAAGGTGGCCCTCACGGACCTCGGCACCGGGGAGGGGGCTACTCGCCGCCGTTTGACGGGACGGCGGGGGCGGTCGGAGTCTGACTGGTGCTGGGCGCTTGCGACGACGTGGTCGGGTTCGTCGTCGACGTCGGGGGGCGCGTCGGCTGCTGTGTTTGCTGCGAGGGCGGCGGGGCGCTCGGCGTCGTGGTCGGGGTGGACGTGGGGTTGTTCTGGCGCGACTCGCCGGTCGGCGGGGCTTGTGGGGCGGTGCTCGGTGTGTCGTCGCGGTGGTCGTCCTGGTGCTGGCTGGTGTCCGGCTGGCGAGGGATCAGGCCGGTGGACACGCTGCCCTTGGTGGTCCAGTCGATGGTGAGCAGGACGATCAGCGCGACGATGAAGGCCACCGCGCTTGAGGCGATGATGAGCGGCCACCGCATTTTGCGCAGTTTTTCGCCGAGAGTGTCGGCCTTTTCCGGCTCGGTGGGCTGCAGTTCGGACAGCCGGACCGTGGGCATGTTCGCCAGGTCGGCGGGGAGGTATGCCGTGGGGGCCTCGCCGGGGCCGGGTTGGCCTGAGGCGGGCGCGCGCACGGGGG
Organism: Amycolatopsis silviterrae; assembly: GCF_042684085.1. Classification (NCBI taxonomy): domain Bacteria; kingdom Bacillati; phylum Actinomycetota; class Actinomycetes; order Pseudonocardiales; family Pseudonocardiaceae; genus Amycolatopsis; species Amycolatopsis silviterrae. The sequence continues at coordinate 805 of NZ_JBHUKS010000036.1, forward strand.
TGAGGCCGCTGCGGCTGCGGCGGCCTGCTGTTTCCATCGCCTTCCTCGCGGCGTCGCGCGTGCGTTGCAGGGAGCGCAGGTACAACTCACCGCCGACGGTGCTGACCACGCTGGCCACTCCGGCGCCGATTACTGTTCCCGCGACCCCCAGCGTCGAACCCAGCAACGCGGCGGTGACTGCCGCCAGCGCCGCGGCCAGCACCGAGGTCATCCGGAGGTTTTTCTTCTCCTCCGGGGTTTTCTGCTCCTCGCTCATGATCCCGATCTGATCGTCTTTCCCACCATTGGCTCCTGTTTCTTCAACGGTTAAGTCGTCCCAGACGCTCCCTTCGTTGCCCAGGCGTGAGGGACGCCACGTTGACTGTCCAAAATGGATAGACTAAAGCTCACACTTTCCTGACATACTCGCCTCATGCACTTCGTGACGATCTCCGACATCGAAACCGCGGCCGGGCGGGTGAAGGGCACCGCGGTGCGCACCCCGTTGCTGCGCCAGCTCTGGGTTCCCGGCGAGTTCTGGGTGAAACCCGAGAGCCTGCAACCGATCGGCGCGTTCAAGATCCGTGGCGCGTACAACGCGATCGCCGCGCTCAGCGACGCCGAACGGGAACGCGGCGTGGTCGCGTATTCGAGCGGTAACCACGCGCAAGCGGTCGCGTACGCCGCTCGTGAATTCGGGATTCCCGCGGTGATCGTCGTGCCGGACGTCACGCCGCGGCTGAAAGTCGAAGCCACTCTGCGCTGGGGTGCGGAGGTTCGCGAAGTGCCGATCGCGGAACGGGAATCGGCCGCGTTGGAACTCGCCGCCGAGCGCGGCCTCACGTTGATCCCGCCGTTCGATCACCCGGACGTCATCGCCGGGCAGGGCACCGTCGGCCTGGAAATCGCTCAGGACCTGCCGGATGTCGAGACCGTGCTGGTCCCGGTCAGCGGCGGCGGCTTCGCCTCCGGTGTCGGCACCGCGATCAAGGCGAAGTGCCCGAACGCGAAGGTTTTCGGTGTCGAACCCGAGTTGGCCGCCGACACCGCGGCCAGCCTCGCCGCGGGTGAACGCGTGGACTGGCCCATCACCGACCGCGCCCGCACGATCGCGGACGGCCTGCGTGCGCAGCCGTCCGAGCTGACGTTCGCGCACCTGCAGCGCGTCCTGGACGGCGTGATCACCGTGACCGAGGACGAAATCCGCGACACGGTCCGCGCGCTGGCCCGGCAAGGTCGCCTAGTCACGGAGCCGAGCGGTGCCACCGCCCCGGCCGCCTACCTGCACCACGCCGACGAACTCCCCGGCGGCCGCACGGTAGCGGTCGTTTCCGGCGGGAACATCGATCCGGGGATGCTGGCCGAACTGCTCGCCTGAAAGCCAGTCACCAGTTGACGGTCTGGCCCTGGCGGTCCAGGTAGTGCAGCCCGCCCTTGCCTGACCAAGCTTCGATCGTGTCGGCGACGCCCGGGACGCTCTCGTCGATGGTCAGCCGCGCATGCGGCCCGCCCAGGTCCGTTTTGACCCAGCCCGGGGCCATGAGCAGCAGCGTGCGCGGGTCGTCCGCGTGCCGTGCGGCATAGCTGCGCATGAGCTGGTTCAGCGCGGACTTGCTCGCCCGGTAGACCTCGAAGCCGCCGTTCGTGTTGTCGGCGACGCTGCCCTGGCCCGACGACATCACGCCGATGGTGCCCGTCGCCGGGACCAGGTCCCCCAGCGTCTCGACGACGCGCATCGGGCTGAGCGCGTTGGTCACCATGACCTGGGCGAAGTCCTCGGTGGACACGTCGGCGAAGGTCGCCGAGGGATCGGTCGTGTAGTTGGTTCCGGCGTTGACGAACAGCAGGTCGAACGCCGCCCCGGTCAGTCGTTCACGCAGGGCGGCGACCTGGTCGGGCACCGCGATGTCGACGGTCTCCACCGTCAGCCCGGCCAGCTCGTGCAGCGCGGAGAGCGTGCGCTCGGTCGCGGTGACCTGCCAGCCGCGGCCGAGGAACTCGGCAGCCAGCGCGTAGCCCAGCCCCCGCGACGCCCCGATGATCAGTGCACTCTTGGTCATGACTGCTCCTTAGCTATCAACTGATAGCTAAGTATATCTGTCAAACGATAGGTACTACGCTGACCAGGTGAAAGACGAACAGCTTTTCGAGGTGGCCGACCTGATCCTCGCGGTGGCCCGGCACATCAACGCCGCCAAGGAGGCCGATGCCGAGTCGGGGACGCCGCTGGAAGGCGCGGTGATGCGGTTCGTCGACCGCCATCCGGGGGCCACGGTCAACGCCGCGGCCGAGGCCACCCAGATGATCTCCAGCAACGTCAGCCGAGCCGTCCGGGGCCTGGAGAACAAGGGACTGCTGCGCCGGGAAGCCGACCCCGACGACGCCCGGCGCGTCCGCCTCTACCCCACCCCGAAGGCGGCGGAGAACCTGCGGCGGCTGCGCGACACCTGGTCCCGCCTGCTCGACGGGACCTTCACCGACGCCCAAGAAGTCGACACCTTGATCACGGCCCTGCAGCGCGTCGAGACCCGGCTAGTCGCCCGATCCCGCGGCACCGCGTAGGCGGGCCAGCACCGAGTCCAGCCCCTGCCGCACCAGGTCCGGCATCCCGTCGCGGCGCAGCTCGGTCAGCAACTGCTCATTGATCCCGCCCGGGGTCATGTGCCGGGTCGTCAGCTCCTCCAGCGACCCGCCCCCGGCCAGCGACTTGCCGACCTGCGCGAACACATGCGTCACGTACGCCGAAGCCGCCTCGGCCTCGACCCCCTGCGCGGTCATCCATCCGGCGATGGTCGCCAGGTAGTCCAGGTGCGTGGCGAAGGTAGAAGTAGCCGCGCTGAACGCTTCCAAGCTCGGCTCATCGCGAGGCACCACCACTCCGCCAACGCGCTCGAACAGCTCCCGCGCGACGCTGTCCTCCGGGTACATCGCGGTGAGGCTCTGCCGCTGCGCCGCCTGTGGCAACGGAATCGACCGCACCACCCGCGCGGCCGGCGCGACCCAGTCCCGCAGCTGCGCCACCCGCACCCCGGCCACCGCACTGATCACCACGTGCTCCGGCCGGAACGTCAGCTCGTCCACCACTTCACGCAGCACCGGCGGCCGCACCGCCAGCACCACCGTGTCCGCGGCATCGAGCACATCCTGGTTACTGCCGGCCACCCGCACCTGCGGATACCGCGCGGCCAGCTCCGCGCTGATCTCCTTCGACCGCGGCGACACCACCACCGGCACGCTTCCGTCGAGCCCGGCCACGATGGCGGCCGTCAGTTCACCGGTACCAATAAACCCCAGCACACTTCCCCCAGAGAGATTTCAGTGCGGTCCACCCGGGTGGACATGCGTAGGCGGTCCTTCCACCCCGCAGTGCAAACAGTCCCCGGGGTGCGGCGAGTCGTCCGGCTCCGCGGCCCCGAGCACCCCGTTGTGAATTCCTAACGCGATCAGCCCGCCGGCGATCGCCAGCACCGCGCAGATCACCAGCGCGGTCTGCCAGCCAGCGGTCAGCGCGACCGGATCCCGGTAGGCAGAACCAGTCAAACCAGCCGCGGCGGGCAAAACCGCCACCGCCAGAAGTCCACCCGATCGGGCGATCGCGTTGTTGACCCCGGACGCGACCCCGGCGTACCGATCCGGCGCGGCGGCCAGCACCGTCGCGGTCACCGGGGCGACCACAGTGGCCAGTCCCAGCCCGAACACCACCACCGCGGGCAGCACCGCGCCGAGATACGACGACCCCGGCCCCACTCGCGTCAGCAGCAGCATCCCGACGCCGACCACGATCGGCCCGGCCACGAGCTGCGCCCGCGGCCCGATCCGCTGCGCGAGCGCGCCCGACCGGCCGGAAAGCAGCAGCATGATCACCGTGATCGGCAATCCGGCCAGCCCGGCCAGCGTCGGCGAATAACCCAGCGACACCTGAAGCTGCAGAACCAGCAGCATCATCACGCCGCCCAGCGCCGCGTAGACCACGAACGTCAACGCGTTCGACAGCGTGAACGTCCGGTCGCGGAACAGGGCGGGCGGCACCAGCGGTTCGGCGGCGCGATGCTGGAGCCAGAGAAACAGCCCCAGCCCAGCGACGCCGACCACCAAGGCGATCAGCACCACCGGATCGCTGATCCCGCGCACCGGAGCCTCGACCAGCGCACCGGTGACCCCGGCGAGCCCCAGCGCCCCGACCGCCGCGGCGACGTAGTCCGGATGGCCGGTGGCCGCGGTATCCCGCGACTCCGGCACGAACCGCCGCGCCATCAGCACCACGATGACCGCCAGCGGCAGGTTGATCAAGAACGCCAGCCGCCACGACCACGCCTGCACCAGCAGCCCGCCGAGCAGCGGCCCGACCGCGGCGGCGATCCCGCCGAGGCCGGACCACGAGCCGATCGCGCGTGCCCGGTCCTCGTGCGAGAACGACGACTGCAGGATCGCCAGCGACCCAGGTGTCAGCAACGCCCCGCCGACGCCCTGCAGCACGCGGAACAGCACGAGCAACTCGGTCGACGTCGCCGCCGCGCACAGCCCGGACGCGAGGCCGAACCACACCACTCCGACCAGGTACACCCGCCGCCTGCCGTAGCGGTCGCCGAGCGACCCGGCGACCAGGATCAGCGCGGCCAGCGCGAGCAGGTAGCCGTCGAGAATCCACTGCAGACCGGCGACCGACGCGCCAAGCTCCTCGCCGATCCTCGGCAGCGCGACGTTCACGATCGTGCCGTCGAGCATCGCCATCCCCGAACCGAGGATGGTCGTCCAGAGCACGCCGCGAGCCGCGGGCGTGCCCCAGCGGATGCCGGTGTCCCCCGCAGCCGTCACGCGATCAGGGCAGCAGCGTGGTGACGAACTTGTACCGGTCGCCGCGATACACCGCGCGGGCGAACTCGACCGGCTTGCCGTCGGTGGCGAACGAATGCCGGGTCAGCATCATCACCGGCATGCCGACGTCCGCGCCGAGGATCTCCGCTTCCTGCGGCCCGGCCAGCGACGTCTCGATGGTCTCCTCCGCGCGCTCCAGCTCGACGCCGTAGTGCTCGCGCAGCACCGCGTACAGCGAACCGCCCGCGGTGATGTGCTTGCGCAGTCCTCGGAACCGGCCGAGCGGCAGGTGCGTGGTTTCGAGCGCCATCGGCTGGCCGTCGGCGAGCCGGAGCCGGCGCAGCCGCAGGATCTTCGCGCCGTTGCGCAGCTGCAGCAGCTTCGTCATCTCGCCCTCGACCGGAAGCTCTTCGAGTTCCAGTAACTGGGACGACGGCTTCAGGCCCTGCTTGCGCATGTCCTCGGTATAGGAGGACAGCTGCAGCCGCTGCGCGAGCTTCGGCTCGGCGGCGAAGGTGCCCTTGCCCTGGACGCGGTGCAGTCTGCCCTCGGCGGTGAGATCCGCCAGCGCCTGGCGCACCGTGGTGCGCGAAACGGTGAATTCTCCCGCCAGCGCCCGCTCGGTCGGGATCGGCGATCCCGGCGGCAGTGCGTCGAGCAGGTCCAGCAGATGCTGCTTCAGCGCCCAGTATTTGGGTTCGCGCTGCCCTCGCGCAGCAGTCCCCGCCTCGCTCGCGGGGGGTGTCTCCAGCATGCCCGGCTCCCTCAGTCTTCCCACATTAAACGCGCCACTGCCCCGTGAGGAAACGTACCCTTCTCCCGACCCGCTCCGCCCGGCTAGCATTGGTCTAGACCTGACCGGACGCCGCTCAGCACACCGGGACCCCGTCCCGGCGGAGAGGAAAGTGATGACCCAACTACGTCCCGGCGAGCACATGGCCGCGGAAATCTCGGAGCAGCCCAGCGTTCTCGCCGGGCTGGTCGAGCGGCGGTCCGGCATCGCAGCAGTCGCGGAAAAGATTTCACAGAACCCGCCGCGGTTCGCCCTGCTCGCCGCTCGCGGTTCGAGCGACCACGGCGCGCTCTACGCGAAATACCTGATCGAGGTACTCCTCGGCCTGCCGGCGGGCCTCGTGTCGCCGTCCACCGCGACGCTCTACGGCGCCCGTCCGGACCTGCGCGACGTGCTCTTCATCACCGTCAGCCAGAGCGGCGGTTCGCCGGACCTGATCGAGGTCACCGAGGCCGCCCGTCGCCAGGGCGCACTGACCGTGTCGGTCACGAACACCCCGGACTCGCCGCTGCGCGCGGCTTCGGAGCTGGGCGTCGACATCGGCGCCGGGGTCGAAAAGGCAGTCGCGGCGACCAAGACGTACTCCGCGACGCTGATGGCGCTGTACCTCTTCATCGACGCGATCCGCGGCGGCAAGGGCGAAGACGCCGAGAAGATCGGCGAACTGGCCCAGCAGACGCTCGACGGCGCGGCCGAAGGCGTGCAGCGCGCGGTGGATCGGTATCGCTTTGTCGACCGCGTGCTCACCACCGGCCGCGGCTACTCCTACGCCAGCGCGCTCGAAGCGTCGCTGAAGCTGGCCGAGACGAGCTACCTCGCGGCCCGCGCGTACAGCGGCGCGGACCTGCTGCACGGCCCGGTCGCGGCGGTCGACGGCGAGACCGCCGTGCTCGCCGCTACCAGCCTCGGCCGCGGCGGCGAGGCCATGCGCGAGGTCCTCGAAGCGGTCGGCGAACGCGGCGCGGACGTGCTCGCGGTCGGCTCGGCGGCGCAGGACGTGCCTGCCGCGCTGCGCATCCCGGTCGCCCCGACGGTCGAGGAATTGGCTCCAGTACTGGAAATCCTGCCGATCCAGCGCATCGCGCTCGGACTGTCGCTCGCTCGCGGCGGCAACCCGGACAACCCGCGCGGTCTGCTGAAGGTGACCAAAACCCGGTGAGCCTCGTAGTAGGCGTGGACGCCGGCGGCACCTCGACCCGAGCGATCGCGGTCGACGCCGCCGGCGTCGTGCATGGCACTGGTGCCGCGGCGGGCTCGAACCCCAACTCGCATCCGCCCGCGGAGGCCGCGGCGCGGATCGCTGGCGCCATCGAATCCGCACTGGGCGGGCGAACCGACGTGCTCGGCGTCGTGGTCGGCATGGCTGGCGAGAGCAAGCTGTCCGACCCGGCGGTCGCCGCGGAATTCACCGCGGCCTGGGAACGGATCGGCCTCGGCGGGCTGGTCCGCGTCACCGGCGACGCGGAAGTGGCTTACGCGTCCGCGACCTCCGAACCGGACGGCACAGTGCTCGTGGCCGGCACCGGCTCGATCGCCGGGCGCATCCGCGGCCGCCGGATGGTCCGCACCGCGGGCGGCCACGGCTGGCTGCTCGGCGACGAAGGCTCCGGCTTCTGGCTCGGCCGCGAAGCCGTGCGGGCCACGCTCGCCGCGCTCGAAGGCGACGCTCCGCTCGGCGGTCTGGCGGAAGCGGTTCTCGCCGAAGCGTTCGGACCGTCCGCAGTGGACTTGTCCGACCGCTTCAAAGTCATGTGGGAACTCGTGACCCATTCCAATGCGGAAGCGCCGATCCGGCTCGCCCGGTACGCGCCGTTGGTGAGCGCCGCGGCCGCCGCGGGCGAACCCGTCGCGGAGGAAATCGTCACGCGGGGCGCCCGGCATCTCGTGGGCATCGCCCGCGCCACGCGCGAGCAAGGAGAAAAAACTCCGATCGTGCTCGTGGGCAGCGTGCTGGCGCAGGACAGCCCGGCCGGCGCTCGCGTGCGGGCCGAATTCGCCGGGCTCACCGTTCTGACCAGCTCCGATGGAGTGCTCGGCGCGGCGTGGCTCGCGGCCGTGGCGGCGTGGGGCGAGGACACCCCGCGACCATCCCGACGGGTGAATGCCACCAAAACTTGAGCGGAAGAGTCGAAACCGTCGACTCAACCCCTCCGGTCCGGGTACCGTAGGAACCGGCCCCCGGACCCTCCCCCCTCGCCGGGGGCCGCCTAACTTCCGGGTCCGTCGTCGGACCCGCCCGCACCCGGGTCTTTCGCCAAGCGAAGGCCCGGGTGTTCTGCGGGAAGGCTCCGGTACAGCACCCAGCCGCTCACCGCGACGGTCGCCGCCACCAGCGGCCAGGAGAGCACCGTGCGCGCCACGCCGAGGGCCACCACCTGCCCGGTCCACCACAGCAGGCCGTAAACGACCACGCGCAGCAAGTACTGCAGCACCCACACCCCGCTCGCCCACGAGTACGCGCGCAGCAGGGCCGGGTCGCGCCGCCAGCGAGTCTTCTGGCCGAGCAGCAGCCCCACGATCACGCCGAGCAGCGGCCAGCGCACCGCGATGCTCGCCGCGAACAGCAGCGCGCTCGCCGCGTTCGAGAACAGCTGCAGCAGGAAGAAGTCCTCGGCCCGGCCGGTGTGCATCGCGATCAGCGCGGCGATCACCACCGCGGCGAGGCTCACCACCACCGCGCGCGCCTTGTCCCCCCGGATCAGCCGGTACGCGCCAAGCAGCACGGCGACGCCGATCGCGACGCCGGCTCCCCAGGCGATCGACTGGCCGGAGGCGAGCCAGCCGACGACGAACGCGGCGGGCGGGATGCTGGCGTCGATCGCGCCTCGCCGCCCGCCGAGGATCTGCGTGAGCGACTCCCGGGCCGGCCCTTTCGCAGTCTCGTCTGTCACACCTTCCAGACTGCCGCAACTCGCGGCGGACCCCCACGTCGGGAGACCTACCCCACACGGCGCCCGGTAAGCCCCCAATAGTGAGGTTCGTCCCGGTGAAATTGCCGTAATAGGGAGGCGGCAACCCCCGACAAGGTAAGAGACTGTGACATCGGTGAGAACCGGGCGTGTCCGGCGGGAAGGATATGGGGATATCCGACTGTTAGTTGGGGTGTACAACTACATCCGGGACTTCACGGGGAACAGGCGCGCACCAGCGGGAAAGGGGAACCCAGCGTGTACGGGATCAACAGCTACGTAGCCATCGGGGACAGCTTCACCGAGGGCCTCAACGACCATCGGGGCGACGGGACGTTCCGCGGCTGGGCCGACCGGCTCGCGGAGATGCTGGCGGGCGGGGAGCCCGGCTTCCAGTACGCGAACCTGTCGCTGCGCGGCAAGATGCTCGACGAGATCATGGACGAGCAGGTCCCGATCGCCCTCGAACTGAAACCCGACCTGGTCACGCTGTGCGCCGGCGGCAACGATGTCATCGTGCCGGGCGCGGACGTCGACGCCATCGCGGCGCGCTTCGAGGCGGGGGTGGCGAAGCTGCGCGCGGCCGGGATCCCGGTGGTGATCTTCAACGGCCCGGACACCAAGACGCTGTCGGTGATGAGCGTGCTGCGCGGCAAGGTCGCGATCTACAACACGCATCTGTGGGCGATCGCCGCCCGGCACGGCGCGAAGATGGTCGACCTGTGGACGATGGAGCCGCTGCACGACCGGCGCGCCTGGAGCGACGACCGGCTGCACTTCACGCCGGACGCGCACCGCCGGATCGCGCTGCTCACCGCCGAGGTGCTCGGCGTACCGGTCGACGAGGACTGGCGGGAGCCGTACCCGGCGAGCACCGAGCCGGCCACCTGGATCACGTCGCGGCGGTCCGACCTCGCGTGGACCAAGGTGCACCTGCTGCCGTGGATCCGCCGTCAGCTGCGTGGCGAGTCCATGGGCGACGGGCTGTCGCCGAAGCGGCCGCAGCTGGCTCCCCTGGTGCCGAACGACCCGGCAGGGCTCGACCTCGACCTCGACGTGCGAGGCAACGCCACCGCTTGAGTACTCGTGAGTGGCGTTGCCGGTCAGAACCGGCAACGCCACTCACGAGGGTCCACCCGAACGGCGGCCTTTACCAGGTCGCCAACCGGACCAGCCCGGCATAGGGTCCCCTTTATGTCCGGTGCACGAGGGTGGCTTCGTTTGATCCCCGTCGCAGTGGTGGTCACAGCGCTGCTCGCGGGCATTGTCACTTGGCTGCAAGGCAGCGGAATCCAGGACGATCTCGCCGCGCGATCACGCTCCGCGCTCGACACGGCCGGTGTCCGCGGCGGCCAGGTCAAGTTCTCCGGACGGCAGGCGACTCTCGAAGGGTTCCCGGCCGAGGAAGCCGGCCGCGCGCTGGGCATCGTGCAAGGAGTCGACGGGGTCGAGTCGGCGCAGGCGTCCGGAGGCACCGGGCCCGTGCAGTCCGTTCCCTCGCCGGAACCGACCGCCACCGCGCCGCCGTCCAGCCCGCCGCCGAGCCTGTCGTCCACCGCGCCCTCCGCGCCGCCGACCGACCGCGCCGGAATCCAGGCCGAACTGGACCGTCGCCTCGCGACCGCGCCGATCACCTTCGAACCGGACACCGCGCGGCTCACTGACGAAGGCGAGCAGGCCGCGCGCGACCTCGCGCCGCTGCTGCGCGACGCCCCGGACAACCTGCGCTACCGCGTCGTCGGCCGGGTCGCCGACGGTCCGGGCGGGCGCAGCGCGGCACTGAAGCTTTCCCGCAACCGGGCGCTGACCGTGATCCGGCTGCTGATCCGCGAGGACGTGCCGTCCGACCGGTTGCTCGCGGTCGGCAGCAGGAGCGGTTCGGGCGAAGGGGACGACGGCGACCGGCGGGTCGAGATCACAGCGGAACAGAGGTGATGGCGGATGCTCTGGCTCTTCGGGCAGATCTGGTTGTGGCTGCTCGTCTCGTTCTTGCTCGGGGCGGCGGTCATGTGGCTGTTCACGCGCGCGTCCCGGCCGAAGGCCGAGGCTGATCCCTACCGGCCCGCGGCCGCGCCGGTCGAGGCCCCGGCCGAGGAGACCCGGCACATCCCGCCGGCGAACCCGTACGAGGACCACGGGGATTACCGGGACCGCGAAGACCACTCGGGCTATGCCGAACCGGCGTACCCGCATTACGACGACCAGCCCGAGCGCGTCTACAACGACTATCCGGACGTCGACCCGGACGAGCCGTACCACGCCCAGCAGCCCGCCCAGGACCCGGCGGGGCATCCGCTGCCCGATCCCGAGCCGCGGCTGTCCGGCGAACTGAGCTGGCCCGAGGACGACCAGCGGAGTCCGCACTGGCCGCACGACGACGAACCCGCGCCCCGGCGACCTGGACGCAGTGGCTGACACCCACCTGGTAGATTCGGCTACGCACGGTAAGCGGGCGCCGAGGGCCCCGGACGACGTCAGGAGGTCCGATGGCGCTTCCGCACTGGACGCCACAGCACCTGCTGCCGCCCGGCCGCCACCACGCCGACCTCGCCGACGTCTACGAGCGGCTGGTCTACGACGCGCCGCACCAGAACGAGCGCGAGATCCTCTTCAGCGCGCTCAACAGCTACCTCGGGGTCGCCCAGCGGGTGATCACGTCCGGGCGGGCCTGGCTCGGCGGCGCGTTCGTCACCCGCACCGCGCATCCGCCGCGCGGGCTCGACGTGGTGCTGCTGCCCGACGAATGGGGCGCGCTGAAGCGGCTTGACGACAGCGGCCGCACCGCCTTGTACGGCCTGCTGACGCTGCGCGGCATCATCGTCGGCCAGCCCGCGATGTACCTCGACCAGATCCAGCCGGTCGGCGGCATGCTCGACGGCTTCCTGTGCCGTCCCGGCGACGAGGACGTGTGGGAATCGGTGTGGGCCGAGGGCGGCAGAGGAATCCCGGAGATGGTGTGGTGAGGAACGAGTTCCGGCGGATCGCGGACGAGATCCCCGGCGGCACGTGGCTGGACGACCTCGCCCGCGCCTCGGCGATGGCGGCGAACGCGAAGTTCGAGCGCACCTGCCGCGCGCCCCTGCTGCACGTGTCGGTGATCGGCGAAACGCACATCGACGCGTACACCTTTTCCGATATCAGCCGCGCGCTGCAGGACGCGACGGCGAAGATCGGCCACATCATCCGCAATCCGTCGAATGAGGTCACCTTCGTCCAGCAGGCGGACCGCGACAAGGCCCCGTTGATCCAAAAAGGACAGGCGGGCAACGCGATCTTCTTCGGCTTCCCGGAACCGGCGGTCGACGACGCGCTGATCCACGACGGCATCGAAACGCTGTCCGAGCGCGCGGTGAAGGAACTCTGCGATTTCCTGCCCGCCAACGGTTCCGACGACGGCGCGCTCGACGCGGTGCTGCTGCAGCGCGACACGGTGCGCAACGCGGTCAGCGATGTCGTCAACGCGGTGAGCAAGCACGCCGGCATCGGAATGGCGCTCACGCCCACCGCGGGCGAGCAGGTGACCCGCAGCATGACCACCGAACAGGCCAGGGTGCTGCAGGGCAGCCTCCGCGAGTCCCGCGAGGCGGTCGGCTACGAGACGGTGACCGGACGCCTCGACGGCGTGCGCACCCGGCGACGGATTTTCTACTTGGAGCGGGAATCCGGCGGTACCATTCAGGGCGCGGTCGCCCCGGATCTGCTCGACCAGATCAAAGAAAATCTCGATCGGCCGGTAACCGCGCGGTTGCGCGTAGTGCGCACGACGACCATCGACGGCCGCCGCGGCAGGCCGGTGCACGAACTGCTCGAGATCACTCCCGAAGTCAGCCTTTTCGATCAGTGAATGGCGGCGGGGGTGCCCGCGGCCAGGGCAAGCTCACGGGGTAAGCACGCGGTCGCTCTTCGAAAGCACCGTTAGTCTTTTCGGGCAATAAATGGCACCACTCCGCGCAATCCGGCGGGAAATGACCCCGCTGCCGCACACGCGGTAAATGGATGACATTGTCACTCGATAACGATTATTCCAACTACGCGGGCATCTGCGTTAGCGTCTTCGCCAACACAGGCGGAAGAGGCACGCATGACGACCGAGCAGCCGTATCCGGCCGCACCCGCACGACACAGCCGGACCACCACTCGCCCTGGTCCGCACCGAACACCCCAGCAGGCCCCGTCCCGGCGGAAGGCGAACTGGCCCGGCGGCCTCGCGGTCGTGCTGGGGCTGGCCGCCGCCGGTGTCGCCTTCCTCCCGGATTGGGGTTTCCTCGCCTGGCCGCTGGCCGGCATCGGCCTCGCCGCCGGAATTGCGGGAATCGTACTTTCATCCCAGGGAACAATGCGCGGATTGGGCGTCGCGCTGACCGGAACGACGCTTTCCGTACTATCGGCCCTGTTGTGCGGCGCGATGTTGCTGTATCCGGCGATGTTCGGCACCGCGCGCGCGGGCGAGCTGCACATCCCGCCGCAGCCGGGCGAGAAGCATTCGGTCGACTTCGTGGTGACCTCGGCGGGCGGCGCGACCGTCCGCTACGGCACGCTGAACGACCAGCGCACCGCGGCCACCCCGCCGAGCACGGACGACTGGCACGGCCACGCCTCCTACGACGGCGGCACGCCGATCCTCTCGCTCACCGCGGACACCGCCAACGCGAGCGTGACCAACCAGATCAGCTGCCAGATCCTCGTCGACGGCAAGAAGGTGGCCGAGAACAGCGGCAGCTCGATCGCACTCTGCACGGCGAACGTCGAATAGCCTGGCGGCCGGCCGGCCTACCCCCATCTCGGCCGGCCAACCGCCACCGAACCGCTCCTGGCGGCTCTTCCAGGTCCGCACGGCACGGCCGCCGCGGTCCCGTCGCCGGCTTCACAACCTGCCCCTCCCCTAGGGCTCCGCCAGCGTCGCGGCCGACCCTACGCGCGCTGACCGCCCGATGGCTAAGAATCCGCTAAGCGAGCGCGATTATTACCACGTCGACCTGCGTAAACACAGCTGAACGTTGTACAAGAGCCGGGCCTGGCGACTGCCCGCTCACTGCCTCCCGCCGGGGACGGCGTTGCCCGTGAGGGGAACCCTGATTCCCCAGGCCAGGGACTCAAGGCGGCTTTGGGGGTGCGGCTGAGGCGGATCCGCCCAGGACGAAGCGGCTGGCGGACCAGGCTGGCTCGCTTCGGGGCCACGCGGGCGGCGGGAGCTGGGCGTGTCGTCCGTGAAGGACTCCTTGAGGGAATCAGATTCCCTCAAGGAGTCCTTCACGGACTTGAAGAAACGGGCGAGCGGGCGTTAATCGGGCATTTCGCCGGAGGTGGCGTCCTTTGTGGACGGTAAGCAGGCTGAAGGCGACCGTGAGGGGCCGCTCACCCCAGGTCGGCCGCCTCCTTGCGCAAGTCCTCGACCTGCCGCGGATTCATCCGCTCATACAGCGCGACCGCCCGCCGATACTGCTCCCGCGCCGGGCCCAGCCGTTCCTGGCCGCGCAGGATCCGCGCCAGCGTGACCCGCAGGATGCCCTCCTGCAGCTCGAACTGCCGCGCCACCGCCAGAGAAACCGCCTCCCGCGCGTACCGCTCCGCCGCCGCCAGATCGCCGACTCCCAGGTGCAGTTCGGCGAGGTTGTTCAGCGACACCACCGCGTAGCTGTCGTCGCCGAGTTCGCGGTCGATCTTCAGCGAGGCCAGCTGGTGGGTGATCGCCTCGACCGGACGGCCGGCGCGCTTTTCCGTCTCCGCGCAGTTGTTGAGCGCCTGGCCGCGCAGTTCGAGGTCGCCGGTGCGTTCGGTCTCCGCGACCGCCTCCAGCAGCCGTTCGATCGCCTCCGCGTAGCGGCCGAGCAGGGTCAGCACGCTGCCGAGGTGGATTTTCGCGACGATGAGCGAGCGCCGGTCGAGACCGGCGGCCAGGTCGACCGCGCGTTCGGCGTCGGCGATGCTGCCCTGTGACAGTTCGAAGGTGAGCGCGATGGCACAGCGGGAGATCAGCATCCAGCACTGGCCGAGCGGTTCGTCCGCGGCCTCGGCGGCGGCGAGGCCCAGATCGACCAGCCGGATCCATTCCTCGTAAAGCGGGCAGACGACCCGGTAGGTGTGCGCGACGCGGGCGAGCCGCCAGACGTCGGCGTAGCGGCCGTCGGCGTGTGCGGCGTCCAGTACGGCCAGCAGGTTCGGCCATTCCGCGGCGAACCACTCCTGGGCCTGTGCGAAGGTTTCCAGCGGCGGCAGCGCGTCCGGCGGCACCAGTCCGGTGAGGTCGAGCGGGTCGACGATGCGCAGCATCCTCCGTCGCGCGGTGTCGGCGGCGGCCTGGTGGTAGCGGATCGCCCGGTCGAGCACCGCCGCGCGTTCCTCCGGGTCGAGTTCGGTTTCGGCCAGCTCCCGCAGGTAGAGCCGGACGAGGTCGTGCGGGGCGAAGGCGTCGCGCGACGTTTCGGCGATCAGGTTGTGCGCGGCGAGCGTGCGGAGTTCGCGGCGGGCCTGCGCCACCGGGATCTGCGCGATGGCCGCGGTCAGGTGCGGGCCGGTGTGCCGGGCGGGCACCGCGCCCAGCCGCAGCAGCGTCCTGGCGAGCCCGTCCGGCAGGCCGCGGAACGAGACGTCGAACGCGGCCCGCACGCCGTCGTCGGCTCCGGTCACGTCCAGTCCGGCCAGCCGGGTGCGTTCGTTTCCCAGCTCTCCCACGAGATCCTTGAGTGTCCACTGTGGACTTGCGGCGAGCCGGGCCCCGGCGATCCGCAGTGCGAGCGGCAGGTAGCCGCACAGCCGGGCCAGTGCGTGGTTGAGGTCGAAATCGGCGGGACCGGCCAGCTCCTCGATCACGCGCACCGCGGCCTCCGGCGCGAGCGTGCCGAGCACGCGCAGCTTCGCCGCGTTCGACACCGCCAGCGCCTCCAGCCGCGACCGGCTGGTCACCACCGTCATCGACCCCGAGCCCGGCGGTAGCAGCGGACGCACCTGTTCGGCCGAACGCGCGTCGTCGAGCAGCACGAGCATCCGCCGTCCGGCGATCAGCGACCGGTACAGCGCGACGCGTTCGTGCACCTGTTCCGGCACCTCGTCGGCGGGCACGCCCAGTCCGAGCAGGAACTGCGACAGCAGATCGCCCGGTTCCAGCGGCGCGTGCCGCGGATCGAACCCTTGCAGTGCGGCGTACAGCACCCCGTCCGGGAACAGCTTCGCCGCGCGGTGCGCCCACCACACGACCAGGGCGCTCTTCCCGACGCCAGCGGTGCCGGACACGATCACGGTGCTGTCGCCGCGTTCGGCGAGCCCGTCGAGCCACTCCACTTCCGCTTCCCGGCCGGCCAGCGTCGGCAGCGCTGGCGGCAGCTGAGACGGCGCGACAGCCGGCTCCGGCACCACTGCGGCGAGATCGTCGTTGAGCACGCGCTCGTGCAGCGAACGCAGGTCGGTGCCGGGTTCGACGCCGAGCGAGCCGAGCGTGGCCCGCGAGACGACGCGGTACAGCTCAAGCGCTTCCCCGCGCCGCCCGGCGTGGTAGAGCGCGCGCATCAGCAGTCCGGCGAGGCGTTCGGCGAGCGGGTCGGCGCGGACGATCGGGCTCAGCTCGACGATCAGCTCGTCGTAGCGGCCGAGGTCGAGATCGGCGTTGATCCGGGCGTAGTGGATCGCGTGCCGCAACTCGTCCAATTCGGGCGCTCGCACCGAATCGGGCACTCCGGCGAGCGTCGGGCCCTGCCACAGCGCGAGTGCTTCGGCGAGCAGTTTCGAGGCGTGCTCGGGAGGTTCCAGCGCGGCCTGGTCGAGCAGCGCCCGCGCGCGGTGCGCGTCGATCCGCTCCGGGGCGAGGGAAAGCTGATACCCGGGCGGACGGGTGCTGATCTCGGCGACCGGTTCGGCCATCTCCCGCAGCAGCCTGCGCAGCTGCGACACGTTGCCGTGCACGATGGTGCGGGCGGTGGCGGGCGGGTCGTGGCCCCACAGCGCGTCGATGATCTCCTCGAGCGGCACCACCTTGCCCACGCGCAGCGCGAGCAGCGCCAGCAGCCCCTTCACCCCGGGACCGCCGACGGGAACCGCACGGCTGCCGTCGAGCAGCCGCACCGGGCCGAGCAGTTCGACCCGCGCGCCGGCGTCGGCCATGCTCGCGCGCACCTCCCAGGCTCACCCCCAGCCAGACAGGTCAACTTACCGTCAGCGGCAGCCCGCAGAAACCGCTCTTCCGTGAATTTCGACCCCAGAAAAGACGAGTCCGGCCCCGCACCATCAGTCCCGATCTGATGGTGCGGGGCCGGACTCAATGATCGTCGGCCGGGCCGCCAGGGGGCGCGGTCCACCCGTGCATCGCGGCCGTCCGCCCGCGGTTCGGGGGGCTCACCCCGAGCAAGAACCCGGACCGCTACGGACAACCGTGCCTCCGCAGACGAGCTGCGAGGTGGCCACAACGTAACAGGGCGCACATTCCCCGTTACGAGCGACCCGCCGGTTGGCGAAGGTAACGCTGGTCACCGCGTGATCGGCGCGGTGTCGCGGCCGGCGATGAACGACGGCCGCGGCTCGCTCGCGGCGAACGGCTGCTGCAACGCGTTCTCCACGCTGTTGAACACCAGGAAGATGTTCGAGCGCGGATACGGCGTGATGTTGTTCGACGACCCGTGCATGATGTTCGAGTCGAACCACAGCGCCGAACCGGCCGACCCGGTGAACTGGTCGATGCTGTAGTCCGCGGCGAGCTTGGTGATGTCGTCCGGCGACGGCACGCCCACCCGCTGGTCCTTGAGCGAACTCTTGTAGTTGGCGTCCGGGGTCTCGCCGACGCACTGCACGAACGTGCGCTGCGAACCCGGCATGACCATGAGCCCGCCGTTGTACGGGTAGTTGTCGGTGAGCGCGATCGAGCAGCTCACCGCGCGCGGCGACGGCATGCCGTCCTCCGCGTGCCAGGTCTCGAAATCGGAATGCCAGTAGAAACCGGTGCCCTTGAAGCCCGGCATGTAGTTGATCCGGCTCTGGTGGATGTAGACATCCGAGCCGAGGATCTGCCGGGCCCGGTCGAGCACCCGCGGATCTCGGATCAGCTCGGCGATCAGGCCGGAGATCTCGTGCACGTCGAAGATCGACCGGACCTCGCCGGTCCGCGCCTCGGTGATGACGCGTTCGTCGTCGCGCAGCTTCTCGTCCGACGACAGCCGGACGACCTCCTGCCAGTACGTCTGGACCTCACCGGGCGAGAGCAGTCCGTCCACGACCGTGTAGCCCTTGGCGTCGTGATTGGCCAGGGTCGCGGCGTCGATCGGGCCGTCAGCCTCGGTACCCCACACAGTGGGGTGCACGCGCGGAAGGTGCTCCGGCGTACCGGTGATCCGGGTCGGGTAACCGTCGTCGACCCGGGTGTCCATGATCGTCACAGTGGCTCGCC
This sequence comes from Amycolatopsis silviterrae, assembly GCF_042684085.1. NCBI lineage: Bacteria > Bacillati > Actinomycetota > Actinomycetes > Pseudonocardiales > Pseudonocardiaceae > Amycolatopsis > Amycolatopsis silviterrae. The sequence goes on from NZ_JBHUKS010000036.1 coordinate 18,671, forward strand.
TCCAGTTCTTCTGGCGTTTCTTCTTTCTTGCGGTGGTGGGAGTGACGCAGTGTCAGGAGTCTTCGGTGACGAGCGGGTAGACCCCGTTCTCGTCGTGCACCTCGCGGCCGGTGACCGGCGGGTTGAACACGCACACGCACTTGATCTCGGTCTTCGGCCGGACCTGGTGCTTGTCGTGGTCGTTCAGCAGGTACAGCGTGCCCGGCCGGAGCTGGTGCACCTCGCCGGTGGCGAGGTCCTCGATCTCGCCTTCACCGGAAGTGATGAAAACAGCCTCGATGTGGTTGGCGTACCAGAAGTCGTTCACCGTGCCCGCGTACAGCGTCGTTTCGTGCACCGAGAACCCGACGCCCTCCTTCGCGAGGATGATGCGCTTGCTGCGCCAGTTCGGGGTCTTGATGTCAGCGTCGGTGTCGGTGATCTCGTCGAGCGTGCGGACCAGCAAGTGAAAGGCTCCTTCTTGTTCTTCGGGGTGGCTACTTGAGGACGGCGGCGACGGATTCCTCGATGATCGAGAGTCCTTCGCTCAGTTCGTCATCGGTGAGGGTAAGCGGCGGCAGCAGCTTCATCACTTCGCTGTCCGGACCGGAGGTCTCCATCAGCAGGCCGCGCTCGAAGGCTTCCTTGCAGACCGCGCCCGCCAGCTCGCCGCTGCCGAACTCGAGACCGCGCGCCAGACCGCGGCCCTTGGCGGTGAGGTTCGCCTCCGGGTACCGCTCCACGAGGTCCTTGAAGGTGCTCGCGATGCGCTCGCCCTTGGCCTTGGTGGACTTCTCCAGCTCGTCGTCGCTCCAGTAGACGCGCAGCGCCTCGGACGCGGTGACGAAGGCCGGGCTGATGCCGCGGAAGGTGCCGTTGTGCTCGCCCGGCTCCCAGACGTCCAGCTCCGGCTTGATGAGCGTGAGCGCCATCGGAAGGCCGTAGCCGCCGATCGACTTCGACAGGCACACGATGTCCGGGGAGATGCCCGCGTCCTCGAAGCTGAAGAACGGACCGGTGCGGCCGCAGCCCATCTGGACGTCGTCGAGGATCAGCAGGATGTTGTGCCGCTTGCACAGGTCGTCGAGACCCTTGAGCCATTCCAGGCGCGCGGCGTTGATGCCGCCCTCGCCCTGCACGCCCTCCACGATCACCGCGGCGGGTTCGTTCAGGCCGCTGCCGGAGTCTTCGAGCAGCTTCTCGAAGTACATGAAGTCCGGCATCGCGCCGTCGAAGTACTTGTCGTACGGCATCGGGGTGGCGTGCACCAGCGGGATGCCCGCGGCGCCGCGCTTCATTGAGTTGCCGGTGACCGACAGCGCGCCGAGCGTCATGCCGTGGAACGCGTTGGTGAAGTTGATGACCGATTCCTTGCCGGTCACCTTGCGCGCCAGCTTCAGCGCGGCCTCCACGGCGTTCGCGCCGCCGGGGCCGGGGAAGACGATCTTGTAGTCCAGCTCGCGCGGCGCGAGGATCTTGTCCCGGAAGGTCTCCAGGAAGTCCCGCTTCGCGACGGTGTACATGTCGAGCGCGTGCGTGACGCCGTCGCGCTGGATGTAGTCGATCAGCGCCTTTTTCAGGTGCGGGTTGTTGTGCCCGTAGTTCAGCGCGCCGGCGCCGGCGAAGAAGTCGAGGTACGGCTTGCCGTCCTCGCTGTAGAGCCTGCTGCCCTGCGCCCGGTCGAAGACGACCGGCCACCCCCTGCTGTAACTGCGGACTTCTGATTCGAGCTCTTCGAAGATGCTCATAACGATTTCTTTCGCTCCTACTCGGCGAAATTGACGGGTTATTGGCGGTGCAGCGGCCCGATCCGGTAAAGATCCTCGGGTTCGTGCGCCTCCCCCTGCGGAAAATCAGCGACTTCGAACAACCGCTCGCGCTCCAGATCCGCGTTCCAGCGCTTCGCGAACGACTCGAACAGCCGGATCGACGCCGGGTTGTCCGGGGTGATCGTGGTTTCCAGGTACCGCACGCCCTCGCCGACCAGGCGCGTGTACAAGCTGTCCAGCAACTGCCCGGCCAGGCCTTTTCCGCGCTGCGACGCGTCGACGGCGACTTGCCACACGAGCGCGACGTCCGGCGCGGACGGCCTTCGGTAAGCGATCACGAATCCGACTGGCTCACCGTCGACGCGGGCGACGACCGAGGTCTCCGCGAAATCCCTGCACCACAACAGGTATGCGTATGGCGAGTTCAGATCGAGCTTCTGCGAATCGCGTGCGATTCGCCAGAGAGCGGCACCATCGGCCTTGGTCGGGGATTCGATCAAGTGCTTTCCGGACATACTTTGGAAACGTAACAGAGAATTTTCGCGCCGCCAGCGATCCATGCCACGTCCACCGCCCTCACCAGGGATGACGTGGATACCCCGGTGAGGAGGACCACAAACATGTTTGACCAGGCCTGCTTCTGGGCATGCGTGCGCCTGGGCCGCACACCTTCGGTATGCGACCTGTGACCCCAGACCATGAGCCCTCGTCGGCCCCGCCGCAACTCCTACGCCGGAAAATCGCGGTCCACCTGGGGGTCGCCGGTGGACTGTCCGACTGCGAACGCCGAGGTCAGCGCCGCTTTTTGCGCTTGCGCCCGCCGAGGCCGGACAGCGGGGTCCACACCGCGGGCAGCAGGAGCAGCGCGACGACGGCCAGCCACCAGAGCGGAGCCTGGCCGCGGCGCCAACCGTCCACAACGGTACCGAGCCAGCCGAACAACGGCTGCGCGATCGGCGGCAGGAATGCGGCGAACAATAGCGCGGCTATCACCAGCACGCCCAGCACGATAAGCACCATTCGCCACGCGCGCCTCAGGGTCAGCAGGCTTACCACGAGGAACACGAGCGCACCGCCGGCCACCGGCAGGCCGACCCATTGCAGGAGCGGCCCGCCTTCGCCGCTGAGCACGAACCCGGCGACCGCGACGATGGCGGCGACGAGCAGGTTCCACGGCCGGCTCAGCCGCGTCGCACCCTGCGTGACCCACCACGCGCTGCGGCTGCTGAGCTGGGTGAACTTCGCCAGCGGCTGGAGGGTCTTCGGGACCCGGGTGGCGGTGGACGCGGCGTTGAGCCCGGCGGCACCGGCTTTGACGATGGTCTTGGCGAGCAGCGTACTGCCGAGTTCGCCCTCGAAGCGTTCGGCGGAAACCTGGCAGGCTTGGAACGCGCGCTGCGCCTCGTCGTCCGGCTGGACGGGGTTTTCCGGCTGGGCAGTGGTTTTCTCAGCGGTTTTCTCGACGGTTTTCTCGGCGGCTTGGGCAAGCGGCCGGGCGGCCATCAGCTTCCGGAAGCTTTCCGACGCCTTTCCGTTGCCCTCCTTCGCATCCTCGGCGGCCTGACGCGCGAGCACCGGCAGTTCCTCCCGCGCGATGGCCGCTTGGCGCGGCTTCGCCAGCACCATCGACGTCACCGGAAGACTGGTCGGCACCTGCGTCCCGAAGTCCACCGGCTCCAGATTCGCGTCCAGGCCAAGGAAAGCCAGCTCGTCGCCCAGTTGCGCGAGCAGCACGGGCAGCTCCGCGGGCAGCGCGTTGTCCGCGGGCGACGGCGGCTGCCAGCCGATGGCGAGGAACGTCGTCCTTACCTGCTCCCGGAATTCCTCGCGGCCCACGATGTCGCGCAGCACGCGCAGGCGTTTCGGGTCGAGCAGGCACTGCATCAGCCAGCCCGCGCCGTCGATCCGGCCCCACAGCCAGTCGTTCGCGCGCCAGGAGGACTTGTAGAACGCGCCGAAGTTGTTCGCCTGCGTCCCGGTCAGCTTGTCCCGTCCGCGCGGACGGGACAGATCCAGCAGGGTCCGGCTGTCCGCGCTCATCTGCACCAGGTCGACCCGCTGGTCCACCGCGGGCGCCTCGGCGAGCAGCCCGCGGGTCGCCATGTGCAGCAACAAGAATCGCGCCATCACGAAGGTGTCCGCGACATCCTCGTTGTCCAAGCCGAACCAGTCCAGCAGCGTCGTCACGGTCGCGGCGGCTTCCGCGGACCACTGGTTTTCCTTGCCGGACAACGCCTGCAGCACCGGAGCGGCCGACCGCAGCGCGCCGGTCACCTCCGGCCACGCCTCGCGGACCGCGTCCGAAGCCCCGAGATCCGCCCATTCCTTGGCGAGCTGGCCGATCCAGTCCGGCATCGCGGTGCCCGGCTCCGGCGGCTCGTGCCGCGCCACCCACGCGGACAGCCGCACGTCGCGAGCCGCGCTCCGGCGGGCGGCGTGCATCTTCGCGCGGGCCGCGTTGAGCTGCTCCGCCTGTGCGAGGTCCGGGCCCATCCGGAAGCCGCCGTTGATCAGCTGGATGCCGGTGGCGACCGCGTCCTCAAGCGTCGAAGTGCGGTAGCGGACCATCTCGACGACCGAGATCGAATCCCCTGGCAGCGTGTTCGGGATCCCGCGCCGCAGCCCTTCCGCGGCGATGTCCTGCAGCAAAGCCGAATTACCGGCCGCCCAGCCACTGTCCTCATCGGACAGTTCGTAGCGGCGGGTGACGGCGCGCACCAGGTCGGCCGCGTCCAGCGCGACCCGGCGGTCGAGGTACGCCCGGTGCACCCGGTCGTCCACCAGCTGCCCGCCGCGCAGGCCGAGCGACGCGAGCGCGACCCGCGTGTCCCTGGCGCGCGTGACCGAAGAGTTGTGCCTGCTCAGTTCCTCCAGCTCGACGCTGATGGTCTGGCTCATGATCGTCGACGCGACCTTCGCCAGCGCGGTGCCGAGCATCGGCGGCTCGGCCGGATCGCACGCCATCGGCTTGACTTCCCCGTCGACCGTCGGGACGACATACAGCAGCAGCCGCCGCACGTCCGCCGACGACGAGCGCTCGAAGATCTCCCGCAACGCCGGCCGCAGCGGCTTGTTCACCAGCACGCCGCCGTCCGCGAGCCAGTGCGAACGCACCAGCTCCGTGTAGTCGGTCATGTCCGGATGCAGCCGGTCCGCCGCCTCGGGGCCGATCGGCATCCGCGACAGCTCGAAGGCGCCGGGGAAGGACGCACTCGACCGCGCGGCGAGCGCGAGCGGAGCGTGCACCTGGTTATTCCACAATGGACCGTCGAAGCGGAACAGCATGCGATGTTCGGTGTCGCGCACCCGGTTTCCGAGCGCGTCGTCGTACTGCGTGGTCTCGCCGTCGAGCATGGTTCCGGTGAGCAGCACGGTCACGTCCGGCGGCTCGGTGGGCACGACCCCGGCCGTGGTGATGTCGCGCATCGCCTGGTTGAGCCCGCCGAGCAGCACCTTGTCGCCGTTGAGCACCGAACGGGGTTCGGTCTCGCTGGGCTCGCGGATCAGATTCTCCAGCGACCCGGCGGAGAACCAGGTGTCGCGCAGCACCGAGGGCGTCGACCGGTACGCCTCCGCCAGGCCGAGGCACGCGGCGTTGATGCCGCCCGCGCTCGTGCCGGTGAGCACGTCGAGACGCACTGAAGCGTGCAAAAGGTCGAGCAGTTTCCGGTAGCCGTTACTCTCGTCTTTCTCGCGCGAAGCGTGCAGCAACGCCGAGGTCTCGGTAGCGACTCCCCCCATCCACACTGCCAGGCTGGATCCCCCCACCATGGCCATCGCGATCCGGATTTCCTGCGGCCACGGCACCGCCGTCTCACCCATGAGGGTCAGTCTCCCGGCCCAGCCCGCTCCTCCACAAGGGGGAGGTTTCAGGCGGCGAGATGCTCCAGCACCAGTACCTGCGCCTCGCCGACCGCGAATCCGAGCACCGCGCCGGTCGCGATGAGAATCCATTCGTCCTGCTGGAAAGCCGGGCGCAGCAGCTGTTCGAACTCCTCGGGCGACAATTCCTTCATCTTGCCGACCAGCACGTTCCGGATGTCCATCGCGTCGGTGGCGTAGTCCTCGATGTAGCGCATCGTGTCCGGCAGCCGGGTCATGATCTGCTCCGAGATGGCGAGCTTCATGTCCTGGTAGCGGCGGCTGCCGATGGCGAAGACCAGCAACGGTTTCGCCACGTTCGCCGCGCGGCCCAGCTCGCGGTCGAGCTGCTGTTGGATGAGTGCCAGCACCCGGTCGGAAAGCGGCCCCCGCAGCACCGCCTCGATGACGTTGTGCGGCGTGATGATTTCTTTCGCGATCAACTCGCCGTATGCCTCCGCGACCTCCGCGCGCCGCTTGAGGAACAACCCCTGCCAGGTGACGCCGAAATATTTCTTCGGCTCCAGCGGGTAGAAAATCATCCGCAGCGCGAGCCAGTCGGTGAACCATCCGGTGAAGAGGCCGAACAACGGCATGATCGGCGGGAATTTGAACAGCAGCCACGCGACCATCTGGATCACGCCGATCAGCCCGCCGAACACCAGCCCGGAGCGCGCGATGAACTTGAACTCCTCCGCACCCGCCTCCTGGAAGATCCGGTTGAGCAGCCGCTTGTCCTTGACCAGGCTGGTCACCACCATGCCCTTGAGGTCGAACACACTGTCCACATCGGACTGAATGAGTTCGAGCACGGCCTTGACCATGTGCGGCGATTCGGCCTGCACGCGCTGGATCACCAGCCGCTGCACGCCGACCGGCAGCGATTCCCACAGGCCGGTCTGGTAGTGCCCGGCCACCTCGCGCACGATGTCCTCGACCGCCGCGAGCAGCGGTTTCTCGATCTCCTTGGCGATCCGGTCAGCGTCGAGCCGCGCGACGACCTCGGCCGGTTTGATCAGCTGCTCGGTCATCGTGTCGCAGGCGATGCTCGCCATCCGCGCGGCCCGTTTGGGCACGATGCCCTGCCAGCCGAGGAAGGGTTTGACGCCGATGAACTCCACCGGCTGGAACATCATCCGGATCGCGACCAGCTTCGTGCCGTACCCGATCAGCGCGGCGACGATCGGGATGGAGACATACAGCGGCCAGTGCCGGACGAAATCGTCGAGGATCTTCGAGACGAACTCGCCCATCGGGGTCAGCCCAGGCTCGGGTCGCAGGCCTGCCAGAACTGCGCGCCGAGCCGCGAGACGTGGATGGTGCGGCGGATGATCTTGATCCGCTTCACCTGCTTCTCCACCTCGCGGACCGACTCGTCGGTCAGCAGGATTTCGTACTGCGTCTCGAGCGCGGGCACCTCCTCGTCCAGTTCGACCAGTCCGAGGCCGATCAGCCGGGTCACGTAGCCGGGCACCTGGTCGGGCAGCGACACCCCGGCCGCCTTGCCGACCGTCGAGGCGTTGCGCAGCACGATCCGGCCGGTGCCGCCGATGGCGGTGCGCTCGGCGACGTCGATCGCGGGGAACGGGGAGCCGTCGGACAGCGCGGAGAGGATGCGCGCCTCGTCGGGTGTGAGCTGGCGGAGGATGATCGCGTACAGGTACTCGCGGGCCCGCTCGCGGCCGAAGCCGATGGAATGGTTGAGCAGTTCGGCCATCGCCGCGCGCAGCGGTTCGACGTGGTCGCGGGCGGGCACCAGCGTCACAGTCGTTTCGACGGCGCGGCTGCCGATGTCGGGGCGGTTCATCGCGGACGCCGCGGTCAGCGCCGCGTGATAGGGATCGTCGACCTCGTCGAGGCGGCGGCGCAGTTCGCTCAGCAGCCCGCGTTCGACCTGCTTGAGGCCGCGTTCGGCGGTGTCGATCCCGGGGAGTTTGCGGGTCAGGTCGAAGCCGGTGCGCGCCGCCCATCCGGCGAGCTGGCCTGCCCGGCGGGCCAGATTGGCCACGTCCTCGGCGGTGCCCCGGCCGTTCGGTCGCTGGTAGTCCACGGGCTGCTCCCCTCACTGTTCGCGCTGATGCTACCTGCGAGTAGGCCGAACGGCCCTGTGATGCCGGGCCGGTGGGTGTTGGATGACGCGCATGACCGCGCCGTGGGGACCGCCGATCGACGTGCTGCCGCTGCTCGTCCGCGAGGAACAGGCGCTGATCGGAGTCCTCTCCGACCTGCGGCCGCCGGAGTGGGCGTTGCCCGCGCTCGGCGAGTGGACGGTGCACGACCTGACCGCGCACGTCCTCGGCCTGAAGCTCCGGCGGCTCTCCCGGGACCGGGACGGGCACTTCGCGGACGAGGCACCGTGGGTGCCCGCCTGCCGGCAGCTGTCGCCGGAGGTGTTGTTCGCGATGTTCGTGGACAGCACGACGCAGCTGACCGAACTGTGGAAGCACCGTGACCTGGACGAGCCCGCCGCGGTGCCGTTGTGGCTGACGGTCGCTCGCGATTACGCCGAGCAGTGGACGTATCAGCAGCACATCCGGGAGGCGGTCGGGGCTCCGTTGCTCGACGAGCCGGAGTTCCAGACGCCGGTGGTGGACACGTTCCTGCGTTCACTGCCGCAGAGCTTGCGCGCGGTGACCGCGCGGGCCGGGCGTCAGGTGGCCTGTTCGGTGGAGGGGGCCGGGCGGTGGACCGTGCGCGCCACTGCGGTCGGCTGGACGATCGACCGCGGCGCGGCGACGTCGCGGTCTCCGCTCGCTTCGCTGGCTACCGACGCGGACGCGTTCTGGCGGTTGTGCAGCGGGACGTTGCCCGCGGCGGAAGCGGGCACGCGCGTGCGGCTCAGCGGGGATCCCGCGGTGTGCGAGATCCTGCTGAGCCTGCGGACTCGTGAGTGTTTATCCCGGTTAGAACCGGCATAGGCACTCACGACCGCTCACCTGCGCCGCCGCGCCTGCTTCCGCAACTGGAGAATCCGCGCCCCGCCGATCAGCGCCACCAGCGCCGCCCCCGCGATGGCGGCGAAGAGCATCGCCACCGCGAGCGGCATGCTGCCGGACGCGCCGAGGAAGTGGACGGTCGCCGTGTCCAGGTTCTGCAGGATGAACACCAGCAGCAACGCCAGCACGACGATCGCCACGATCACGGCGATCCAGGTGCCGCTGATGCGAGTGGATTTGACCTTGCCCTTGCGGCCCGCCGCGGGTTTCCCGGCGGGTTTCGCCGCGGGCGGGGGCGGTCCGGGTTCGGCGCCGGGTTCGAGCGCGCCGGGCACCTCGGCGCCCGGCGCCTCGGGGATCTCGGATTTCGCGGCCCCGGTGGGGTCGTCGTTTCGCGCGTGGGACATACCGTGATTGTCCGCCCACTCGCCGTGATCCGCTAATTCAAGCGGGTCACTGCTTCGCGTCGACCTCGCGCAGCACCCGCAGCGTGTTGCGGCCGGCGAGCTTCGCACAGTCCTCGTCGCTCCAGCCGCGTTCCATCAGCGCGGCGATGAGCACCGGGTATTTCGACACGTCCTCAAGGCCATCCGGCAGCGCACCGACGCCGTCGTAATCGCCGCCGAGCCCGATGTGGTCGATCCCGGCGATCTCGCGCGCGTGCTCGATGTGCGCGACGACGTCCTCGACCGTCGCCGTCGGCTTGGGCGGCCCGTCCCAGCTCTCGGCGAACCGGCCGCGCTCACCGAGGTTGAGGAACTCCTGCCCGGCCGCCTTCATCGCGGCCTCAAGCTGGTTGTCCCACTCGGTGACCGCGGCGGAGATAAAGGCGGGCACGAAGGTGACCATCGCGACGCCGCCGTTGCCGGGCAGCTGAGCGAGCACGTCGTCCGGGATGTTGCGCGGGTGATCGTTGACCGCGCGGCACGACGAGTGGCTGAAGATCACCGGCGCACTGGACACTTCGAGCGCGGTGCGCATGGTGCTCGGCGCGACGTGGGAAAGGTCCACGAGCATGCCGATCCGGTTCATCTCGCGCACGACGTCGCGGCCGAACTCGGTGAGCCCGTTGTGTTCGGGCTTGTCGGTCCCGGAGTCGGCCCAGGTGGTGTTGAAATTGTGCGTCAGCGTCATGTACCGGACGCCGAGCCGGCGCAGAATCCGCAGCACCCCAAGAGATTCCGCGATGCTGTGCCCGCCCTCCGCACCGAGCAGCGACGCGATCCGCCCGTCCGCGAACGCCGCCTCGGCCTCGTCGGCCGTGGTCACCAGCCGCAGCCGGTCGGGGTAACGCTCAGCCAGCTGGTGCACCACCTCGATCTGTTCGAGCACCGCGGTGACCGCGCTGTCGCCCTCGAACTGGCATGGCACGTACACCGACCAGAACTGCAGACCCAGCTTGCCTTCGGCGAGTTTGGGAAAGTCGGTGTGCAGCGTCGGCTGGGGCACCGTGAGGTCCACCCCGGCGACCGCTTCGACCGGGTTCGGACCGGCCTTGAGGCGGAGCGCCCATGGCAGGTCGTTGTGTCCGTCGGCGAGGATCGTGGTTGCGAGCAGGTCTTGCGCGCGGGTCAGGTCGGTCATGCCTCGACCCTAGCGAGCTGAGTGTTTTGTTGCCCAGGTAACTTCTCGCTCGCAAGATGTATTCCGGGTAGACTCCGCCAGATGACCCCGGATCCGCAGACGGACGACGACGAGATCGTGACGTGGTGGGGCCTCGTGATCGAGGGCTATCTGGCCACGCAGAACGCGCTGATGGGCGAGATCGCCGACCGGTTCGGCCTGGCCCCCGCGTCGTTCGACATCCTGCTGCGGCTGGTGCGGTCCCCCGACCACCGCATGCCGATGACCCGCCTCGCGACGGAAGCCGCCCTGTCGAGCGGAGGCTTCACGAAGGTGGCGGACCGTCTGGTCGCCGCGGATCTGATCTGCCGCGTCCCGAGCCCCGAGGACCGCCGGGTGACGTTCGCGGCCCTGACGGAACACGGGCTGGAGGTGGCGATCAAGGCCCGATCCGCCTGCGCGGAGATCTTGCGGCGGATCGTGCTCACGCCGCTGGGGCCGGATGCGGAGGGGCTGGCGGAGGCGATGCGGCGGCTTCGGTCGGTGAACGGCTGACTTTTGGTGCCGGGATCTGCTTCCGCCCGTCAATACCAGGGACTTAAGGTGCATGGCCCACGCCTGCTGGACCATCCACACAGGACGCCGGAACCGCCGAATTGCCCGATTGATACCCGTATGGCCGCCTCCGAAAGTCCGTGAGGGGAACCCTGAGGGAATCAGGGGCTGTGAAGGTTCCCCTCACGGACGACCAACGCCGCGCCCGGCCCCGCCGGCCCCGCCGACCCGTCAAGAGCGGCACCGGCCAGCTCCTTTGGACTGAGCAGACGAGCCTCAACGGCACCCACGGCGCCGCCTTAAGCTCTGGCATCGGACTCCGAGGCTCGCAAGGAGTCCTTCGCGGACGTGAAGATCC
>NZ_JBHUKS010000036.1:29775-48847 GCF_042684085.1 Amycolatopsis silviterrae
GGCGTTACGAGTGCCGTTGAGGCGTGTCCGTCCAGGCCGAAGCGACCGGCGGACCGGGTTGACTTGCTTCGGGGCCCGCGCGGGCGGCGGCAGCTGGGCGCGTCGTCCGTGAAGGACTCCTTGAGGGAATCAGATTCCCTCAAGGAGTCCTTCACAGACTTAAAGAAACGGACGTATTCGCATCGATCGGACATTTCGTCGACGCGGGTGTCCTTTGTGGATAGTCGGCAGGCTGAGGCCGCCCGGCTTAAGCCCCCGGCTGGACCCCCACCCTCCTCCGGGGGGCGGCCCCAGCCCAGTCTATCGGCGTGGTCCGACGATCGAGGCTGCCCGAGCCTGGCTGCCCACAGGAAACGCAGGTTGTGGATGGGCCGAGAAGCCACAGGTCAACGACGTTGCCGGGGCTGTCCAGCGGACCGCGGGCAGCTGCCAGTCCCATCAGCCAGATCGAACAGCCGCCCACAGTCAGTCGGCCACCCCGGTCATGGATAACTGAACCCCTCCGCCTCCAGCCGACGCCGCAGCACCGTCAGGCAGCGCTGCCGGATCCGGCTCACGCTCGCCGGCGAGATGCCCAGCTCAGCGGCCAGCTGGGCATGCCCCAGCTCCGGATAATGCGCCAGCAGCAGCATCATCCGCCGATGCCGTTCCGGGAACTTCTCCACCGCCCGCCACAGCGCCGCCGCCAACTCGCCGGACAGCGCCGCCGCCTCCGGGGAGTCCACCGCCGTGTGCGTCTCCAGCTGCGAATCATCGACAAACGTCACCCGGGAACGCTTTTCCGCCGCCCGGAGCGCATTTCTCCGCGCGACGGTCGTCAGCCAGCCAGCCAAAGCGTTCGCGTCTCGCAAGGTCGGCGGGCGGAGCAGGAATTCCAGCCAGGCCGTTTGACAGGCGTCGTCCGCGTCGCCGCGAAGGCCCGGATTCGCGCCGACTATCCGGTTCATTCTCGTCGACAAACGGCGCACCTCGTCCTCGTCCGGCATTCCCGGCTCCCTTCCTCAGTCGGGAAGGGCTGACGGTCCGGACATCCCGGAGGATCCGCGTCAACAGGGCGAATGCCGAATCGAGTGATCAACTTCTCCGGCAGGTATCCAGGGCGGGACAAGCGCCTCAGCCCCGGGCGACCGCCTCCGCGTAGGCCGCCGCCAGACGTTCCGTCGCGGTCGGGCCATCACCGGACGGCCGGGGAATCCCCAGGTGCCGTTCCCGGAGTTCCGCCATGAATTCCTCCCACAGCGGCGGTCCGCCGGCTTCCAGCAGTTCCGCCCGAACGCGCAATTCCGGCGTCGTCGGGCGATGCCGCAAACCCCAGCTTGCCAGGTGCACTAAAACCGGCACTAACTGAATCGCGGCTTCCGTCAAACTGTACGTCGCGCGTTGTCCGCGACCGGCCGAATCGCGAGTAAGCAATCCCGCTTCAGTTAAGGTGCGCAATCGGTCGGCTAGGATATTCGACGCGATTCCTTCCTCCGACTGCGACTGCAATTGCCGGAAATGCCGCCGGTCGCCGAACATCACGTCGCGCAGGACCAGCAGGCTCCAGCGGTCGCCGACCACCTCGATCGCGGCGTTGATCGGGCATCCCGAGCGCGGGCCGTCCGGCATCGCACACCTCCTCTAACCACTTGCACTTTACCAGCACCTCCGGCATAGTGCTTGCAAAAGACAAGCAGGGAGCTAGCCATGCTGGTGCGCGTCCAGTGTTTCAACGTTTCCGCCGACGGCTTCGGGGCCGGTCCGGACCAGACTTTCGAGCAGCCGCTCGGCCACCCCGATCCGGCGCCGCTCTTCTCGTGGGCCGGGGCCACCGCCAGCTGGCCCATGCGCAGCGAACCCGGCGGCACCCGCGGGCTCGACGACTACTTCACCCGCGACATGCACCGCAGCGGCAACGTCGGCGCGGAAATCATGGGGCGCAACAAGTTCGGCCCGTACCGCGGCCCGTGGGAGAACCACGACTGGCAGGGCTGGTGGGGCGACGAGCCGCCGTTCCGCACCCCGGTCTTCGTCCTCACCCACCACGAACGTCCCTCGATCACCTTGGGCGAAACGACCTTCCACTTCCTCAACGCGACTCCCGAGGAAGCACTCGCACAGGCGAAGAAAGCCGCCGGTGACAAGGATGTGCGGATTGGCGGCGGCGTCAACACGGTGCGCCAGTTCGTCGACGCCGGTCTCATCGACATGCTGCACATCGCCGTCGCGCCGGTCGAATTCGGTGCCGGGGAACGGCTTTGGGAAAGCCCGGAGGAGTTGACCGACCGCTATCACCTGGAAAAGGTTCCCAGCTCCAGCGGGGTCGTGCATCACCTGTTCTGGCGGAAGTAGCTCAGCGCAAGCCGGGCATCAGCCGTAGCGCGTTCCCGGACAGGACGCCCTCCAGGACGTCCGCGGGCAGGCCTAGATCGGCGACCGCGCGGACATTCGTGGCGGTACCGGGCACCCCGGGCCAGTCGGTGCCGAAGATCCACTTCCGCGCCAACCGCACGAGATCGAACCGCGCGTAGTATTCCGGCAGTTTTTTCGGCGGCAGTCCGGCGAGGTCGAGCCACACGTTCGGCCTCGCCTGGGCCATGAACGCCGCCACGTCGTACCACCAGCCGCGGCCGCCGTGCGCGAAAACGAAATTCACCGACGGGAAGTCTTCGACCACATCGGACAGCAGCGACGGATCCCCGTAACTCGCGCGAGAGCCAGGGAAAACCGACAGTCCAGAGTGGAGGATCACCGGAATCTCGCGCTCCGCGCACAGGGCGTAAACCGGGTACAGCTCTTTGTCCGCCGGGGAAAACGCGCCGTGTACCGGATGGATCTTCAACGCCACGGCACCCAGTGCGAGCTGCCGTTCCACCTCGTCGGTCAATGGATGGTGCAGGTGCGGGTTCACGTTGGCCACCAACCGAAACCGCTCCGGGTTGCAGGAGACCAACGGCAGATTGTCTTCAATCGCCTGGATACCGGTAGCCCGCGGACTGTATTCGCAAAACAACAGCACCCGGTCGACACCCTCGCGCGCCATGAGGTCATCCATCGCGGCGGGGATCACGGCGCCGTCCGCGTCGTAGACCGTGCGCCACGGGTATTCGCCGGCGAAGTCGCGCGCCCAGTCCAGCCACGCGGGCTTGAGCGTGGGCAGCCGCGGGGTGTGCACGTGGGCGTCCACCACGAAGTGCTCGTCGATCATGCCGGCCAGTCGATCACGGTTGCGGCTGCGGCACGAGCAGCGACTCGCGCACCATTTCGCGGATCACGTTCCGCCGGATCTTCCCGGTCGCCGTCTTCGGCAGTTCGGCCATCTCCACCACGCCGCGCGGCCGTTTGAACGACGCCAGGCTCTCGCGGCAGAATTCGATCAGCTCCTCCGCGTCCACAGTGGCCGAAGGCGCGGCGACGACGCACGCCACCGGCTTGTCCAATCCGTCCTCGTCCGGCGCGGCGACCACCGCCACCTCGGCCACCGCCGGATGCTGCAGCAGCCGTTCCTCCACTTCGGACGGTGACACCCAGATCCCGCCCGCCTTCAGCATGTCGCCGAACCGGCCGAGGCACGTGTAGGTGCCATCGGCATTGCGCACATAGCTGTCCCCGGTGCGCAGCCACGAACCCTGGAAAACCTGTTTCGTAGTCTCGTATCGCGCCCAGTACCCGGTCGCGATGGACGGCCCCGACACGAACAGCTCGCCAGCCCGGTCCGGCTCCGAAATCACCGCGCCCTGTTCGTCGCGGATCTCGACGGAATACCCCGGCACCGCCACCCCGGTGCTGCCCGGCCGCACCGAGCCCGGCTGGTTGGACAGGAAGATGTGCAACGCCTCGGTCGACCCGATCCCGTCCAGGATGTCCACCCCGAACCGCGAGCGGAACCGCGTCAGCAGCGCCGACGGCAACGGCTCGCCAGCCGAAACCGCGTACCGCACCGAGGAAAACGAGTCGTCCGGAATGTCACTGGCCAGCAGCGCCGCGTAGAACGTCGGCACTCCGAAGAACAACGTCGGCCGGTCCGCCCGCGCCCGCGCGGCGATGATCCCCGGCGTCGGACGCGCCGGTTCCAGCAGCGTCGTCCCTCCACATGAGAGCGGGAAGAACGCCGAATTCCCCAGCCCGTAAGCGAAAAACAGCTTCGGCACGGACAGGAACCGGTCCGCGGCGGTGACGCCGAGCACCTGCGACGCGTAGGTCGAGCACACCGCGCGAATGCTCCCGTGCCGGTGCATCGCGCCCTTCGGCTGTCCCGTCGTACCCGAGGTATACAGCCACAGCGCGGGAGAATCCTCCCAGGTGGGCGCGGGTTCCGGAATGTCGGACGCGGTCAGCGGCCACCGATGTGCCCGCACCCCGGCCGGGAATTCCGCCGGGTCCGCCCGGTCGAGCACGACGTCGGTCACCTCGGGCGCACCGGTCAGCGCGGCGACCGCCTGCGCGGAGAATTCCCCGGACACGCACAGCACCCGCGCCCGCGAATCGGCGAGCACCTGGCCCAGCTCCAGCCCGGTGACCATAGTGGACACCGGAACCGCGACCGCGCCGATCAGCATCGCGCCGAGGATCCCGCTCAGCAGTTCGACGTCGTCGACCATGCAGAACATCACCCGCTCCTCCGGGCGCACGCCGAGCGCGCGCAGTCCGGAGGCGACCCGGTGGGTCTCGGCGGCGAGTTCGCCGTAGCTGAGCGTGCGCCGCGGCGAGACGACCGCGAGCGCGTCCGGACGGCCGCGGCCGAGCAGGTACTCCGCGGCGTTGAAGTTCGCGGGAACCGTCATCGGTGCCCCCTCAGGTGAGGTACACGTACTCGTAGTCGAAAGGTTTTCCGTTGATGCCCTGCCTCGGCGGCGCGACCCAGCTGGCGATCTTCCCGCGCTCGTACACCGGGTGCATGAGCGACCGGACGAACGTCAGGTCCTCGGCCGACGGCAGCCACTTGTGCCGCGCTGCCTCCCACGTCGCCTCGTCGACGATGCTGCCGTCCGGAGTAACGTGGTGGCCGGAGTTTATGCCCACCTCGCGGTTGAAACCAGGGTGCGGCAACGCGAACCGGAAGTCGATCCCCGCGTCGCCGAGGATCTTGTTCCACCGGTTCACCCCGGTCTGGCAATCCGCGGTGTACTCGCCGCGCAGGTCGAGGTTCAGCAGCAGGATGGCCTGCAGTTCCTCGGACGTCCAGGTGCCGTCGGCGCACGGCCGGTCGAGCAGCCGGGCATCGTCGGTGAGCTTGTGGTCGTCCTTGCGCCGCGTCTCCTGCCAGCGGCCCTTGAGCCCGGCGGTGTAGTAGTTCGCCGCGTTCGTGGACGTCTCGCTGCCGAACAGATCGAGCGACACGGTGTAGTGGAAGTTCAGGTACCGCTGGATCAGGTCGAGCGGGATGCCGCCGTGCGAGGCGATGTCGTACGTGTCGTGCTCGCGGATGAGTTCGGCGCTGCGCAGCACCACGCGGTCGACGCCGGTGGTGCCCACCATCATGTGGTGCGCCTCCTCCTTGAGCATGAACTCGCAGGTGCGCGACAACGGGTCGAACGAGCTTTCCTTCAGCGTGCCGAGCTGGTATTTCCCATCCCGGTCGGTGAAGTAGGTAAACATGTAGAACGCGAGCCAGTCGGCCGTTTCCTCGTTGAACGCGCCGAGGATGCGCGGCGCGTCCGGGCTGCCGGAGTTGCGCAGCAGCAGGCCCTCGGCCTCGTCCCGGCCTTCGCGGCCGAAGTACGCGTGCAGCAGGTACACCATCGCCCACAGATGCCGCCCCTCCTCCACGTTCACCTGGAAGAGATTGCGCAGGTCGTACAGCGAGGGCGCGGTGAGCCCGAGCAACCGCTGCTGCTCGACCGACGCCGGTTCGGTGTCGCCCTGGATCACGATCAGCCGCTGCAGGTCAGCGCGATATTCACCGGGCACCTGCTGCCACACCGGCTCGCCGGCGTGCTCGCCGAACGCGATCCGCCGGTCCGGTTCCCGCTCGGCGAGGAAGATGCCCCAGCGGTAATCCGGCACGTTGACGTGGTCGAAGTGCGCCCAGCCGTCGCGGCCGACGCTCACCGCAGTGCGCAGGTACACGCCCTCGGTCTCCAGCGTGGGACCCATCTCGCCCCACCAGTTCATGAACTTCGGCTGCCAGCCCTCCAGCGCCCGCTGCAGCCTGCGATCGTCGGCGAGGTGGACGTTGTTCGGGATTTTCGCGTCGTAGTCGATCTTTTCGGGCATCGGTTCAGACCCGCTTCCTGTCGAAGACCGCCTTCTGCCCGGTGCCGTAGCGCCGCAGCGCACCGTCGGGGCCGGAGGCGTTCGGTCGGGTGAAGATCCAGTTCTGCCAGGCGGTCAGCCGCCCGAAGATCTTGGTTTCGAGCGTTTCCGGGCCGACGAACCGGTGGTTCGCCTCCATCCCGGTGAGCGCGTCCGGCGACAGCGAGGCGCGGCCTTCCAGCGCGATCCGGATCTCGTCCTCCCAGTCGAGGTCGTCCGGCGCGTCGGTGACCAGGCCGAGTTCGACGGCCTCGGCGGCGCTCAGCGGACGGTCGCGTTCGCGCGCCAGCCAGGTCAGGTGGTCGTCGTCGCCGTAGAACCGGGACTCCAGCCGGGACAGTCCGTTGCCCATCGGGAAGACGCCGAAGTTGGCTTCGGACAAGGTGATCGCCGCGCGTTCCGGCGCGTCCTCGTCATCAATCGGCGGCCCGTCCAGCAGATACTGCCGATCCGCGGCGAAGGCCAGCTCCAGCAGGGAGCCCGCGAAGCAGCTGCCCGGTTCGATCAACGCGATCAAGGTACGGCTGGTGACGTCCAGCCGCTTCAGCGTGCGCTTGTAGTAGTGCAGGATTTCGTTGCTCAGCCAGTCTTTTCCGCTGAGCACGACCTCCTCGTGCGCGAGCACCGCCTCCGGATCGCCTTCGGTGCGCAGCACCCAGGTGCCGAGATCCGGTTCGTTCGTGCGCAGCCGCAGGATCGCGTCGTCCAGTTCGCGAGTCAGCCGCAACAGCCAGCCGTCGAGCTGCGGTTCATCGGAAGGACCGAGCACAGTGAGCGTGACCAGCGAGTTCGGCCGGTCATAGGCGACGCGAACGTGCCGGTACTCGATCCCGTCGTCGGTCACCGACGGCTCCAGCGGCACCAGCTCGATCCCCTGCTCAGCGGGCAGCCGGTCGGATTCGGCGGCCAGCTCGTGCGCCCGCGACAGCACTTTTTCGCGGAACCCGACGCGCGGCACCAGCTCGTCCACCAGCCGCCAGTCGACCGCGGTCCGGCCCTTGACCCCGTCCGGCCGGGTCGCGAACACGTCCGCGAGGTCCCGGCGGACCCGTCGTTTGTCGACCACCCGGGTGAGCCCGCCGGTGCCGGGCAGCACGCCGAGCAGCGGCACCTCCGGCAACGCGACGGTGGACGAGTTGTCGTCGACCAGCAGGATCTTTTCGCAGGCCAGCGCGATTTCGTAGCCACCGCCGGCACAGCTGCCGTTCACCGCCGCGACGTAGGTCTGACCGGAGAACTCGGTGGCGTCCTCGATGCCATTGCGGGTTTCGTTGGTGAACTTGCAAAAGTTCACCTTCCACTCGTGCGGCGACGCGGCGAGCATCCGGATGTTGGCCCCGGCGCAGAACACCTTGTCCTTGGCGCTCGTCACGATCACCGCGCGCACCTGCGGATGCTCGAACCGCAGCCGCTGGGTGGCGTCGTAGAACTCGATGTCGACGCCGAGGTCGTACGAGTTCAGCTTCAGCTCGTACCCGGGCACGAGGCCGCCTTGCTCGTCGACGTCCATCTCCAGCCAGGCGACCTCGCCCTCGACGGTCAGCCGCCAGTGCCGGTAAGTGTCCGGATGCCGCTCGAATGTGACAGGTGTGGTGGTGGTCACGTCCTCGATTGTCTACATGCTTTCAACGAACGTCAATGTTGTGTAGACATTTACCCGGCGACACTCACCCGGTTGAGCCGCATCGCCGCCCAGCACAGGAATACCCACAGCGCCACGGCCGCCAACGTGTCGGTGAAGATCGTCGCGAACCAGAACGCCGGGACCTGCGGCACGCCGACCAGGAAGTGCCCCGCGCTCGCCAGTCCGGACAGCGAGTAGACCAGCAGGAACGCCAGCGATCGCCAGTACCGGCCGCCCAGATAGGCGCGATAGCCGAGCACGCCGCACACCGTGAAGACCACCCAGCTCACGGCCACCACGATCTGCGCGACCAGCACGCTGATGCCCGGAATCTGCGGGTAGTCTGCCGCGCGCACGACGTTGTGGGTGTAGTGCAGGACCGTGCTGACCAGGGTGAACGCCAGAATCACCCGCAGCAGGCCGAGTCCCTTTTCGCGCAGAACGTCCATACTGCTCGCCCCCTTGCGATTTGATAGATCGCTCTAGCGGGAGAGTACCCCGGGGCCAGCCGTCAGACCAGATCGATCCGGTGCTGGGTCACGGCGTAGCCCGCTTTCGCGAAAGCCCTCGCCATCGGGAAGTTCGTCCGGTCAGTGGCGGCGACGATCTTCTCCGCACCCTCGGCGACGAGGTCGTGTGTCGCTTCCACGAGCAGGTCGTAGGAGTAGCCACGGCCGCGATGAGCTGGGAGAACGGCGACATAAGCGACGATCGGGGAAGCCGAATTCCGGGCTGGCACGACCAGTCCGGCCAGCGCACCTTCGCTCGTGTACGCGAGCCGCCACCACTCGCGCGGGCTCGGGAGGCTGCGCAGGAGGTCGAGGTCTTCCTGCGCGGCGACGTCGAGCCCACGCTCCGCCGTCGCCCGGCGGGCATGCGCGTCAAGACTGTCCTGGTGGATCTCACGGAAGACGTCAAGGATGCGTGCGTCGTCGGGTTCCGGCCGGAATGCGAGCCGTCCCGGACGCGACGGGAGGCCACACTCCGGAGTCCACTCGTAGCGGTAGCGCTCCACGAGCAGTTCGAGCCCAGCCGCCTCGGCCGCGTCTAATCTTGTCTGGACCTCGCGGGCCGCGGCCGGATCGGCGCGCCAGCCCGGCGGCGCGTGGAGCGAGTACTCCGCCCGCCACGGCACGGTCCGCAACAGCGCCACGGCCGCGTCGAAGTCGGTGAAGTCGAACCAGTCCAGCGCCACCGGGGTCTCATCCTCCGGGCCCGCCCACCAGGCTGCCCGCGCGACGACCGTGCCCTCGCGCAGGGCCACCCACATCAGCTCCGGGCGATACCCCGCAGGCTCTTCGCCGAGCAAGGCCCGGCCGGCCGCACCGGTGGTCGGCAATGCGGCAAAGAGGTGTTCCTCGCCCGGAACGAGCGGGCGAATGACGAGATCAGGCATCGGCTTCCTTTCTCTTAGACAGCCAGCCAACCCGGGGTCCGCCGCACCGGACAACGGCTTTTCGGCGAAACTGGAGCCATGACCGAGCAGACCATCGAGGCCGACGGCATCACCCTGTGCCACGAATCGTTCGGCGATCCGTCCGCACCGCCGTTGCTGCTGGTGATGGGACTGGCCGCGCCGATGATCTGGTGGGACGACGAGTTCTGCGTCCAGCTGGCCGAGGCCGGCTTCCACGTGCACCGCTTCGACAATCGCGACGTCGGGCGCTCGCAGTGGTGGACCGGCCGGGCCAGCCTGCCGCTCGCGTATTTCCTGCGGTCCTCGCCGTACTCGCTCGGCGATCTGGCCGACGACGCGGGCAAGCTGCTCGACGCCCTCGGCATCGAACGCGCGCATGTGGTCGGCACGTCGATGGGCGGGATGATCGCGCAGGAGTTCGCGATCCGGCATCCGCAGCGCGTGCGGACGCTGACCTCGATCATGTCGACCACCGGTGCCCGGAACGTCGGCCTGCCCAGCCCGCGGGCCGCCCTCGCGATGCTGGCCCCTGGCCCGCGCACGCGCGAGGACTACGTGACGCAGCTGGTGCGCACCTCACGGCTGATCGGCTCACGCGAATACCCGTTCGACGAGGACCACTTCCGCCAGCGCGCGGAACGCACGTACGACCGCGGCCTCAACCCGGCGGGCGTGTTCCGGCAGCTCGCCGCGATCCTGTCCTCCCGCGACCGCACCGCCGATCTGCGCCGGATTTCCTTGCCGTCCTTGGTGATTCACGGTACGGCCGACCCGCTCGTGCACGTGTCCGGCGGCCGTGCGACCGCCCGTGCGCTGGGCGCGGACCTCGACCTCGTGCCCGGCATGGGACACGATCTGCCGCGCGAGGTGTGGCCACGCGTGATCGGCGGGATCAAGCGGCTGGCTACCCGCTGATCGTCACCGAGCCCAGGTTCGAGAAGTGCGCGGCGACGCGCGAGCCGGGCCGCAGCTCGACGGCGTCGGTCATCCCGCCGGTCAGCACGAGCCAGCCCGGTTCGAGCGCCAATCCACGTGCGGCCAAGGAGTTCGCCGCCAGCGCCAGCGCCTCGGCTGGGTGGCCCTGCACGGCGGCACCGGTCGCGGTGTCGACGATCTGACCGTCCACTTCGAGCAGTGCGGCTTCCAGCGAAAGATCCAAAGAGGACGGTGGGCGGCCGACCGAGCCGAGCCCGAACAACGCTGACGAGCCGTTGTCCGCGACGACGTCCGGCAGGGTGAAACGGTAGTCGCGGTACCGGCTGTCGATGATCTCGATTCCGCCGTATACCTGGGAAACCGCGGCGAGCGCGGTAGCCGCGGTGACCCCCGGGCCTTCGAGCCGCTCGCCGAGCACGAAGACCAATTCCGGCTCCGCGCGCGGGTGAATGAGCTGCGGGGTCGGCGCGCCCGCGGGCAGCACCATCGCGTCGGTCAGCCAGGCGAGCAGGGGTTCTTCGACGCCCATCCGCTGCTGCTTCGCGCGCGACGTGAGCCCGAGCTTCACCCCGATCAGCGTCTCGCCGCGTTCCTGACGCAGCCGCAACGCTTCGTCCTGGATCGCGTACGCAGTGGCGAGATCAAGGTCCGGCCAGGTGTCGGTGAGCTGCGCGCTTTCTTCCGTCCGGCCGAGCAATTCCTGCGCGGCGGCAGCGATATCGGTCGTCACTTGTCCTCCTCCGGCGCGAACACCGCGGTCACACTGCCCAGGCCGGCCATCGTCGCTACGACGGTGTCGCCAGGGCGGACGGTCTGCGCGGCGGTCATCGAACCGGGCAGTACAACGTGGCCGGGCTCCAGCGTCACGCCGAGCGGGCCGACGGTGTTGGCCAGCCACACCAGTGCGTTGATCGGCGAACCCAGCACCGCGCCGCCCGCGCCGGTGGCCGCGAGCTGACCGTTGACGTGCAGCGTGCAGCCGGCGAGCCGCAGGTCGACGTCGCGCAGGTTGGTCGGGCTGCTGCCGAGGATGACGCCGCCGGACGACGCGTTGTCCGCGACAGTGTCGAAGATCGAGATTTTCCAGTCGCGGACCCGGGAATCGACGATCTCCAGGGACGGCAGCACGAAGTCGACCGCACGGACGGCGTCGGCGACAGTGACGCCCGGACCTTGCAGCGGCGCGCCGAGCACGAACGCGATCTCCGGTTCGATGCGCGGCTGCAGAAACCGCGTCGTCGGGATCGGCTGGTGTTCGAGCAGGAACATCGAGCTGGTGAGGTGCCCGAAGTCGGGCTGGTTCACGCCCATCTGGCGCTGCATCGCGGCGGAGGCGAGGCCGACCTTGTGGCCGCGCACCACGTCGCCCGCCGCCACCCACGCGCGGACTTGCTCCTGCTGCACGCGGTAGGCGTCTTCGATGGTCGCGTCGGGGAAGGTCTTCACGAGCGGATCGATCGGCTCGTGGCGCTCGTACGCGCTCGTCAGCAGCGCGACGGCGTCCTGCAGCTCAGCGGGTTCCACGGGCCGAACTCTGCCTGACCGGGGTCCGCTCAGCCAACCCGGCCGTTCCATTCACCGGTACGGCGCACTTCTCTCGCTCGCTAATCTCTTGCGCGCGAGAGTTTGTCGGCGTATGGTTCTCCGTGTTGGCTCCCAGAGAGGACGTGACCCGAGATGGCACCCACCGAGACTGAAGTCGCCCAGCTCGCGCAGACCCGCGACCAGCTGCGGGACCGGCACCTGCACCCCGCCGCGGAACGCCCGGCGACGGTGGGCCGCGGCATCCACCACACGGCGCTGCTGTCCAGCGACGTCGAGCGGACTATCACGTTCTACCAGGACATTCTCGGCTTCCCGCTCACCGAGCTGATCGAAAACCGCGACTACCCCGGGTCGAGCCACTTCTTCTTCGACGTCGGCAACGGCAACGCGGTCGCGTTCTTCGACCTGCCCGGCCTCGACCTCGGCCCGTACGCGGAGGTGCTCGGCGGGCTGCACCACCTGGCCCTCTCGCTCACCCCGGAAGCCTGGGCGGGCGCGCGCTCCCGGCTCGACGCCGCCGGGGTGAAGTACCAGGAAGAAAGCGGCACGTCGATCTACTTCGCCGACCCTGACGGCGCCCGGATCGAGCTGATCGCGGACGACCTCGGCGAGATGTACGGGTCGAAGATCGGCTGAACCTCTGGACTCAGTGCGTTGCCGGGTTCAGAGTGTGGGCCCATGGGCGACTGGGCGGCTTCGCGGCACAAGGCACGGCTCGACCGGCGGGAAGCGATCGACGAACTGATCGCGCAGCTCCGCTTCGAAGTGCGCCTGCACCTGGCGGAACCGGCCGTGGTGAGCCGCTACGACGATCTCGCCGAGGTGTTCGCGATCGGCCACCGCGAGTGCGCCGCGCTGCTGGCTCATCGCCGCCTGTTGCCCTGGTGGGAACGACGCCTGCTCACCCGTTTCGCGCGCCGATTGCATGGCCGCGTGATCGCGGGCAGCGTGTTCGACGTACCACCAGGCGCGCCGGTCGCTGGCGCTTTTCGCGTGGAGATCGCCCGCCTCGTCCCCGATGCCGGCGACACCGGGGCCCGCTACGACGTGCAGGGACGCGGTTTGCTCACCGTGTTCCGCCTGGCCCTCGGTGCCCGCGGCGAAGCGTGGCCAGACCGGCACGACGTCGCGTCCACGGTCGCCCGCAATGTTCTGGTGTGCAGTTCCGCGTTCTTGCGCCGGTCGCCGTGGCACGTCCTGTGGCCGGTCTACCGCGTCCGCGGCCTGCGGCTGTGGCGCTTGTGACGGAATCCCCGACTTTGCTGGGGTGTTGAGGAGAGTATGAAGCCTGAAGAGATTCTCGCTAACGCGCGCACGATCGCGGTCGTCGGACTGAGCCGCGACCCGGACAAGGCCGCGCACGGCGTACCGGCTTCGCTGCAGGCGCACGGTTTCCGGATCATCCCGGTGCACCCGTCGGCGACCGAGTTGCTTGGGGAGAAGGTGTATCGGTCGCTGGAGGATATTCCGGAACCGGTGGACCTGGTGGATGTCTTCCGGCCGGCTGACGAAGCTCCGGACATCGCGCGTTCGGCGGTGGCGATCGGGGCTAAGGCGTTGTGGCTGCAGCAGGGAATTGTGTCGGCGGAGGCGCGGAGGATCGCGTCGGAGGCCGGATTGGAGTATGTCGAGGACCGATGCACGGCTGTGGTTCGAGCGGTGGCGGGGATTTCAGTGGCTTAGCCGGTGGAATGCTTGGGAACGGCCTGGTTTTGTGATGAAGTCCGCGATTAGTTGCGCGCATTCTCGCGGGGTCTGCGCTGAGGTGTCGCATTCGAGGTCGTAATCTCTGTGGGCAGCGCACGCCGATAAAGGCGATGTCCTGATCCCGCAACACCCCCCCCAGCAGTTGGCAAGCCAATACGGCCGAAGCACGCGGTCGGCAATCACACCGTTTTCCACCACCGCGAGCCCGGCCAGCCTACGGTGATAGCCTCGCACAGTCCGTTCGAAGATCTCGTCGAACTCACGCGTACTGAACCCTGGTGCCTGTGTCCTTGACCGCATGCTGTTGATCGCGTCTTGCGGCACCAAGGAACACGCTGCCGGCAGCAAATCCAGCAGCTCGCCCGCTCATCCGACGAGCCGATATCCCACCCCGCGCACCGTCTCGATCGTCCGGGTCCCGAACGGCGCATCGATCTTCCGCCGCAAATACCCCACGTAAACCTCGACCACGTTCTCGTCCCCCTCGTAATGCGCGTCCCAAACATGGCCAAGAATCTCGTTCTTGGTCAACGCCGCCCCCTGTCGCCGGAGCAAAAACTCCAGCAACCCGAACTCGCGCGCGGTCAACTCGATCCGCGTCTCTCCCCTGTGGACAGTCCGCGCCGCCGGGTCAAGCTGCAGGTCACCCGCGGTCAGCACCGCCGGACGAGCCGGCGCGCCCCGTCGCAGCAACGCACGCAGCCGGGCCAGCAAAACAACAAACGAGAACGGCTTCGACAGATAATCATCCGCCCCGAGGTCGAACGCGTCAGCCTCGTCGTACTCGCCGTCCTTGGCCGTCAACATCAGCACCGGAGTCCAATTCTCCGCGGCCCGCAACCGTTTCAGCACTTCATAACCGGAAAGCTCGGGCAGCATGATGTCGAGCACCACGGCGTCGTAATCGTGTTCCATCGCCGACCACAACCCGTCCCGGCCGGTGTGCGCCACGTTCACCGTGAACCCCTCGGCGACCAGGCCGCGGCGAAGGGTTTCGGCGAACTCCAGTTCGTCCTCCACGATCAGCAACCGCATGCTCAGTCCTCCTCGATCAGGGGCAATTCGATGCTCGGCAGTTCGATCACGAAATGCGCGCCCGGATAGCTCGGGTCGGCGACGTCGACATATCGCGCGCGGCCGCCGTGCCGGGCCGCGATGCCGGCGACGATCGACAGTCCCAGTCCGGTACCGCCGCGCCGTCGTGACGCGTCCAGCCGCACGAACCGTTCGAACACTCGCTCCCGGTCCTCCTCGGCGACGCCGGGACCGTCGTCGCTCACCTCCACCACGACCATCTCATCCCGCACCGAACTCGCGATCCGAATCCGCTCGCGCGCGTGGCCGCACGCGTTGTCGACGAGGTTGCGTACGGCGCGACGCAGCTGTGCCTCGCTGCCACGCACCTTCGCCGGTCCTGCACGCACTTCGATCTCTACAGCCGCTTCGCCGCGTACGCGTTCGGCTTCGGCGCGGACGATGTCGTCCAGATCGACTTCGGTGCTCGCCGGCCGGTCAGTGGCGTCGTCGGTGCGCGCGAGCATCAGGAGGTCGTCAACCAGCTCTCGCAGCCGCGCGGTCTCGCGGGTGATCACCGGCACCAGTTCGTCGGTGGTCTCGGGGTGCTGGTTTGAAACGTCGAGCGCGGTACTGATGGTCGACAGTGGTGAGCGCAGCTCGTGGCTCGCGTCGGCGACGAAGCGGCGTTGTGCGGCCTGCGCGGACCCGAGCCGTTCGAGCATCTCGTTGAGCGTGACAGCGAGCCGGTGCACCTCGTCGCCGCCAGGGGGCAGCGGTACGCGCAAGGCGAGGTCTCGCGTCGAGATCTCGGCGACAGTACGCCGCATCCGCTCCACTGGTCGCAACGCGGACCCAACCGAGCGGTACACCGCGAAGCCGGCGATACCGAGCAGCGGCAGCGAGATCAGCCCTAGCAACAGCGTAAGCCGGGCGGAGGCTTCGGTGACGGGCTCAAGCGACCGTGCGGAGATGACGATGAACGGTCCGCCTGGGCCGTTGACGCCTTCCGAGACCAAGCGGTAGTCGCTGGGGTCGCCGTCTAGGCCGAGAGGCAGCGTTTCGACGGTCTCCTGCCCCGGAGCTGGGCGCGCGCCGCTGATAGCCGGACGGCCGACAATCGCCGGGTCGCTCGCGATCGGCGTGCTTCGCGGCCCGAGGACTTGAGTGACGGCTTCGGTGTCACCAGTGCTCGCGACGTCGCTCGGTGACAGGTCTCGCGCGCCCGCGCGCACGAGTTGGACAGCAACCTGTCGCGCGGTACTTCGCGCGCTCTCGGTGACGCTTCGGTCGAGTGACTGCTGCAGCAAAAGCACCACGACGACGCACGCGGTCGCGATGGCCAGCGCGAGCGCGAGCACGGCAACCCCGGTTGTCCGCATACGGACACCTGCGGCAGCGAGAAGTCTCACGTACGCAGCGTAACGAGCAGAGAGTGACGTCATCGTGCGCGGCGCGCGGCCAGCCGTTCCGAGCGCAGCGTGTCGACCTCAGACAGGTCCAACGGCTTCAGCGCATGGCCCAGCACCCACGACAACAGCAGGTCAGCCAACTCGGGATTACGCGCCAACGCCGGACCGTGGAGGTAGGTGCCCAGGACATGGCCGGTGACCGCGCCCTCGGTGCCATCGCCGTTGCCGGTGCCCCTCAAGACGCGGCCCAGCGGCGTGCTGTCCGGACCGAGCACGGTCACGCCCTGGTGGTTCTCGAAGCCGGTCAACGGCGTCTCAAGCAGGTTCGGTTCGACAATCAGCTCGGCCACCGCGCGCTGTTCGGACGGCCCGGTGACGAGGTCGAGCAGCCCCAGCCCAGCGTGGTCGACGCCGTCAACACCGCGGAAGCGCTTCCCCAGGATCTGCAGGCCGGCGCACACCCCGAACACCGGCCGTCCGGCGCCCGCCGCGCTCCGCAGCCCGGACGCGTTGCGCAGGAAGTCCGCGGCGAGCACCTGAGCCATGTCCTCGCCGCCGCCGAGCAGGTAGAGGTCCAAAGTGGACGGTACCGCCGAGTCGAGCGAGACCGGCACCACCTCAGCGTCGTAACCGCGCCACTGCAAGCGTTTGCAGAGCACCTGCGCGTTGCCGGAATCGCCGTACGTCCCCAGTACTTCAGGCAGCAAGAGGCCGATGCCGACGGTCGAGTCAGACATTGGGCAACCGGTCGACCAGGTCGCGGAAGGCGGTGTAGTTCGCGACGAGTTCGACCCCGCCCGGCGGCAGCGTGTCGATCGCGCTGACCGGGTCCGGTGCCGACCAGTGCGGCACTTCGGCGTAGCAAAGCCGCACCGCGAGGTCCGCCGACCGCTCGCCGGCGACCACGACCTGGCGGCCGCGCAACCGCTCGAAGTGCACGTCCCAGAGCCACGACAGGTCACGGCCGTCCGCCTCGTGTGCGTTGACCGCGACGACGACCGGGGTGTCCTCGTCCAGCACGCGCAGGGTTTCCGCCCAGCCAGCCGGATTCTTGGCCAGCATGAGCCGCACCGAATGCCGGGTGCGGCGGACCGTGCGATAGCGCCCGCCGATGTCGGTGATCGTGCGCAGCCGGGCCGCGGCGGTGTGCGGAGGCACGCCGACGCAGTGCGCGGCGGCGAGCGCGAGCGCGGCGTTGGCCCGGTTCGCGTCTCCGGGCAGCCGCAGGTCGAGGTCCACCCGACGGCCGCCGGGAGTGGTGACCAGGTCGCCGTCGAGGGTCCAGGCCGGCTCCGGACGGGCGAAGGCGCACATCGCGCAACGCCATTCGCGATCGGTGTGGGTGATCGCGCCGCCGCAGCGCGGGCAGGAGACGGAATCGCCCGACCAGCGCCGTCCGGTGCCGACCCACACCGGCCGGGCCGCCGCCGAGGCCGCGGACGTGACCAGGACGTCGTCGCAGTTCGCGACCACGACGGTGCGCGACAGCCCGGCGAACGCGGCGCGGAGGTCGCGCTCCATCATCCGGACCTCGCCGACGCGATCGAGCTGGTCCCGGCTGAGATTGAGCAGCACGAGCGCGGCGGGCCGCACCTGCTCGGCCACCCACGGAACGTAGGTTTCGTCCACCTCCAGCACCGCGTACGGCGCGTCCGGGCGGGCGGCGAGCGCGGCCACCAAACCGTCGGGCATGTTCGCGCCGTCGCCGTTGTGCGCGACCTCGGCGAGCGCTTCGAGCGCGCGAGTCAGCATCAGCGACGTGGTGGTCTTGCCGTTCGTGCCGGTGACGATCACGACCGTGCGCTCGCGGCCGAGCCTGCGCAGTGCCTTGGGGTCGAGCCGCAGCGTGACCCGGCCGCCGATCACCCCGCCGCGGCCCAGCCCGGAGGCACGCGAAAACCACGCGGTCAGCCGCCCGGCGGCGACCGACGCCCGGGTGCGCAGACGTGTGGACATCACGCAAACCGTGCGGCACAAGCGCTGTGATTTTCCTGAGAGGGTGACTCCAGTCTCCGTTACCCTTTGTAAGCAGTCTTACCGATCGGAGGTTGAACCATTCGGCGCAACCTTGACCTTGCCGTCTGACAGAGATCGGTCAAGATCTTCCGTCTATACATCGGAGGTGTTAGCGTCCAACCCCGCTTGATGGCACCACGCACCGGTGACCGGGAACGCAGAGCGACAGGCGGAGGGCGAACGTGGACGCAGCAGTACGCGGGCTGGACCAAAGCGGCACCCTGGAGCGTGGGCTCGCGGTGCTCGAACACGTCGGGCAGCACCAGGAAATTTCCACGAACGCGCTCGCGAGGCAACTGGGTTTGTCGCGCAGCGCGGCGTACCGGATCGTCGGCACGCTGAAGCGGCTGGAGTACCTGGAGGCGGACACCGTCACCGGACGCGTGCGCCTTGGCACCCGGCTGGTCGAACTGGGCGCCCGCGCGATGGCGGCGACCGATCTGCACCGCTGTGCGCCGCGGTATCTCACCGCGCTGGCCGAGCGGTCCGGAGAGACGACCTACCTCGCGGTGCCGGACAACGACGCGATGGTCTACGTCGCCACCGAACGCAGCGCCAGCGCGGTCACGCTGGCCTGCCGCCTCGGCACCCGTCGGCCGCAGCACGCGACGTCGCTGGGCAAGGCGTGGCTCGCCGCGCTGCCGGAGGCCGATCGGGTGGAGCGCGTGCGCCGGATGAAGCTGGACAGCCTCACTCTGAAGACCATCAACGACCCGGTCCGGCTGCTGGACGAGCTGGCGCGCACGCGGCGGCGCGGCTGGGCCGTGGACGACCTGGAAAACGAGCCTGACGTCGGCTGTGTCGCGGCGGCCGTGCGAGACCACTCGGGCCGTCCGATCGCGGCGATCAGCGTCGCCGGGCCCGCGCCGCGGGTGATGCGGCGGGCGGACGAACTGGGCGCGACGGTGGCCGGGACGGCGGCTGCGTTGTCGATGCGACTGGGGTACGTCCGAAACCGCTGAAGCCTTTCACCAGAATTCCCGTTTCTTCAAGTCCGCGAGGGGATCTGATTCCCAGTTCCAGGGACTTAAGGCGGCGTTATGGGTGCGCCGAGCCGTGTCCGCCCAGGCCGACACGGCTGGCGGACCATGCTGGCCTGCGTCGGGGCCGACGCGGGCGGCTGGAGCCGGACGCGTCGGCCGTGAGGGCCACCTTGAGGGAATCAGA
>NZ_JBHUKS010000037.1:0-135193 GCF_042684085.1 Amycolatopsis silviterrae
CGCCAACAGCCACCACATCCAAGCCTGCCAAACAGACCCGAACACAACCCATTAGGACTCCTTGGGGGAATCAGATTCCCTCAAGGAGCCCTTCACGGACATCTGCGGGGCGGCCCTCCTCGCCCCGGCGCCGCGCACGGCACTGCTGAAACAACCCCAATGTGGCGTTGGGTGCGCTCAACGCACCGAACGCCACATTGGGTGCGTTGAGTGAGCCAGCGGCGCGCAGCGTCTCCGTTGAGGGCGGCGGCGGGGGCATGGATGGAGCACCCAATGCCGCATTGGGGTGCTCCGGCGCCATGGCGGGCGGGAGTGTCGGCCGGTTCGCGGCTGATGGGTTTCTGCCGGAGTGCGAACCCTCTGAGCGAGTCTTGGCCAGGTCGTCCGCAACGGGCTCCACGGCACGCTCCGCGTACAAGAGGGCGACTTGGCCCCGAGCCAGTCCGCAACGGGCTCCACGGAGCGACTCGGCCCCGAGTCAGCCCGAACCGGGTCGGCAAACCCGGCCGCACCAGCCGTCCAACCTCGGGAAACGACCCTTGCCCGGCTGCCATGCGTGATGTATACATCTTGTCCATGAGCAGTGTACGACAGGCTGGGCGGGCCGGGTCCGCGCAGGACGTCACCTATCGGTTCCTCAAGCAGCGGATCGCCGAGCTGCCCCGGGACGGCGGGACCTTCCTCACCGAATCGGAGGTCGCCGAGGCGGCCGGGACGTCCCGTACTCCGGTGCGGGAGGCCCTGCTGCGGCTCGAGGCCGAGGGGTTTCTCGAGATCGTGCCGAAGAAGGGCGCGTTCGTGCCGCCGATCTCCGACGCCGAGGTGCGGGCGGTGATGGAGGCGCGCGAGCTGGTCGAGGACTGGTGTGTCCGCAAGCTCGCCGAGCGCGTCGACGAGGCCTTCCTCGCCGAGCTGGACGAGATCCTCGCGAAGCAGCGCGAGGTGGTGGACGAGCCGGTGCGGTTCATCGAGTTCGACCGGGCGTTCCATCGGGCGATCGTGCGGCGGGCGGGGAATCCGGTGCTGGCGGAGTTCTACGAATCGTTGCGGGACCGGCAGGTCCGGATGGGGCTGCGCGCGGTTGCCGGCAGCGACACCCGCGCCGAGACGGTGCTGGCGGAGCACGCGGCGATCGTCGAGGCGGTTCGGGGCGGCGAGCCGGCTGCGGCTGGGGAGGCGTTGGCGAAGCACTTGTCCAGCACGATGACGGCGTTGCGCGTCGGGGAGCGGCTGTGAAGGTCGCGCTGGTGCAGCTGGCCAGCCCGCCCGAGGAGACGGCTGCCGACCGCCGGGTGCGGGCCGGGCAGCTGGTGGAGTCGGCGCGCGGGGCGGACCTGGTGGTGCTGCCGGAGTTGTGGGCCGCGGGGTACTTCTCGTTCGACGCGTATCCGGACGAGGCTGAATCCCTGGACGGGCCGACGGTCGCGGCGGGGCGGGAGTGGGCGCGCAGCCTGGGTGCGTATGTGCATCTCGGCAGCTTGGTCGAGCGGGACGCGGCCGGACGGTTGTTCAACACCGCGGTGCTGCTCGCGCCGGACGGCACGATCGCGCATACCTATCGCAAGGTGCACGTTTTCGGCTATGCCTCGCGCGAGGCGGAATTGCTCACGCCGGGGGACACGCTCAGCGTCGCGGAAACGGAACTCGGGCCGATCGGGGCGACGACCTGTTACGACCTGCGGTTTCCCGAGCTGTGGCGCGGGCTGGTGGATCGCGGCGCGAAGACGGTCGTGGTCCCGGCCGCGTGGCCGGCGGCGCGGCGCGAGCACTGGCGGATGTTCACCTCGTGCCGGGCGGTGGAAGAGCAGGTCGTGGTGCTCGCGGTGAACGCCGCCGGAACACAGCACGGCGGGGTCGAATTGGCCGGCGCCAGCCGGATTGTCGATCCGTGGGGCACGGTGCTCGCCGAGGCCGGAACCGGCGAGGAAGTGCTGCGCTGCGAAGTAGACCAATCCATTGTGGACACAGTGCGGGCGGAGTTCCCGGTGCTGGCCGACCGGCGGTGGCCGGTGTCCACAACAGACTGCACGGGAGCGGGAGTATGAACACGATTGCCCTGCACGTCGCGGGAACCGGGGAGGAACTGGCGTTCGCCCCGGCGCGGCTGGTGGTGGCCGGGTACACCGGAAGCGACGAGGCCGCGGTCGAGGAGCACATCGCCGAACTGGCGGCGATCGGCGTGCCGCGGCCGGAATCGGTGCCCGCGTTCTACCGCCTGGAGCCGGAACTGCTGACGACGGAGCCGGTGGTCGGGGTGAGCGCGCCCGGGACGTCCGGCGAGGTCGAGCCGGTGCTGATCCGGCATCAGGGAAGGTATTTCCTCGGGGTCGGGTCCGATCACACGGACCGCGATCTGGAGCGCGACGGCGTGGCACTGTCCAAAGCGGCCTGTCCGAAGCCGCTCGGGGAGGTGGTCGCCGAGCTCGGGACTGAAGTGTCCATTCCGGACTGGGACCACGTGGTCGCGGATTCCAGTGTGGACGGATGCCCGTATCAGAAGGGGGAGCTGGCCGCGCTGCGGCATCCGGCGGAGCTGCTGGAGCGGCTCGGTCCGGTGGACGGAGATTTCGCGCTGTACTGCGGCACACTGCCGCTGCTCGGCGGCGAGTTCACCTACGGCGCGTATTGGCGCGTCCACCTGGAACTGCCCGGCGGACCGACCCTGACCCACGCGTACGAAACGAAACAGAGGAGCGAGTGATGCGCAGCGGAGCCGACTATCTGGCCGCACTGAAGGGCCCCCGGCGGATCTACCTCGACGGCGCGCCGGTCGAGGACGTCGCCCACCACCCGGCGTTCGCGCCGATCGCGAAGACCATCGCGGAGCTGTTCGACCTCGCGGCCGACCCCGAGTCCGGCATCTCGGTGACCGACCCGGCGACCGGGTCCACGGTGAACCGGCTGTTCACGCCGCCGCGCAGCCGGGAAGACCTGAAGGCCTACCGCGAGGCGGCAACAACCTGGGCACGGCACACGCACGGCTGGGTCGGCCGCAGCCCGGACCACGTCGGCGCGTTCGTCGCGGCGTTTTCCGCGCACCCAGAGGCGTTTTCGCAAGGAGAGCGGGACTTTTCCGCCAACGTCGCGGCGTACCACAAGCGCGTGCTGGAAGAGAACCTGTACGTCTCCTACGCGATCATTCCGCCGCAGGTTTCGCGGGCGACGACTGCGCATGCCTGGGAAGGCGACTTGATCCAGGCGGGCGTCGCGGAGGAGCGCGAGGACGGCATCGTGATCCGCGGCGCGCAGATGCTCGCGACCGGCGGCGCGGTGGCCGACGAGATTTTCGTTTCCTGCATCAAGCCGCTCGGACCGGAGGACGCGGATTTCGCGCTCGGATTCGCGGTTCCCGTGGACGCGGAAGGGCTTAAGCTTTACTGCCGCCGTCCGTACGCGCCGGCCGCGACGAGCGAATACGACTACCCGCTCACCTCGCGCTACGACGAAACCGACGCGCTGGTGGTGTTCGACGACGTCTTCATTCCGTGGGACCGGGTGTTCGTCTACCGCGATGTCGCCGGATTGCGGCGGCAGTTCTTCGACACCGGCGCGCACGTGTTCGGCAACTGGCAGGCGCAGATCCGGTTCATGGTGAAGACGCAGTTCATCGCCGGGCTCGCGCGGAAGGTCGCCGCCGTCAACGGGGTCGACAAATTCCCCGGCGTGGTCGAGAAGCTCGGCGAGCTGGCGAGTCTCGCGTCCATTGTGGAATCGGCGGTGCTGGCCGCGGAATACACCGCGGAGCCGGACGAGAACGGCATGTGGCGGCCGGGTTCCCGGGCCGTGTACGGCGCGATGGGGCTGCAGGCCGAGCTGTACCCGCGGCTGCTGGCGATCCTGCGCGATCTGGTCGGCGGCGGGGTGCTGCAGGTACCGTCCAGCGTCGCGGACCTGACCAACCCGGAGACCCGCGCCGACATCGACAAGTACATCTACAGCCCGTCCGCGCCCGCCGAGGAGCGGGTGAAACTGTTCAAGCTCGCCTGGGACGTCGTCGGCAGCGAATTCGCCGGACGGCACCACCAATACGAGATGTTCTACGCCGGCGCGCCGTTCGTGGTGAAGGGCTACGCCTTCCGCAATTACGGTTTCGACGCCGCGCTCGGCGACATCGACGCCTTCCTGTCCAGCTACGACCTCGACGGAGCTGTTGCCCGATGAGCAAACCGGAACACGAATTCTTCCCGGTCTCCGACGTCGCCTTCACCGTGTGTCCCGGCGACGACCCGAAGATCACCGAGCGGATTCTCGCCAAGGACCCGGAAAGCGGCGTCGCGACGCGGATCCTGCGGTACGAGCCGGGTGCCGATTCGACGCCGATGGGCGTGCAGAAGCACGATTTCTGGGAGGAGGTCTACATTCTCGAGGGCTCGTTCACCGACCTCACGCTCGGCCGGACGTTCACCGCGGGGATGTACGCCTGCCGTCCGCCGGGCATGCCGCACGGCCCGTGGCGGACCGACGAGGGGGTCGTCACGTTCGAGGTCCGCTATTCCTCGTGAGTGTCTATCCCGGTTCTAACCGCGATAGACACTCACGAGGGCCTTCGCAAGGAGAACGCCATGATCACCACTTCGTCGACGGTCGACCCGATGGCGATGCGCCGCACGATGGGGCGGTTCGCCACCGGGGTCGCGGTGGTCACCACCCGGGCGGCGGGGGTGCCGCACGGGATGACCGTCAACTCGCTGACGTCGGTTTCGCTGGAGCCGCCGCTGCTGCTGGTGTGCCTGACGACCGGCGCGCGCAGCACCGACGCGGTCGTCGACGCGGGCCGGTTCGCGGTCAACATCCTGTCCGCGCGGCAGGAACAGCTCGCGCTCCGCTTCGCCCGCCGCGGCGAGGACCACTTCTCCGGGCTGGAGGTGACCGAAGGCCGCCACCGCGTTCCGGTGATCCCGGACGCCTTCGCGCACCTCGAATGCGACGTCGAGCGGCATCTCGTCGCCGGCGACCACGTGGTCGTGTTCGGGCACGTGCGCAGCGTGTGCGAGCGCGACGGCGAACCGCTGGCCTTCCACGGGGGACGGTTCGCGGACCTCGCCGACCGGGCCAACGAGCCCGTGCACTGGTTCTTCTGAGGTCTTCCCAGGGGGGAACACGCCTCGGTGGCTGCGCCAACAGCCACCGAGGCTTCCGGCACCAGCACTGCATCCGCGTCACGGACCCTCCGACTACAGGAGCCGAAATGGCTGATACCTCTCGCGAACGTAACAGAAAACACCCGCACACGCGGCTGGGGGTGGTGGCGGCGTCGAGCCTCGCCGGCACCGCCGTCGAATGGTACGACTTCTTTCTGTACGGCACCGCGTCCACTTTGGTCTTCAACAAACTGTATTTCCCTTCGCATGACCCGTTGGTCGGCACGGTGCTGGCTTTCGCCACGTACGCGGTGGGATTCCTCGCGCGGCCGCTCGGCGCGGTGGTGCTCGGCCACCTCGGCGACCGCAAAGGACGGCGGTCGACGCTGATCGCCAGTCTGCTGTTGATGGGCGCTTCGACGTTCTTGATCGCGCTTTTGCCCACTTACGAAGCGGTCGGCGTTCTCGCGCCGTTGCTGCTCGTCGTGTGCCGGTTGGTGCAAGGCTTCGCGCTCGGCGGCGAGTGGGGCGGGGCAGTGCTGCTGGTGTCCGAACACGGCGGCAGCGCGCGGCGGGCGTTCTGGTCCTCGTGGCCGAATGTCGGGCCGCCGCTGGGGAATCTGCTCGCCGCCGGGGTGCTGGCGGTGCTCGGCTCGGTGATGCCGTCAGCGCAGTTCCTGTCGTGGGGCTGGCGGATCGCGTTCGGACTGTCCGCGATCCTGGTGCTGATCGGCTTGTGGCTTCGGCTTTATGTCGCGGAAACTCCGTTGTTCAAGGAAGCACCGAAGCCCAAGGGTCTGCCTGCCGGAGTGGTGGTCCGCAAACATTGGCGCAGTGTGCTGCTCGCCGCCGCGACGCGTTTCGGGGAGAACGCCGGGTTCTATCTGTTCTCGTTGTTCGTGATCACCTATGTCACGACTGTGCTCAAAATGGACAGTTCGGTCGGGTTGACTGCGGTACTGGTCGGGCAGGCGTGCGCGGTGGTGACGATCCCGCTGTTCGCCCTGCTGGCCGACCGGGTCGGGCGGCGGCCGATCTATGTAATCGCCTCGGTGGCGACGATCGTGTGGGCGTTTGTGTTTTTCGCGCTGGTCGATACGCGCAATCCCGGATTGATCATGGTAGCGGTGGCCGGCGGGCTGCTGATCTTCGCCGCTTACAGTTCGGTGATCGGGGCGTTCTTCGCCGAGCTTTTCCCGACTGAGGTGCGGTATTCCGGGGTGTCGCTGGCCTACAACCTGGCGTCGGTGCTGGCCGGTTCGCTCGCGCCGATCATCGCGATCGGGTTGTACGCGAAGTTCGGCACCGGGTACGCGATCGGCGTTTATCTGGCGGTGATGGGCTTGATTTCGCTGGTGGCCTCGTTGATTTCGAAGGAGACGAAGTCGGTGGACCTGGCTGGGAACGCAGCGGAGAAGGAGGAAGTTCGTGCACCCGTTGAATGAGTATCTGAACGCTTACGGCCGCGGCGAGGAGGACCTTCTCGACGGCGAGCGGGAGCAGATCGCCGCCGCGGACGCGGACTACGACACGGACAAGCACTGGGCGTTCGAGATCAAGCCCGAGGAATGCGCGCTGATCGTGGTGGACCTCCAGGAGGATTTCGTCGGCCCGGACGGGCCGATGCGGGTGCCGGAGGCGTACCGGCAGCTGCCCCGGGTACAAGCGCTGATCGAGGCGTGCCGGGCGGCCGGGGTGCCGGTGCTGTACACCGAGCACACGATCGCCCCGGATGTCGCGCACGATTTCCCGGCTTTCTGGCCGCCGATCGCGAACGGCGCGATCGCGGAGGGAACGCCTGGAGCCAAGCTGTACCACGGGCTGAAGCCACGGGACGACGAGCGCGTGATTTCCGCGAAGCACACATACGATTCCTTTGCGGGTACGGATCTTGACTACGCGTTGCGGTGCCAAGGAGTCCGGACGTTGATCGTGTGCGGGACGCTCACTAATTTCTGTTGCGAATCCACTGCCCGAACCGGGTACTTCCTCGGTTATCACATCGTGTTCGGCTCGGACGTCAATGCGACCGACAATGCCGAAGCGCAGCGCGCCACCCTCCGCACGATGCGGCGCGGTTTCGGCCGGGTCATGGATCATCAGGCGATCATGGCCGCGCTGAGCGAAGGGGACACCCTGCACCGCGAAGCGAAACTCAAGACAGCGCCTTGATGTCCAGCAGCTGATTGACATGCGCGGTGAGCGCCGCCGCCTGGCCGAGGTCGATTTCCCGGAACGTCACGGTGTCCCGGCCCGGGCGGAGCTGCCCGACCTTCCACAGCGACGCCGACGCGACGGTGGCGATCACCGCGAAGCCGCCGGAGGTGTTGCTGTCCGGGCCGAGCACGGTGAGCACGTCGCCGTACGCGAGGATGCCGCCGGGCGGATAGCTGGAGTCCAGGATGTTCGACGGGTGCCCGCCCGCCACGTCGCCGGACGGGCGGGCCCAGCGGAAGCGGTGCGGGTTGAACCGGATGCCGACCCGGTCCGAACTCAGGTCGCAGCGCCACGACGCGGCGAGGAAGTCGGAGAAATCCGCCGCGGTCAGGAAATCGGGATCGGCGTGCGGGCCGCGGAGAATTTCGATTTCCCAGGCGGCGGGGTACGTCGGGCGCAGGGAAACCGGGAGGCGGCGCGGCCGGGAAGGAGAAGACGGGAAGGTGTCGAGAATGTCCGCGCGCTCCAGTGCGCGGCCGTCGAGGCCGCCGATTCCGGCGAGCAGGAATGTCGAGCGCGAACCGAATACTTCCGGCACCGCGATGCCTCCGGACAGCGCCAGGTACAGCCGGTGCCCGGGCCCGCGCAGCACCTCGCACGCCAGGACGTCGCCGGTTTCCACCGGAACCGATTCCCATTGCGGGACCGGCGATCCGTTCAGGGTGACCGAGGTTTCCGGGCCGGTGACGGCGATCCGGCCGGGGGCGAGGACGCCCGCTTGGAAACGGCCGAGCGGGATTTCCAGCGCGGCCGCGCCGGGGCGGTTGCCGACCAGCAGATTCGCGAGACGGAAAGCGAGCGAATCGACCGGTCCGGAAGGGAAGAAACCCAATGACTGCCTGCCGCGCCGGCCCGGAAAGTCCTGCACGGTCGTCTGCAGCCCGGGTTCCAGCACTTCCAGTGCCGCGGTCTGATTCACGGGATTTTCACCAGTTCCTGCGCGGCGGCGCGGTCCGCGCGGCGTTTGGCCGCCTCGGTCGCGACAGCCGGATCGGCTTGCACGGCGAGATGGTCGGCGACAGCGTACCGGCCGGGTTCGATGTCGTAGTCGTAGCGGCCCTCGAACACCTGCCTGCGCAGTTCGATCAATTCCGCCTCTTCGACGCGGTAGAAGGAAATCCGGTCGCCGGGATGGATCACGATGGGGTCCGCCCGGTGCGCGCGCGGGCGGCGGACGAGGTCGCAGATCGGCAGCGTACGGCCGAAAAGCTGGTACGAGCCCGGCGATTCGATCGGATGGATCACGAGGCACGGGCCGCCGAACGCGACCGCGCCTTCGGGAGTCCAGGACCGTGCCGGATTGTATTTCGGGGCGACCAGTTCGGAACGCGGGTCGAGGGGAAGCAGCGACGGCAGCCCAGGGTAGAAACCGGTGAACGCGTTCCACCACTCGGATTCCAGGATCCGCGAATACAGCGCCTCGCGGTTCGGCAGGCCGTTCGAGCGCACGAGATAGTCGACGTTGTTGCCGTCGACGGCGTTCGGCGCGTCCGGGCGCGTGGTGATCTGGTAGCGCTCCACGGCTTCCCGCGACGTCGAATCGTCGAACGCGATCGGGAGTTTCACCCGCCTGCTCGGCAGCACCAGCGAACCGGGCTCGGGGATGTCCCGGTGCAGCCGGTCGAGCGCGGCGATGACCGCGTCGTGCTGAATCGTTTCCGGGTCGTAGTGCACCAGCAGCGAACGCAGTCCCGGCGCGACTTCCAGGATGCCGCGCACCGGATTCTCGTCCAGATGCCGGGCCGAGGCGTGCGCGAAGAAATTGAGCCCGAGGTCGACCGGCAGCGGCGGCCCGTACTCGACGAGCAGCGCGCGATCGCCCGCGGTCCGGTACGTGACGTCCGGCCGGGACGGGGCGGGTGCGGGCATCGAGATCTCTTTCCGTTGTGCCGCCGGACATCCGCGGGCGGAGTGGTCCGATGGGGACGGTTTCTACCCATCGGGGCCGGGGTTTGTCCAGCGCCTTGGTTCGTCCGGGTGGAGATCGCCCGGCGGCGGACCGGAGTCGCGGTTAGACTTCCGGCCGCCGGATCCGTCCCCGGGAGACACCATGCCGCTTACGGTCCAGATGCTGCTCGAACGCGGCGAACACGGTCTCGCGCTCGCTGCGGAGGGTGCGCCCGGCGCGCTCGACCGGGCGGTCACCTGGGCGCTGATCAGCGAACTGCCCGATCCGTCGCCGTATCTCGAAGGCGGCGAACTCGTGCTCACCACCGGGTCTCGGCTCGCGCTGGGGGAGGCGGCCAGCCGCGAGTACGTCGACCGGCTCGTGGCGGGCGGTGCGGTGGCGCTGGGGTTCGGGGCCAGTTCGTTTTATCAGAACGTGCCGGGGCCGCTGGTCGAGGCTGCCAGCGAGGCGGGGCTGCCGGTGCTGGCGATTCCGGCGACGACGCGCTTCGCCGCGTTGAGCCGACTTGTCGCCGGGCACCTGTCGGACGAGCGGCAGCGGGAGCTGAATTACGCGGTTTCGGCGCAGCGGGATTTGACGCGGGCTTCGTTGTCGCCGTACTCGGCGCGGGCGATCGCCGAGCGGCTGGCGAAAGCGGTGCGGGGATGGACGTTGCTGCTGGACGCCGGGGGCGGGTATCGGGCGGGGGTGCCGGCGGCGCGGATGCATGTGGCGCGGGTGCGGATCGAGTTGCCCCGGCTGCGGGACCGGGCCAATTCGGCGAGTTTGAGCATGACTATCGCGGGGGAGTCGGTCGTGGTGCTGCCGTTGGCGGTGCGCGGGCGGGTGCAGGGGTTTTTGGTGGTGGGGCGGTCTACTCCGCTTACTACTGCTGAGCAGGCGATTGTTACTACCGCGGTGTCGTTGTTGTGCGCGGAGTTGCATAGCGCGCGCGGGGTGCTGGACAGCGAGCGGCGGCATCGGCTGGCGGTGTTCAAGGCCGCGGTGGGCGGGGATGTCGGGCTGGCTACGTCTATTGGGGAGGCGTTGGATACCGACTTTCCGGAAGGGGATTTGCGGGTCGCGATTCTGGGGGTTCCGTCGGGGCATGAGCGGGAGTTGCTTGAGCATGCCGAGGGGGATCACGGGTTGCGGAGTTTGCGGGCGTTGGTGGCGGAGTGGGAGCGAGGGCGGGTGGTGGTGCTGATGCCGCCTGCCGAGGGGGATACGCGGACGTTGGAAGCCTTGTTGCGGCGGATTCCGTTG
This sequence comes from Amycolatopsis silviterrae, assembly GCF_042684085.1. Taxonomy (NCBI): domain Bacteria; kingdom Bacillati; phylum Actinomycetota; class Actinomycetes; order Pseudonocardiales; family Pseudonocardiaceae; genus Amycolatopsis; species Amycolatopsis silviterrae. Next base: position 10,453 of record NZ_JBHUKS010000037.1, read on the forward strand.
GCTCGGGGGGCGGTTAGCGATCCGACTTCGCCTGGGGAGTTGGCGGTTGCTTGGGAGCAGGTGCGGTCGGTGTTTACCAGTTCGCCGGGGGATGCGGGGGTGCTGACTTGTGCGGGGGATGTGGCTACTAGTGGGTTGATGCGGTTTTTGGATAATGACGAGGTGCGAGGGTGGGCTCGGGCGTTGCTGGAGCCGGTTACGGACAAGACTGGGTCGGCGAAGATCGATTTGCGGCATACGCTGCGGACGTTCTTGGCGCATAACGGGCAGTCGGATGCTTCGGCTACGGCGTTGGGGATTCACCGGCATACGTTGCGGTATCGGATGGGGAAGGTGGCGGAGGCATTGGGGAGGGAGGTGGACGACCCGGCTGTGCGGGCGGAGTTGTGGATCGCGTTGCAGTTGGATGATCAGTTGTGAGGTCGGGGCTCGTCGCCTGGCGGCGACATTGCGCCCTGTCTGGTTGAGAGGCACCCCGAAGCCAATTGTGATGACGGACGGCGGGTGCTTGTCAAGGCGGGAAAGATGCCTTGACAAGCACCCGCCGTCCGCATGTGGGCTTCGTATCGGGGTGCGGGGGAGTGTGGGTGCTTTGGTGGGGCGGGTGCGTTGGCGGCGGTTTGGTGAGGGGTGGGGCTAGCGCCCCAATGTGGCATTGGGTGCGTCTGACGCAACGAATGCCACATTGGGTGCGTGGGATGCACCGAATGCCACATTGGGGCGCTTCGGCGGGCGGGTGCGGTCCGTGAAGGACTCCTTGAGGGAATCTGGGTCTGTGAAGGTGGCCCTCACGGACCGTTGGGCGCGGGGAGGGCTGTGAGGGGAACCCTGAGGGAATCAGAGTCCGTGAAGGTGGCCCTCACGGCGGCGGGGCTCCTTGACGGATTCAGACGGTGACGGGGAGATCATTACCGGCGGCGACAGAAGGGTGCTGACCTGCGTTGATGTGGGTGGGTGCTCCGGTTTGGCATCTCTGGCGGGGTTGTTGTCCAACTTGCGCACTACCTGCTCCGGGGTGCGTCGCGCAGTCTTTGGGGCAACCGCTCCGGGGTGTGCTGGGGCGGGGAAGTTCAACGGTGAACTGGAGGCACCCCTATGGGCACGTCGCTGCATCCGCCGCAGCTGGTGACCGGGTCTCGGACTCTCTACCTGGTGTGGGTACCCGAGGATCCGGACGCTGTCGCCGATCTGGTGCCGGCGGGACTTACGCCGGCTGCTGATCGCTCGTGCTACATCAACCAGTATGTGGTCGAGGGGGACGCGCAGACGTCGGCCAGCGACGGGGACGACGCGTTCGGCGCATACTCCCTGACCTATCTCGGCGTGAATCTGTCCGGCTTGGACACTGAGGCGGGCGTTCCGGGGCGGTGGTGGACCGATTACCACAACAGCTCCGAGCCGATGATTCGTTATGCCCGGGAGCACGGTGTTCCGGCCGGTGCACCGGGGGAGACGACGCTTGATCTCGACGGGGATCGGCTGGTCGCAACGACGGTCGTCGAGGGGCGGCCCATTATCCGGACTACCGCGCGTCTCACGATCGGCACGCCGCAGCGGGTTACCGGGCAGTTGCGGTACATCACCAGTCGTGGTGGTGAGTTTGTCAGCGGGCGGTATGCCTACGTTGCTGACATCGCGGAGGAATTCGCGGTCGAATCCTTCGAGTTTCTCGACAAGGAACACCCTGCCTACCGGTTGCGGCCTGCCCATCCTTTGCAGGTGACATTCGGGTTCTACGCCCCGGCCATGTCCTTCGTCTACCCCGGCGGCGAAGGGCCGCTGGGTTCCGAGCACGGCAGCTAAAAACCACAAGGAGCACCCGCAATGGCTCTGCTGGACCGAGCACAGTGGTACGACATCGCTCGCGACACTCAATGGACTCCGCGTTACGTCAGCGAAGCGGAGTTGTTCCCGCCGGAGTTGTCCGGCGGCGAGGGGTTGCCCGACGAGGTGTGGGCGACTTATGACGAGCCGTACAAGGTGAGTTATCGCGAATACGTCGACATTCAGCGGCAGAAGGATGCCGGGGCGTATTCGGTGAAGGCGGCGCTGGAGCGTGCCGATCTCTACAATAAGGCCGATCCGGGCTGGATTTCCATTCTCAAGGAGCACTACGCGGCGGTCGCGCTCGTGGAGTACGGGGCGTCGTTCCAGGAGTCGCGGTTCGTGCGGTGGTCGAAGGCCCCTGGCATGCGCAACATGGCGACGTTCGGGATGCTGGACGAGATCCGGCACGGCCAGATCCAGTTGTACTTCCCGCACGAGTACGTGAACAAGGACCGCCAGTTCGAGTGGTCGCACGCGGCGATGTTCACCGACAACTGGGTCACGCTCGGCGCGCGGCACTTCTTCGACGACGTGATGATGACCCGCGACGCCGTCTCGACCTCGATTTTCGCGAACTTCTCCTTCGAGACCGGTTTCACGAACCTGCAGTTCATCGGGCTTTCCGGCGACGCCGCGAAAGCCGGCGACTTCACGTTCTCCAAGCTGATCCAGAGCATCCAGTCCGACGAGGCCCGGCACGCGCAGCTCGGCACGCCGCTGCTGCAGATGCTGATCGAGAATGGCCAGAAGGACGAGGCGCAGAAGAAGATCGACATCGCGTTCTGGCGGTCCTACCGGCTGTTCACCATTCTGTCCGGGATTCCGATGGACTACTACGTCCCGCTGGACGTGCGCGAGGCGTCCTTCAAGGAATTCATGGAGGAGTGGATCGTCACCCAGTTCATGCGCTCGCTGGAGGACCTCGGGCTTTCCAAACCGTGGTACTGGGACATTTTCCTGCGCGACATCTCCGAGCACCACCACGGCCAGCACCTCGGCACCTACTCGTGGCGGCCGACGCTGTGGTGGGACCCGGCGGCGGGCGTCAGCCCGGAGGAGCGCGACTGGCTGGAGGAGAAGTACCCCGGCTGGAACGGCACCTTCGGCAAGGTGTGGGACGTCCTGATCGACAACTTCGCCAACGACCGTCCGGAAAAGACGGTGCCGGGCACGCTGCCGATCATCTGCAACGTCTCGCAGCTGCCGATCGTCGGCACGCCTTCCCAGACGCTGCGCGACATCTCGCTGGTCCACGAAGGACGGCGCTACCACTTCGCGTCCGAAGTGGACAAGTGGATCTTCGAGGACGACCCGGAGCGCTACCGGCACCACAAGAACCTGGTCGACCGGTTCCTCGGCGGCGAGATCCAGCCCGCGGACCTCGGCGGCGTCCTGGAGTACATGGGGCTCGGCTCGGTCGGCCCCGGCGGCGACGACGCGCACGGCTTCTCCTGGGTCGACACCTACCGCAAGCAACTCGTCAAGGCCGGCTGAAAGGAACGCTGATGGCCACCATTCCGCTCGCCGTGCACTTCGACGGCGACTTCGTGCTCAAGCTGCTCCCCGCGGACAGCGAGCACACGATGGACGAACTCGCCGCCGCGGCGGCCGGGAACTCGGTCGGCGTCCACGTGCCCGACCAGCCCGGCCGGACTCTGCGGGTGCGCCGCCAGGGCGACGCGCAGCCGTTCGAGCGCGCCAGCACCGTCGCGGCGGCCGGCCTCGGGCCGACCGAATGCGTCGAAGTCTATTTCGAGTGAGGAGGACCGGATGAGCAGCACCGAACCCAGCGCCGAGCCCATCGCCGACCCGGTCGGCCCGGTTCTCCAGGTCGGCGAGGTGGCGCGCGCCGTCGCCGACGCCGCCGTGACCGACAATCCCGGCCGCCGGGTGGACATCCGCGACCGCGGCTCGTACGTGCGGGTCGAGGTCGAGGGCGGCGAATGCGTCCTGCGCCGCGAGACCATCGCCGAGGAACTCGGCCGCCCGTTCAAGATGTCCGAACTGGAACTGATCATGCCCTCGTTCGTCGGGCGGATCGAGACCGGCGGCGACGTCTTCCGCTTCTACCTGGGCACTTCCGCCCGCAAGGAGGCCCTGTCGTGAGCACCCCGCTCAAGCCGCTCAAGACCTGGGGGCACCTCGCCGCCCGCCGGCGCAAGCCGAGCGAGTACGAGATCGTCTCCACCAACCTGCTGTGGCACACCCGCGACCCGGAACAGCCGTGGGACGTCGGGCACACCGGCTTCATGGCGGACTTCTACCGCCGCTACCGCAACCAGAGCCCGATCACGCATCCGGACTGGAACGCCTTCCGCGACCCGGACGAGCTGGTGTACCGCACGTACAACATCCTCCAGGACGGCCAGGAGTCCTATGTGGACGGCCTGCTCGACCAGCACGACGCCGAGGGCCACGACCGCGGTCTCTCGCCGGAGTGGGTCGCGATGCTGGCGCAGCTGTACACGCCGAGCCGGTACCTGCTGCACACCGTGCAGATGGCCAGCGCGTACCTCGTGCATATGGCCCCGGCCAGCACCATCGCCAACTGTGCGGCGTTCCAGGCGGCCGACTCGCTGCGCTGGCTGTCCAATGTGGCCTATCGAACCGCGGAGCTGCGCCAAGCCCATCCGACCGCCGGGTTCGGCGAGCGCGAACGCGAGCTGTGGGAGGAACTTCCTGCCTGGCAAGGCTTCCGTGAGCTGATGGAGCGGCAGCTGACCACTTTCGACTGGGCCGAGGCGTTCGTCGCGCTCAACGTGGTGGCCAAGCCCGCGCTCGACGAGATCGTGCTGCGCCAGCTCGGCGTGAGCGCCCGGCGGCACGGTGACGTGCTGCACGCATTGCTGGCCGAGTCGGCGCTGCGGGACAGCGAGCGTTCGCGCCGCTGGACCGAAGCGCTGGTCAAGCAGATGTCCGAAGTGGACTCGAATGTGCCGCGGCTGCGCGAGTGGGTCGCGAAGTGGCAGCCGCTCGCGGTCGCCGCGATCGAGGCGTACGGCGCGGAGGTGGCGGAAAACGCCGAAGCGGCGGAGAACGCGATCGGCGCGGTCCGGGCGTTCCAGCGGCAGCTCGGCATCGGAGGCTGAACCGGCCATGACGACCGAACACCAAGTCCTCCTGCGGGGGACCGGCGTTCGCTTTCCTTGCGCGGAGGGCGACACGCTGCTGCGTGCCGCCCTCCGCGCGGGGGTCGGCCTCAGCTACGAGTGCAACAGCGGAGCCTGCGGAAGCTGCCGGTACGAGCTGCTCGAAGGCGAGGTCCGCACGCGCTGGGCGGAGGCTTCCGGGCTCAGCGCCCGCGACCGGCGCAAGGGGCGGCGGCTGGCGTGCCAGAGCGAACCGGTCAGCGACTGCGCGGTCGACCTCGCTTCGGTGCCGGAACCCGCGCCGCACCGGCCGATCCGGCAGCGCGCGGAGCTGCGCGAGGTGCACCGGCTCACCCACGACATGGCCGAATTCGTGTTCACCGCGGAAAAGCACGCCGCGTTCAGCGCGGGACAGTACGCGATGCTCGGCTTCCCCAGCGGCATCGAACGCGCGTACTCGATGAGCAATCTCGGGAACTGCCAGCGGGAATGGAAATTCGTCGTCAAACGGTCGCCGGGCGGGAAAGCGACGTCGATCCTGTTCGACGGGCTGGACCTTGGCGAGACGATCGAACTGGACGGACCTTACGGCCAGGCGTACTACCGCGCCGGCGACGGCCGCGACATCGTTTGTGTCGCAGGAGGTTCCGGACTCGGTGCGATGGCGAGCGTCGTGCTCGGCGCGGCCGCTCAGGCCGACGCGGGCGAGCGAACTGTCCATTTGTTCTGCGGTGGCCGCGCAGAACGCGATTTGCACATTCCGGAAGCAATGGCGATGGCGCAACGCCGGCTGCGTGCCCTCCATGTCCACACTGCAGTGTCCGAACCGGACTCGGCGGATTCCGGGTCGCACCAAGGATTCGTGCACGAGGCCGTGGTCGCGAAACTGGGCGACACGCTGACTGACTTCACCTACTACGCCGCCGGGCCGCCCGCGATGACCGACGCGCTCGCCCGCGCGCTGGTGCTCGACGGCGGGCTGGCCGCCGACCGGCTCCATTTCGACCGGTTCAGCTGAGAAAGGAGCTTCCGCATGGGCTACGTGCGGGTGTGCAGCCTCGACGACGTCTGGGAAGGCGACATGGAGTCGTTCGAGGTGGGGGACAAGGAGGTGCTCATCGCCCACCTCGACGGCGGCGAGGTCGTCGCGACCCAGGCGATCTGCCCGCACCAGCAGGTCGAACTGGTCGAGGGCGAGCTGGACAAGAAGACCCTCATGTGCAAAAGCCACCTGTGGACGTTCGACCTCGCGACCTGCCAGGGCATCAACCCCGGCCACGCGCAGCTCGCGCGGTACCCGGTGCGGCTCGAGGGCGACGACGTCTACGTCGACCCCGACGGGGACACCCCGAAGATCGCGCATTCCTGACGGATTTCTGAGAAAAGACAAGGAACAGCACTCATGGTTGCCATCAACTGCGACATGGGCGAGGCCTACAGCATCTATCGCTGCGGGGACGACGAGGGCATCATGCCCTACATCACGGTCGCGAACGTCGCCTGCGGATACCACGCCGCCGACCCGGTCGTCATGCGGCGGACGGTCGCGCTGGCGCACGAGCATTCGGTGAAGGTGGGTGCTCATCCGTCGTTCCCAGACCGCGACGGGTTCGGCCGGCGGGAGCTGAAGATGGAGCCCGAAGAACTCACCGCCGCAGTCGTGTACCAGGTCGGTGCGCTGACTGGATTCCTGGCAGAGCACGGCATGCCGCTCAACCACATCAAGCCGCACGGCGCGCTGTACGGACTGGCCTCGCGGGACGAGACGGTCGCGCGGGCGATCGCCGAGGCGGCCGATGTGTTCGACGTGCCGTTGATGGGCATGGCGAATACCGTGCACGAAAAGGTGTGGGGCAAGCGAAGCCAGGGCTTCATCGCCGAGTACTACACCGATCTCGACTACCGCGCCGACGGTTCGCTCATCATCACCCGCGAGCACGTCGCTTATGACCCGGCGATCGCCGCCGAACGGTCGGTGCGGGCGGTGACCGAGGGGCTCGCGACCTCTGTGGACGGTCAGGACATCCCGATGCGCGCGGACTGCGTCTGCGTGCACTCGGACACTCCTGGCGCGGTGGATCTGGCAAAAAGCGTGCATGATGCGCTGACGCCCTACCTGACCTGAACTCCGAACTTGTCCCTACCGAGTGCGAGGTGACGCTGATGTCCCGTCTCGAAGTGGTTTCGCCCATTCCCGGGGTCTTCTACCGCAAGCCCGATCCGGACAGCCCGGATTTCGTGAAGCCCGGCCAGCAGGTCGGCGCGGAGGACACGGTCGGGCTGGTCGAGGTGATGAAGTCCTTCTACCCGGTGCCTGCGGGCGCGGCCGGGACCGTGGTGGAGTTCGCCGCCGACGCCGAGGCGGTCGTCGACGCGGGCCAGCCGCTGGTAGTGCTCGAGGTGGACGCATGAAACGGGTGCTGATCGCCAATCGCGGCGAGATCGCGGTCCGGATCATCCGCGCGGCCAACGATCTCGGGATCGAGACGGTCGCGGTCGTCAGCGAGGCCGACCGCAGCGCCGCGCACGCGCTGCTCGCCGACCAGGTCGTCCCGATCGGCCCGGCCCCGGCGACGAAGAGCTATCTGGTGGCGGACGCGATTCTCGCCGCGGCGAAGGAATCCGGGGCGGACGCGGTGCATCCGGGGTACGGCTTCCTGTCCGAGCGCGCATCGTTCGCGGCCGCGGTGGCGGACGCGGGGCTGACGTTCGTCGGCCCGGAGGCGTCGGTCATCGAGCAGATGGGCGACAAGGTCCGGGCACGGCAGGTCGCGCAGGCGGCCGGGGTGCCGACGGTGCCCGGGACGCCCGGCGGAGTGTCCGATGTGGCCGAAGCGGTCACCGCGGCGGGCGAGATCGGGTATCCGATCATGCTCAAGGCCGCGGCGGGCGGCGGCGGCCGCGGGATCCGGGTGGTCGCGGATGAAGCCGAGCTGAAGGTCGCGTTCCCGCAGGCTTCCGGCGAGGCGGCGAGCGCGTTCGGCGACGGGCGGATGTACCTGGAGCGGTTCGTGCGAGCCGCGCGGCACGTCGAGGTGCAGGTGCTCGGCGACGGTTCCGAAACGGTGCACGTCTTCGAGCGCGAGTGTTCGCTGCAGCGGCGGCGGCAGAAGGTGGTCGAGGAGGCGCCGTCGCCGGGCATCGACGAGCGGATCCGGGCCGAGATGACGGCCGCGGCGGTGCGGCTGTGCAAGGAGGTCGGCTACCGCAGCGCGGGCACCTGCGAGTTCCTGGTGGACGACGACTCCGGCGAGTTCTTCTTCATCGAGATGAACACCCGGATCCAGGTCGAGCACCCGGTCACCGAATTGATCACCGGCATCGACCTGGTGGCCGAGCAATTGCGGATCGCGGCCGGGGAACCGTTGCGGTTCCAGCAGTCGGACGTGACCAAACGCGGCCACGCCGTCGAATTCCGGGTGTGCGCCGAGGATCCGGAGCGGAATTTCCTTCCCGGGCCCGGAAAGATCGGCGACGTGCGGCTGCCGGGCGGGCCGTGGGTCCGTACCGACACGTGGCTCGCGCCGGGGAGCCAGGTCCCGCCGTTCTACGATTCCTTGGTGGCCAAGGTGATCGTGTGGGGCGACGACCGGCCGACCGCGTTGCGCCGGGCGAAGCGGGCACTGTCCGAATTGGTCGTCGAAGGCGTTCCCACCACCACGACGCTGCTCGTCGAACTCCTCGGGCAGCAATGGTTCGCCGACGGCGCGTTCACCACCGGGACGCTCGAAGAATGGCTGATCCGGCGAGCGGAGGCGGGCGCATGAGCGGCGCGACCCCCGCCCGGTACAGCTGGGGCGGAGACGAGCACATTTTCGTCGAGCTGGCCGAGGAAATGAGCCTGCAGGCCAATTTCCGCGCGATGGCGATCACCACGTCGCTGCGCGAGAACCGGCCCGAGGGCGTCGTGGAGATCTGCCCGGCGAACGCGTCCTATCAGGTCCGGTACAACCCGGACGTCATCGAACCGCGCGCTTTGATGGCGCAGTTGCGCGACATCGAGGAGAAGGTCGGCGACGCGGCGGATTTCAGCCTCGCCACTCGCGTGGTCGAGATTCCGGTGCTGTACCAGGATCCCTGGACCACCGAGACGCTGATGCGGTTCCGCGACCGGCATCAGGATCCGGACGCGACCGACATCGAATACGCCGCGCGGATCAACGGATACGCCGGGCCGGAGGAATTCATCGCGGCCCACAGCGGCGCGCCGTGGTTCGTCTCGATGGTGGGATTCGTCGCCGGGCTGCCGTTCATGTACCAGATGGTGCCCCGGGAACGGCAGATCGTCGTGCCGAAATACCTGCGGCCGCGCACGGACACTCCTAAGCAGACAGTGGGGTACGGCGGCTGCTTCAGCTGTATTTACTCGGTTCGCGGGGCAGGCGGGTACCAGATGTTCGGCATCACACCCGCGCCGATTTACGACCCTGGCCAGGAGCTTCCGGACTTCGGCGATTTCATGGTGTTCTTCCGGCCCGGCGACATCGTGCGGTTCAAGCCGATCGACCGGGACGCCTACGACGACCACGTCAAGGAGGTCGAGGCCGGGACGTTCCGGATCCGTTCGCGCCCGGTCGACTTCGGGCTGCGCGAGTACCTCGACGACCCGGACGGCTTCACCGCGGGACTGATGGAGGTGCTCCGTGCCGATTGAGGTCCGCCAGCCCGGACTGGCCACGACGATCCAGGACGCCGGCCGCAACGGCTATTACGACGTCGGCATCCCGCCCTCGGGCGCGCTCGACCAGTACTCGTACTCGGTCGCGAACCGCCTGGTGGGCAACGATCCCGGCGAAGCCGCGCTTGAGTGTGTCTATATGGGACCGGAGCTGCATTTCACCGAGGACACCGTCATCGCGATCACCGGCGCCGAGTTGCCGCCGAAGGTGAACGGCGAAGAACGGCCGTTGTGGGAAGCGTTCGCGGTTAATGCGGGCGACGTCCTCACCTTCGGGTTCTGCAAACGCGGCGCTCGCGCGTATATCGCGGTGAGCGGCGGCATCGATGTGCCGTTGGTGCTGGGCAGCCGATCCACTTACGGACTGGGCAAGCTCGGCGGGATCAGCGGTGCTCCGTTGGTCGCCGGAGACGTTATTCCCATCGGCACCGGCGCTGGTGTCCCCGGGTGTTCGCTGCCGGAATCCTTGCGCCCGGCGTTGTCGAAGGAAATCGAAGTCCGGGTCGTGATGGGGCTTTACGACCACGTGCTCACCGACGCGGGCCGCGCGACCTTCCTGGACACGGAATGGACGCTCACCCCGGTCGCCGATCGTGTCGGATTCCGGTACCAGGGCGGGCAATTGGAGACCAAACCGCGCACACCGCCGTTCGGGGCCGGACAGGACCCGTCGAACATCGTGGACGCGCCTTATCCGATCGGTTCGATCCAGGTTCCCGGTGGCGTCGAACCGATCATCCTGCACCGCGACGCGGTGTCCGGCGGCGGGTACATGATGGTCGGCACTGTCCTCAGTGGAGACTTGGACCTGGTGGCGCAGTCCGCGCCGAACACCAAGACCCGGTTCGTCGCGGTCGATCTGGACGAGGCCCTGTCCCTCCGCCGCGACTACCGCACCCGCACTCAGCTCGCCGCTGAGTCCCTTAGCTGACAAGGAGTTTTCATGCCGCACGTTCAGATCGACTGGTTCCCCGGCCGCACCGTCGAGCAGAAACGCGAGCTGGCCGAGGTACTGACCCGCGAGATCTGCCGGATCGGGAAGTGCGCCCCGGAATCGGTCGGCATCGTGTTCACCGACGTCGACACCGCGAACTGGGCCCGCGCGGGCAAGCTCTTCGCGGACAGCTGATGGCCAGCCTTCGTTCGCACGTCCTGATCGACGCTCCCGCCGACGCGGTCTGGCAGGTGGTCGGCGATGCCGCGGCCGTCGCCGGCTGGTTCCCGTCGATGAAGTCCTCCACCGGCGACACGCGGCAGCGCACCGTGGTCCTGGGCGACGGCTCGGCGCTGGAGGAAGCCGTCGTCACGCACGACCCGGCCCGGCGGCGGCTGCAGTACCGGGTGACCGGCGGCGATCTCCCGATCACCGAGCATCTGGGCACCGTGGACGTCCTGGAGATCGACCCAGGCCGGTCGATCGTCGTGTACAGCACGGAAATCTCGCCGGACTCGCTGGCGGACGCCTTCGACGCGGCGATCAGCGAGGCCGTCGCGGGCCTGCCCGGTCACCTCGCCTGACGTCCGTGAGGGGAACCCTGAGGGACTCTGATTCCCCCAGGGTTCCCTTCACGGACCTTCCACGAACCGGTAGCCGGAGCCGTGTGACACCAGGCGGCCGCCGGTGGGTGGGGCGAAGTGCGTGCCTAGTACGAGAGTCTCCGAGTCGGCCAGTTCGGCCAGGAGGCGGCGGCGGGTCTTTTCGGACTCCGCTGGGTCGATGTCCACCGAAGCGCCGATCTCCGGATGCGCGAACTGCACCGGATGATGCACCGCGTCCCCGGTGATGAGCGCGGTTTCGCCGGAGCTGGCCAGTTCGATCGAGACGTGCCCCGGGGTGTGGCCGGGCGTGGGCCGCAACCGGACGCCGGACACGATCTCCACCCCGTCGGCGGGCACGTCGACCAGGTCCAGGAGTCCCGCGCGTTCCACCGGCAGCACGGAATCCTCGAACATCTGCCGCCGCGGTTCGTCCATCGCGTACCCGGCCCAGAACTCCCGTTCGGCCCGGGCGGTGACATAGCGGGCGGAGGGGAACGTCGGCGCCCATTCGCCGTCCTGCTCGCGGGTGTTCCAGCCGACGTGGTCGGTGTGCAGGTGGGTGAGCAGCACCAGATCCACGTCGTCCGGCGCGAACCCGGCGGCGGTCAGCGCGTCCAGGTAGCCGGTTTCGAGGCCGTGCCACACCGGGTTGGCGCGGGTCTTCCCGTTGCCGACGCCGGTGTCCACGAGGATCTTCATCCCGTCCTTCTCGAACGCGAAACTGTGGCTGTGCAGGCGAATCCCGGCCGGCGCGGCGGGCAGCAGCCACGAGCCGGTGTCGGCGGGGAATTCGATCTCGTCGATTCGGTGCACGGTGAGGTCGCCGATGGTCCAGGTCACAGGTCCTCCTTAACGCAACATGTTTGCGTTAAGCGACACTACGGGCTACTGTCGCTTAACGCAAACACTTAGCGTTTAGGAGTCCTCGTGTCCGAACTCGCCCCCGACGAGGCCGCCCGCCTGGCCGCCCGCGCCGGACTGCCTCTCGAGGCGGCCCGGCATATCGGCGTGGCCGCCGTCGCCAACCACATCCACTCCGTGGTGACCGTCCTGCGCGACCTGGATTTCGGCGACACCCCACCGGCTTCCACCTACCGTCCGGAGGAGCGTCATGTCGCTCGCTGACCTCAGCCTCGCCGAAGCCTCCGCCGCGATCCGGGACCGGCGGGTGTCGCCGGTCGACCTGGTCGAGGACGTCCTGACCCGCATCGACGAGGTGGAACCCCGGCTGCACGCCTACGTCACGGTGGACCCGGAGCGGGCCCGCGCCGAGGCGGCGGGACTCGGGCCGATCCGCGGCCCGTTGCACGGCATCCCGATGGGCTTGAAGGACCTGATCGACGTCGCCGGAACCGCGACGTCCGCCAGCTCCCGGGTCCGCGCCGGCCATCGCGCGGAGAACGACAGCACCGTCGCCGCCCAGCTCAAGGCCGCTGGCGCGGTGCTCCTCGGCAAGACCCACACGCACGAATTCGCCTACGGGCTCACCACCCCGCAAACGCACAACGCCCGCGACCCGTCCCGCGTCGCCGGCGGATCCAGCGGCGGTTCCGCGGTGGCGGTCGCGGCGGGCGCGGCGACGTTCGCGCTCGGCACCGACACCGGCGGCTCGATCCGGGTGCCCGCCGCGCTGAACGGGGTCGTCGGCCTGAAACCGACCTACGGCCTCATCCCGCGCGACGGCGTGACCTCGCTGTCCTGGTCGCTGGACCACGTCGGCCCGATCACCCGCACCGTCGAGGACGCCGCGCTCGTGCTGTCCGTCCTTAGTGGACCGACCCCGTGGATTGGCCGGGACCTGACCGGATTGCGCGTCGGTGTGCCGGTCAACTACTACTTCGACCACATCGACCCGGCGGTGGAAGCCGCGGTGCGCGAAGCCATCGACCAGCTGGCCGCGCTCGGTGCCGAGGTGGTCGACGTCGAGATCCCGATGACCCGCTACCTCCAGGCGACGCATTGGGGCCTGATGGTCCCCGAGGCCACGGCGTACCACGAGCGAAGCCTGCGCACCGTGCCCGACCAGTACGCGGCGGACGTCCGCGTCCTTCTCGAAGCCGGCGAGCTGATGAGCGCGGGGGACTACCTGCGCGCCCAACGAGCCCGCACCCTCATGCGGCAGGAGTGGGCGCGGCTGTTCGAGCGGATCGACGTGCTCGCCGCGCCGACTGTCCCGATGACCGCCGTGCCAGCCGGACAGGAGACGGTCACCTGGCCGGACGGCACCGTCGAAGCGGTCTCGGACGCGTACGTCCGGCTGTCGGCCCCGGCGAATATCACCGGGGTACCAGCGCTAACGCTCCCGATCGGGGACGATCCGCAAGGGATGCCGATCGGCCTGCAGCTGCTCGCCCGGCCGCACGAAGAGGCGGTGCTGCTGCGGACCGGACACGCACTGGAACGGGCGCGGCTTACAGTGGCCCGGTGAGCCAGAAGCGGATGGTGCGGCCCGGCGGGCGCAGCGCGCGAGTCCAGGAATCGGTGCACGCCGCGGTCCGCGATCTGGTCGCCGAATCGGGCCGGGACGCGCTGACCGTGCCCCAGGTCGCGGCGCGCGCGGGCGTCACGCCGTCGACGATCTACCGGCGCTGGGGAGACCTGCAGGAACTCCTGTCGGACGTCGCGGTGGAACGGCTGCGCCCGGAAGCGCCGCCGGAGGACCACGGCTCGCTGGCGGCGGACCTGGCGGCGTGGACCGAGCTGTTCCTGGACGAGATGTCCTCGCCGGCCGGACGGGCCTACATCCGGGACGCGCTGCTCGGCGATCCGGACGGGAGCAACGCGGGCCAGTGCTCGGCGTACGCCGCTGACCAGGTGGAAGTGGTCCTGGCCAGGGCGGTTGCCCGGGGCGAGGCGGCACCGGAGCCGGAAGCGGTGATGGACCGGGTGGTGGCGCCGATCATGTACCGGATCCTGTTCCGCCCGGACGGCCTGGACGCCGAGTACGCCCGCCGGCTGGCGGCTGAGGTGCTGGCTTAGAACCACTGCACGCAGTGCGGGATGCGGTCCGACCGGAACAGCGCGTCCGCCCGGGAAGCCGCTTCCCCGTGGTGCGCCCGGACATGCCCGGCCCGCACCAGCACGCTCGGCAGCGTCCCGCCCAGGTACACCGACGCCAGATCGCTCACGTCCAGCGACAGGTCCGGCTCCAGGTCGGTCCGCACGCACTCGGCCTTCCCGTCCCGCACCGTCAGCTGGTACCGGCCGTGCTCCTCCAGGAACGGGTCCGTCACGTCGAGCACCAGCGAACCGTCGGCGAACCAGCCGCGGGCGGTCAGCGCGCGCGGGATGTCCAGCAGCCGCACCCAGAGCCAGTCCGTTTCGACCGGCTGGGCCGCGCGGAGGTCCGCCAGCTGCCAGCGCAGCGGGTTTCCCGGCGGGAGGTGCTGGAACCTGATCTGCTTGACCAGGTCGTGCTCCAGCAGGAACCGGGCGATCGCGGTGAACGCGGCGTCGTCGGTCGCGACGAGTTCGTCGACGGTCAGGGTGGCGTCGGTGACCAGGTAGCTCGCGTAGCCGTTCGCGACGCCGTCGGCGTCCCGGTGCACGGCGAGGTAGCGCGGCTCCGGGCTGGTCGGCGAGTGTCCGGCGCCCAGCGACCACCAGCGGTGCGGCCGGGAGAGCGCGCCGGGTTGCGTCCGGCGGTAGCGGTCGTAGATCTCTTCCAGCAGGTCGGCGCAGTCGGCGCGGCGCAGGAGCTCGACGGTGCCGGTTTCGTGGGCGGCCCAGCGCGGCGCGGCGAAGGCGGTGCGGTGCCGTTCGACGGTCAGCTGTTCCGTGTAGGTCGCCGGTCCGTAGCCGAATCGCCGGTAGATCACCGCTTCGCTGGCGAGCAGCGTGGACACGAACTCCCCACGGGCGCGGATGTCGGCGAGCTGTTCCTGCATCATCGCCCGGAGCACGCCTTGCCGCCGGTGCGTGGGCAGGACGCCGACGGCGGTGATGCCCGCGGCGGGGACGACTACGTCGCCCGGCAGCGTGAGGTCGAAGGAGTGCGCGCCGGCGGTGCCGATCGGCCGCCCGTCCGGAGTGAAGGCGACCAGGCTCCGTTCGCGCTCGTAAGCGCCGAGGATGCCGCTGCCCGCCGATTCGGGCCAGTACCGGCCGAAGGCGGCTTGGACGGTGCTGAAAAAGAGGTCGTACTCGTTGTCGTGCCGGATTTCCATGGCAGGGGTCCCCCAGTAGCTGACGGTGTGTTCACCGTATCCCAGCCGCGCTCCCGGGGGCAGGCAAGCGATTTACCCCGGATGCCTGGAACCTCTGCAGCAAGGCCGCCGCCACGCTCACCGCGATCACCGCCGGTTCCTTCCCGGTCAGGTCCGGCAGCCCGATCGGGGTGGTGATCCGGGCCAGGGCCGCCTCGTCGTGGCCGAGGCCGGTCAGCCGTTTCCGGAACCGCGACCACTTCCCGGCGGACCCGATCAGCCCGATCGACCCGCACGTGCCGCTGCGCAGCGCCGCGTCGCACAGCGCGATGTCCTCGGCGTGGTCGTGCGTCATGATCAGCACGTGCGTGCCCGCGGGCAGCTGCGACAGCACCGTTTCCGGCAGCAGCGGGACCTGGTGGACGTGCACGCTCGCCACGGCGTCGTCGAGCACGGCCAGCCGTTCCGCGGTCAGCTGCGCCGGACGGCTGTCGATCAGGTGCAGCGAGACCTCGTGCCGGGCGAGCACCCGCGCCAGCTCCAGCCCGACGTGCCCGACGCCGAAGACCGCCACCGCCGGACGCACCGGCAGCGGCTCGAACAACAGCGTCATCGTCCCGCCGCAGCATTGCACGCCGTGCTGGTAAGGAGCCTTGTCGGACAGCGAAAGCGTCTG
Organism: Amycolatopsis silviterrae; assembly: GCF_042684085.1. Lineage (NCBI taxonomy): Bacteria > Bacillati > Actinomycetota > Actinomycetes > Pseudonocardiales > Pseudonocardiaceae > Amycolatopsis > Amycolatopsis silviterrae. The sequence goes on from NZ_JBHUKS010000037.1 coordinate 26,407, forward strand.
AAGTTCGGGCGCGGTCGCGTTGTCCCGCAACAGTTCCCGGGCCCGCTCGATCGCGACCGCCTCCGCATTGCCGCCGCCGATCGTGCCGTGGGTTTCCGAAGCGCCGACCACCATTTTCGCGCCGCCCTCGCGCGGGGTGTGCCCGCGCGAGGACGTCACCGTGACGAGCACGCCCGGCAGCCCCGCGTCCCGGAGGTGCTGCACCGCGCTGAGCCAGTTCATGGCTGGCCCACCAGATCCGGTACCGCCGCCTCGACTGCCGGGGCAGCGGTGACGACGCGCTCGATCGCCCAGAACACGGCCTCCGGCGTGGCCGGGGAAGCGAGGTCGACGCTGTGCCCGGGCTCGCCGAACGCCGCGACCGCTTGCCGCAACGCCTCTCGCACCGCGAAGGCCAGCATCAACGGCGGCTCGCCGACTGCCTTCGACCCGTAGACCGCGCCTTCCTCGGCGGCATCGGTCAGCAGCGTGACGTTGAAGACCTCGGGCATCTCCGACAGGCTCGGCAGCTTGTACGTGCTCGCCGCCTGAGTCGCGAGCCGCCCGCGCGAGGGCCGGTCGGACTCGTCCCAGCGCAGGTCTTCCAGCGTCAGCCAGCCCATGCCCTGTACGAACCCGCCCTCGATCTGGCCGATGTCGATCAGCGGGGACAGGCTGTCGCCGACGTCGTGCACGATGTCGACCCGCCGCGTCCGGTACGCGCCGGTGAAGTCGTCCACCTCGACCTCGGCCAGCGCCGCGCCGTAGGCGAAATACTTGAACGGGGTGCCGCTCATCGTCGCGGAATCCCAGCTCAGGCCTTCGGTCCGGTAGTACCCGGCGGCCGACAGGTGCACCCGCTCGAAGTACGCCGCGTGCACGAGTTCGTCCCAGCCGATCTCCTCTCCGGACGGGGTGCGCGCGGCCCCGCGGACGATCCGGACGTCGCTTTCCGGCACGCCGAGCTTGCCCGCCGCGACGGCGAGCAGCCGGTCGCGGATCTGCTCGCACGCGTTCTTGACCGCGCCGCCGTTGAGGTCCGCGCCCGAACTCGCCGCGGTGGCCGACGTGTTGGGCACCTTGTCCGTCCGGGTCGGGGCCAGCCGCACCTTCTCCGGCGGCACGCCGAGCGCGGTCGCGGCCACCTGCAGCATCTTCGTGTGCAGGCCCTGGCCCATCTCGGTGCCGCCGTGGTTGATCAGCACCGAGCCGTCCTTGTACACGTGCACCAGCGCGCCGGCCTGGTTGAACGCGGTGAGGTTGAAGGAAATCCCGAACTTCACCGGTGTGATCGCGAGGCCGCGCTTGGAGTGCGCGTGCTTCGCGTTGTACGCCGCGATCTCGGCCTGCCTGCGCTCGGCGTCGCCCGAGTCCAGCAGCTGCTGCCAGATCCGGTGGATGCGTTCTGGGTGCCGCACCGGCATCCCGTACGGCGTTTCCTGGCCTTCGGAGTAGAAGTTGCGCCGCCGCAGCTCGGCCGGATCGACGCCGAGCAGCGGCGCGCAGCGGCCGAGAATGTCTTCGATCACCAGCATGCCCTGCGGCCCGCCGAAGCCGCGGAACGCGGTCTGCGACGTCTTGTTCGTCTTCGCGATCCGCCCCAGCGCCCGGACATGCGGGATCCAGTACGCGTTGTCGACGTGACACAGCGCGCGGGCGAGCACCGGTTCGGACAGGTCGAGGCTCCAGCCGCCGTCCGCGGTCAGCACGACGTCCAGCGCCTGCAGCTTGCCGTCGGCGTCGAAGCCGACGCTCCATTCGGCGTGGAAACCGTGCCGTTTGCCGGTCATCGTCATGTCCTGGGTGCGGGTGAGCCGCAGCCGCACCGGACGTCCGGTGAGCGTCGCGCCCAGCGCGGCGACCGCGGCGTACCCGTGCGGCTGCCATTCCTTGCCGCCGAAGCCGCCGCCCATCCGCAGGCTCTGCACGGTGACCTCGTGGCTGTGCTTGCCCAGCACGTGCGCCACGATGTCTTGCGTTTCCGACGGATGCTGCGTGCTGCTCTGCACGAAAACCTGGTCGGATTCGTCCACGTGTGCCAGCGCGCACTGCGTTTCCAGGTAGAAGTGCTCCTGGCCGGCGAAGTCGAACTCGCCGCGGAACACGTGGGCCGAGCTGGCCATCGCCGGATCGACGTCGCCGCGCGCCACCACTCGCGGCTCGCCCTGGAAGCTGCCCGCGGCGATCGCCTCGCCGACCGTCACCAGCGACGGCAGCGCTTCGGTGTCCACCTCGACGGCCGCCGCGCCCAGCCGCGCCGCCTCCAGCGTCTCGCCGAGCACCCAGCACACCGCGTGGCCGAAGAACATGACCTCCGACGGGAACAGCGGTTCGTCGTGGTGCACGCCGGAATCGTTGACCCCGGGGACATCCGCCGCGGTGAGGACGCGGACCACGCCCGGTACGGCCTCAGCGGCTTCGGTGCGGATCGCGAGCACCTTCGCGTGTGCCTCGGGTACCTGCACGGGGTATGCGTGCAGGACGTCCTTGGTGCGGGCGACGAGGTCGTCGGTGTACAGCGCGGTGCCCCGGACGTGCGCGGCGGCGGCCTCGTGCGGCCGGGCGATCCCGATGGACGGGCTTTCCGGGCGTTCCGAAAGTGCGCTCATGCTCGTGCTCCCTCAAGAGAGTCGGCGTGCAGTTTCAGCAGGCTGCGGCCCAGCGTCGCGGCGCGATAGGCGGCGCTCGCGCGGTGGTCGTCCATCGGCGTGCCCTCGCCGCGCAGGATTTCCGCTGCGGCGCGGACGGTTTCCTCGCTCCAGGGCTGTCCGATCAGCGCCGCTTCGGTGTTGTGCGCACGAATCGGTGTCGCGGCGACCCCGCCGAGCCCGATCCGCGCGGTGCGCACGAGACCGTCTTCGATGTCGAGCGCGAACGCGACGGCGACGCTGGAAATGTCGTCGAACCGCCGTTTGGCGACCTTGTGGAACGCGGTGGTTCCGGCCAGCGGCAAGGGAATCCGCACGGACCGGATCAGCTCGTCATCGCGCCGGACGCTTTGTCGATAGCCGGTGAAGTACTTGGCGAGCGGTACTTCGCGCTCACCGTCTACAGCGGACAGAACGACGCTCGCGCCAAGGGCGAGTAGCACCGGCGCGGAGTCGCCGATCGGCGAGCCGGTGCCGAGATTTCCGCCGAGCGTGGCGGTGTTCCGGATCAGCCGGGACGCGAACTGCGGGATCAGCTGGCTCAGCAGCGGCACCCGGCCGTCGAGGCGGCGGTCCATTTCGGTGAGGCTCAGCCCGGCTCCGATTTCGAGCACGTCCGCGCCGACGTCCAGCACCTGCAGTTCCGGCACGCGATCGATGGCGACGACACAGTCCGCGCGGACGCCGCGGATGTTCACTTCGACGCCCCAGTCCGTCGATCCGGCCACGAAGGTCGCGTTAGGACGGTCGCGGCGCAGCTGCAGTGCTTCGGTCCAGCTGGCCGGACGAAGGTAGTCGCGTCCCTCGTCGTGCAGTTGCGTCGCAACGGGTTCCGGTGCGCGGCAGCTTCGCCGCTGTGCCAGCGGATCCTCGGCCGGGGGAGCGCCGAGCGCGTGCGCGGCGTCGCGGATCGGCCGGTATCCGGTGCAGCGGCACAGGTTCCCGCTCAGTGCGTGGATGTCGAAGCCGTTCGGCGCGTGGTCGTCGCCGTCCGCGGCGCGGTCGCCGCGATAGTACTCGGCGGCCATGCTGCAGACGAAGCCGGGAGTGCAGTACCCGCACTGGGATCCGCCGCGCACGGCCATTTCGTGCTGCACCGGGTGCAAGTCCTCAGTGGACCCGAGGCCCTCGGCGGTCCACACCTCCTGCCCGTCCAGCGAACCGACCGGGGCGAGGCAGGCGTTGATCGCGACCAGGTCCGTCGAGGATTCGACGCCGGGCCGGGCGACCAGGATCGCGCACGCACCGCATTCGCCTTCGGCGCAGCCCTCCTTGCAGCTGGTCAGGCCTTGTCCGCGCAGCCAGTCCAGTGCCGTGGTGTGCACGGGAACGGCGCCGATCGCGGTGCGTTTCCCGTTGACGGTGACCTCGGGGTCGACCATCGGAGTTCCTCTCGTCTGTGCTCGGCTGGGTCCACGACCGCCGGCGCACCGCATCGGTGCGGGTCAGGGGACCGTGGGGAGAGGTCAGGCGAGGGCCTGACCGCAAGTGGGGACAGCGCGACCGAGCGGGGAGACCGCTCAGGGCCGCGTTGGCCAGCCGTGCGCGACGCGCCCCTTGTTCCAAGCGGACTGGCGCGTGCGCTGACGGAGGTCGGCGAGCTGGCCGGAAGTCAGCAGCATCGCGCACCTCCTCGAGAGCGAACGGAACGGGCGGTGCGGGCGCACCGCCGTTGACGAAGCGTAACCCCGGCCGCGGGCCGAGACAAGGGCCGCCGCCGCCCGGAAAGAGACCCAGCACACACTTCCATATACCCCTAGGGGGTATAAAGTTCAGCGCGTCGCCACCGAACGAAGGAGAGACCGATGAACGGCACCGCACTTTCGACCGGCGAGGTCCAGCTCGGCACAGTGCACGCCCCGGCCCGGGCGGGGGAGGACGGCGAACTGTCGTTCACCGTCGCCGCAGCCGACGGGCACCCGGTAACGAAATACGAGGAGGCGCACGGGAAACAGTTGCACCTGATCGTGGTCCGCAACGACGGCGCGCACTTCCGGCACCGTCATCCGGTGCTCGACCCGGAGACCGGCGTCTGGACGATCCCGTGGACCTGGGACGCGGCGGGCACCTACCGGGTCTTCACCGACCTGACCCCGGCGGGCGGCGAGAGCGTGACGCTGTCGCGGACGGTCGAGGTCGCCGGCGACTACCAGCCGCAGGCCGCGGAACCTGTCGCGAAGGACGTGGTGGACGGCTACGAGGTGACCCTCGACGGCACGCTCGCCGCGGGCGCCGGAACGATGCTGACCGCCCGCGTGACCCGCGACGGACAACCGGTCACCGACCTGGAGCCGTATCTGGGTTCGTTCGGCCACCTGGTCGCGCTGCGCCAGGGCGACCTCGCCTACCTGCACATCCACGCGCTCGACGACGGAAAGCCAGGGGAAATCCGGTTCCACGCCGAGGCCCCGACGACCGGCCGTTACCTGCTGTACCTGGACTTCCAAGCCGAAGGCGTCGTGCGTACCGCCGCCTTCGTCCTCGACGCGGCCTGAGCAGCTCCATGGCGTGCTGTCGTTCACCTTGAAGGGAAAGAGAAAATGACTACCGCACAAGAAACCCGGCCGAACACGCTCCGCTGGTGGGCGCTCGGGCTGCTCGCACTGGCCCAGTTCATGGTCATCATGGACACCTCGATCATCGGCGTCGCACTGCCGCGCATGCGCGACGCGCTCGGATTCACGCCCAGCACGCTGTCCTGGGTCTTCAACGCCTACGTGATCGCCTTCGGGGGCCTGCTGCTGCTCGGCGGTCGGCTATCGGATTTGTTCGGCGCCAGAAAGCTTTTCGCCGCCGGCTGGGCGATCCTCCTGGCCGGTTCGGTGCTCGCCGGCGCCGCCGGGAACGTGCCGGTCGAACTCGCCGGACGGATCGTGCAGGGAGCGGGTGCCGCGCTCATCGCGCCCTCTGCGCTGACGCTGCTGATGATGCTCTTCGGCGGCAACCCGAAGGAACTGACCAAAGCCCTTGCCCTGTACGGCGCGGCGGCTCCGGCCGGCGGCACCGCGGGGGTGTTCCTGGGCGGAGTGATCACGGAGTACCTGTCGTGGCCGTGGGTGTTCTACCTCAACGTGCCCATCGCGGTGCTCGCGCTCGTCGCCACCCGCGCCCTGCTGCCCGGGGGAGCGACCGGAACCCGTGGCACCGTTGACGTTTTCGGTGCGCTGACCGTCACGCTCGGCTTGGGAACGCTGGTGTACGGGATCGTCCGCGCCCCGGAAGCGGGCTGGACGGCCACCTTGCTCGCGGTCGGCGCAGGTCTCGTGCTGCTCGGGGTTTTCGTTGTCCGGCAAGCGAAAGCGCGCACCCCGCTGATGCGGCTGTCGATTTTCCGGGCACCGCGGCTCGGCGCGGCGAACCTGGCGCAGGTGTTCCTCGGCGCCGCCTGGATCCCGATGTGGTTCTTCCTGAACCTGTACCTGCAGCAGGTGCTCGGCTTCCGCGCCTTCCCGGCGGGTGCCGCGCTGCTGCCGATGACCGCGCTGATCATGCTCGGGATGATCGCGCTGGCCCCGCGAGTGATCGGCCGGTTCGGGCCGAAGCCGCCGATCGTCGCCGGGTTGTTGTTGCTGGCGGCCGGGCTGGGCTGGCTCGCGCTGGTGCGCGCGGACGGCAGCTTCTGGGTGGACGTCCTGCCCGCGTCTCTCATCGCGGCGCTGGGGATGTCGCTGGCGTTCATCCCGTCGCTCAGCACGGCGATTTCGGCGGCCCGGCCGGAGGAAGGCGGGCTCGCGTCGGGGATCGTGAACACCGGCTACCAGGTGGGTTCGGCGCTGGGACTGGCCGTGATGACCGCGCTGGCCGCCTCCGCGAGCACCGACCCGGTTTCGCTGACGAACAGCTACTCGCTCGCGTTTGTCGGCTCCGCGGTGATCGCCCTCGCCGGTGCCGGCCTGGCCGCCGTCACCTTCCGCCGCCGGTAAAGTCCGTGAGGGGAACCCTGAGGGAATCTGATTCCCTCAGGGTTCCCTTCACGGCACGTCAGGCTTTCGTGGCGGTGGGCTTCCCGATGCGCCCGTGCAGGCCGACGAACAACAGTACGAACGCGACAGTCAGCAGGATGTGCCCCAGCCCGGCGATTCCGGCGATCGCCGCGCCGGATTCCTTGCCCAGCACGGTGAGCGTGCCGTGCACGACCATTCCGCCGACCGTGATCAGCATCCCGGCGTGGTAGATCCAGAAGAACGGCGCGAACGACCTCGTCGCGGACAGCGTGAACACCTTCTCCAGCACCAGCACGATCAGGAACACCAGCGTCCCGAGCGCGAGCAGGTGAGTGTGCAGAATGGACAGCTGGGTCTCGCCGGTGAAATCGCGGGCCTTGGTGAGTTCGCGGTAGTACAGCCCGGCGAGCAGGCCGAGGATCGTGTAGATCGCGGCGGCCCAGTAGATCTTCTTCGTCATCGGTTCTCCTCGGCGCCGGCCGGGGCCGGCTGGTGGATCCGTCCGTCGACGACCTCGTGCACCGAGTCGACCCCTTCGAGGTGGGAGCGGTCGTGGGTGACCAGTACGGTTGCCGTCGCCTGTTGATGCGTGATCGTAGTGAGCAGATCGATCACCGCCGCGCCGCGGTCCTGGTCGAGCGCGCTCGTCGGCTCGTCGACCAGCAGCACGGCGGGCTCGTTCATCAAGGCGCGCGCGATGTTCACCCGCTGCTGCTGTCCGCCCGACAACCGGCCCGGCCGATGTGCCGCCCGGTCGGCGAGCCCAACGGCGTCGAGCAGGTCCCGCGCGCGTTTCGCCGCCTCGCGGCGCGGAGTTCCGCTCAGGTGCGCCATGACTTCCAGTTGTTCCATCGCGGTCAGCGACGCGAGCAGATTCGGTTGCTGGAACACGATCCCGATCGTCGTGCGGCGCAGGTCCGCCAGCGCCGCCCGGTCCAGGCCGGTGGTGTCGACGCCGCCGACGGTCACGCGTCCGTGGTCGGGCCGGATGAGCGTCGCCGCGACGGCCAGCAGGCTCGACTTGCCGGAGCCGGACGGCCCGACCACCGCGGCGACGCTGCCGGCGGGCACGTGGAGGTCGACCCGGTCGAGCGCGGTGAGGCGGGAATCGCCGTCGGGGTAGGTGAGGGTGATGCCGGACAGGTGCAGGCTCATCAGTGCGCTCCGGAGGTGAGGGCGGTCAGCGGGTCGACGGAGGTGATGCGGCGGACCGCCAGCGCGGCGCCGAGCACGCCGAGGACCACCAGCACCGCGGCCGGCCCGAGCAGCGTGCCCGCGCTGAGCACGAACGGCACCGTCCCCGACGCGACCGCTCCGAGCGCGGCGGCGAGCCCGGTCCCGAGCGCGGTCCCGCCGACCAGCAGCACAACAACCTGGCCGAGTGCGTCCCGGAGCAGGTACTTCGTGGTCGCGCCGAGCGCTTTCAGCACCGCGATGTCGCGGCTGCGCTGGATCGTCCACACGGTGAAGAACGCGCCGATCACCAGCGCGGAGATCACGAACAGGAACGCGCGCATGAGCTGGAGCGAACCGTTTTCCGCCGAGTAGGAACCGATCGCGGGCAACGCGTCGTCTTTCGTGACGGTGCGGGTGCCGAGGCGGGCGTCGGTCGCGGCAAGGTCGGCGTTGTTGGTGGTCACCGCGAGCACTGTCGCGTTTGGACCGGTCATCTCGGTCCACACCACCGGGAGATGGCTGTACGACGCGTCTCCAGAGATAGCGGCCACGGTGACTTTGCGGCCTTGCACGGTGAGCTGGTCGCCTTCGCGGGCCTTCAGGGCGTCAGCCGCGCCTGTGGACAACACGGCCGTGCCTGGGCGTTGGTTCCGGACTCCGAACGCCGCCAGCGTCGCGGTGCGCTCGCCGACTGCGGCACTGGCGGTGCTGATCGCGATCGGTTCCACCTTGGTCACTCCAGGAACCCGGGCGTACTCCTCGGCTTGCTCGCGGGTCACTGTGGACTGTCCAAACGAGAGGGATCCGCTGCCCGGTTCGGCGAAGACCAGGTGGTCGGCCTTCAAACCGGTGATCGCGGACGTGCTCTGCGCGGCCAGCCCCGCGGTGAGCCCGGACAGCAGCCCGACCAGCAACGTCATCAGCACGACGACGGCCCCCATCAACGCGAACCGCCCCTTGGCGAAGCGCAGATCCCGCCACGCGACGAACATGTGCGTCCCTTCCTTTTCGAGGTCGCTTCCCAGCCTCGTCCGGCCGGGGCACGGGGACATCGCGCCGCGGATGGCCTCCCCGGAATCGATGGGCGCACTCGCCGCTCAACCTTTCGATTGATGCGAATTCCGGCCGGAGCACGGACAATCGGGGGAGGAGGCTTTGAGTGAACCCGCACACCCTCGACCGGCCGTTGCGCGTGCTGCGCGTGTGCCTGCACCTCCTGCTGGCCGGGCTGCTGGTGCTCGCTGTCGCGCGCGCGTTCGCCGACGGCGTCCCGCACGCGCCCGCGGTGCTGGCGGGCGCGCTGGTGATGGGCGGCGTCTACACCGCGGGCCCGCTGCTGCCCCGCGTCGGCAGGCTGCCGGGTGCGACGGCGGGCTGGCTGGCCGTGCTCGGCGTCGCCTGGCTCGTGCTGCTGTGGCTCACTCCGGACGGCGTGTGGCTGGCTTTCCCGCTGTACTTCCTGCAAATGCACCTGCTGCCGACCCGCTGGGGCCCGGCCGTCGTCGCGCTGACCACCGTGCTGGCGATCGCCGGTTTCACCCGCCACCAAGGCGGATTCAGCGTCGGCGTGATCATCGGCCCCGCGCTCGGGGCTGCGGTCGCGGTCGCCACCGTGCTCGGCTACCAGGCGCTCTACCGCGAAAGCGAACAACGGCGGCGCTTGATCGAGGAACTGCGCGAGACCCGCAACGACCTCGCCGCGATGGAACACTCCGCCGGCGTCCTAGCCGAACGGGAACGACTGGCGAGGGAAATCCACGACACCCTGGCACAGGGCCTGTCGAGCATCCACCTGCTGCTCCGCGCCGCCGAACGCGCCCTGCCCGACCGCCCCGACGCCGCAGTCCCGCACGTCACGCAGGCCAGACAAGCCGCCCAGGACAACCTCACCGAAGCTCGCCGTCTCGTCTACGCCCTGGCTCCGGTGGAGCTGGAAGGCGCCTCCCTGCCTGCCGCGCTGGAACGCCTCTGCGCGACCACCCAGCAACGTTCCGGTCTGACTGTCCACTTTCACCTCAGCGGCACCCCGTTCGACGCGCCGACCGCGTACGAGGTGGCCCTGCTGCGCATCGCCCAGTCGGCGCTGGCCAACACCGTCCGGCACGCCGCGGCGAGCCGGGCCGAACTGACCTTGAGTTACATGGACACGAGCATCACGCTGGACGCCGTGGACGACGGCACCGGCTTCGACCCGCAAGCCGTCCGCGGCGGCAGCGGCTTCGGCCTCCCCGCGATGCGCGCCCGCGCCCGCTCCCTCGGCGGCTCGTGGACCGTGGAATCGTCGCCCGGCCACGGCACCGCGCTGGCGGTCAGCTTCCCGGTGGAGCCGCGATGATCCGCCTCCTGCTGGCCGACGACCACCCCGTGGTGCGCGCCGGACTGCGCGCCGTCCTGGAAACGGAACCGGACCTGGAAGTCATCGCCGAAGCCTCCTCCGCGGAAGAAGCCGTGCGGCTGGCCGGCGGCGTCGACGTGGTGCTGATGGATTTGCAATTCGGCTCCGGAATGCACGGTTCCGAAGCGACCGCGGAAATCACCGCCGCACCGGACGCGCCGAAAGTCCTGGTCCTGACGACTTACGACACCGACGGCGACATCCTGGCCGCGATCGAAGCGGGCGCGACCGGGTATCTGCTGAAGGACGCCCCGCCGGAGGACCTCGCCGCCGCGGTGCGCAACGCCGCCGCCGGACAGACCGTGCTGGCCCCGGCGGTCGCCCACCGCCTGATGAACCGCATGCGCACCCCGGCGGCCGCGTTGTCGCCCCGGGAGATCGAGGTGCTGGGCCTGGTCGCGGACGGACTGTCGAATCTGGAAATCAGCAAACGGCTGTTTTTGAGCCAGGCGACGGTGAAATCGCATCTGGTGCACATTTACACGAAACTGGGAGTGGATTCCCGGACCGCGGCGGTGGCGGCGGGGAAGGAGCGGGGGCTGCTCCGCCGCTGACCGTCTGCGCGAGGTTCCGGCTGAGGTCAGTGAGGGGAGCTTGGAGGGAATCTGCGCCGGTGCGGGTTCCCCTCGCGGCGGACGGCGAAGCTGGTGCCAGGGGTTTAGCGGGTGCGGGCGGTCGGCGAGGGGCCCGGCACAGGCGTGGATTCCCAGGCCGGGGACTTGCGGCGTCGTCGCAGGGTGTGGTTGAGGCGGGTTGGCCCGGGCCCGCGAGCTGACGCGGCTCCCGTCGGGGTCTGCTCGTCTGTGAGGGGAGCCCTGAGGGAATCAGATTCTCTCAGGGAGGCCCTCACGGACAGCCAGAAAGGGTCAAATGTGCGCAAGTCGGGCATTTTGCCGAGATTGGCGTCCTTTGTGGACGGTCGGCAGGCTGGGGGCGTCCGGCTTATGTTCCCGGCAGGGGAATCAGGTTCCCTCGCGGACTGCGAACCCCGCTGCGGGCGTCGACTGCGCTGATCAGTGTCGGAGTAACGACGCGGGCCGCTTCCCGCGTTCTCAATGATGTCAAGAATGCCGGACCGAGGGAGGCGTCGTGAAAGAGCATTGGAAAGACGAACCGGACGAACACGATTATCCGGCCGCATTCGACTACCTCACTCTCGTCGCGTCTGAGGAAACCGTGGCCAAACTCGTCGATCAACTGAAGAAAGCGGACCTGACGCACCGCAAGGCGCTCTCGCCGGTGCTGCTCGTGCGCGGGCACGGCCACCCCGGGTTCGCGACGGCCGACGACCTGGTCATCGCGGACGGTTACCACCGCGTGTGCGCTTCGTATCACCTCGACGAGAACGCGGACATTCCGTGCAAATTGATGTGAGCCCCGGCCGGATTTCGAAATGATTGCGAAGACCGGCCGCTCGTAACGCCTGCCCCCGGTTGTCGATCTTTCGATGCGAGATCGGCGAGGGGTGAGGCGGAGGAAGTGGACGAGCACGACATCGAAAACCATCCGGACCTGATGAATCCGGACTGGCAGCGGCACGCCGAGAAGGAAGCCTGGACCGGCCTGCGCCGGGAGCGGCGGAAGGCACGCTGGCGCAGGCGGGTGGTGATCGGGGCCGCGGTGGCGGTGGTCGCGGCCGCGGCGGGGGTCTACGTGTGGCAGCGGGGGACGAGGGCGGAGGAGGTCGCAAAACCGGGGTCAGCGCCCGCGCACGCCACGACCGCGCCCGCGCCGACCGACCTGCCCGCTTACGCGAGCGTCGACCTGACCCGGCCGTTCGACCACACCCCGGCGCAGAACTGGCCCGAGGGCATCGCCGGGCTGACCGTCCCGGCGCCGGCGAAGGTCGGCTCGTTCTCCGCGAAGCAGGTCGGCGACGCGCAGGAGCAGGTCAAACACGCGATCGTCGTCGCGCATTTCGACCGGAACACCATCGAGGGACACCAACCCGACGCCTACGTCGGCCTCTTCGCTCCGGACGCCCGGGCGGAAATCCAGGCCAACCCTCCGGCATACGTCGTCTACCTGGCCGACGGCACCCATCTGCTGCCCGTGCCGCCGAGGATGACCGGGACGATGACGGTCCGGCCGGGCGAGGCGGGCGAGCTGGTCCTGCACGTCACCTACGTGGTGGCCTACGCCTTCGACCCCGGCAACCGCGGCGTCGAGGGTCCGGCCGACCTGGAGCCGTTCGTCCGGGTGGAAGCCGACTACGTCGTGCGCGGCGGCACGGCGTGGGAGCCGGGCGGCCGCGGTCTGTGGATCGACGAGTTCTGGGCGTACTACACCAGCATCTCGTGCGAGGACCGGAAGGCGGAGCGGCTCGGGCCCGCCTTCCACGACCCGACGTTCACCGGGCCGTCGCTGACTCCCGAGCCCGGGCAGTTCGACCCGGCCAAACCCGTTCCGGAGAAGGGAAACTGCCTGCACTGACGGCCCGGTCCGGGCGGTCCGGCTCCGCGGCGCCCGGCCGCCCGGTACCATCACTCCCGATGATCACGAATGCGTCTCGGCCGGTCCGGTCCGGAGCCGTCGCCCCGTGGCGGGTCGACGAGGTCGGGCGGAAGGTGCGGCTGCGCGAGGTCCGCCCCGGCGACCAGCGCACCCTCACCGGGTTCGACCGGGGGTCCGCGCGCGTCGGAGATCCCCAGGTCGGCGGCTACCGGCACTGGGCGACCCACCGCGGCCACGCCTCCCCGGACGGGTTCCACTTCGCGATCGAGACGCTGCACAACCGGACGCTGGTCGGCTCCGTCTGGGTCGAGACCGATCCGTTCTCCGGCCGGTTCAGCTACGGCATCGGGATCGGCCCGCAGCACCGCCGCTGCGGATACGCCGCCGACGCGGTCGCGCTGCTGCTCGCGTTCATGTTCGGGCGCTGCCGGTACCGCGCGTGCGAGGTCAGCGTCAACGGCAGCAATTTCGCCTCGCTGGCGCTGCACGGCGAATTGGGCTTCCGGGAGGCGGCCCGGCTGCGGGACGCGGAGCTGCTGCGCGGGGAGATCAAGTATCCGGTGCTGATGAGCATCACGGCGGAGCAGTTCGCGGCGCGCGCCGCGGTGCGCGACCAGGGCCGTTCTTCGCGCGGACGGCATTGGCGGGTCCAGCGGCCGGGGCGGCACCGCCGGGTCGCCTTCTCGTAAGCTCCCATTTCTCCAAGCCCCCGGATCGCCCGATCTGCGACGCTGCCCGGGTGATCAAGCGCATCATCGCCTACGTCGAGGGTCCGGACGACGCCGCGACCCGCGACTTCTACGTCAACGTCCTCGGCCTCGACGTCGCCATGGACCACCCCGTGCTCGGCCTCCGCAGCAGCGACGACCCGGCCGCGCAGGTGCTCGTCCTGCCGCCGGGCAGCACCGATCCGGTCCCGCGCTGGGGAATCGACCTCGGCGAGCCGGCGGCGGTCGAGCGGGCCCACGCCGAGGCGGTCCGGCGCGGGCTGCGCGTCGTCTACCCGCTCACGGACGAATCGTGGGGCGTGCGGCGGTTTTTCGTCGAAGACCCGGGCGGCACGGTGGTCAACGTGCTCGCCCACGTGACGGGCAGTTCGCGCACCGAGTAGAAGATCGCGTTCTCCCGGAACTCCAGGCGATCCAGGGGCACGGCGAGCGCCAGACCGGGGATCCGCCGCAGCGCCGAGTACGCGACCTTCAGCTCCACCCGGGCCAGCGGCGCGCCGAGGCAGAGGTGCCGTCCGTAGCCGAACGCGACGTGGTGCCGAGCCGGGCGGAGGGCGTCGAACCGGTCGGGCTCCGGGAAGGCCAGCGGGTCCCGGTTGGCGGTGCTCTTCACCGCGACGATGCCCTCGCCCGCGCGGATCACCTGGCCGCCGATCTCCAGATCCGCCAAAGCGACCCGGCGCGCTTCGGTGTGCGTGATCGACAAGTAGCGCAACAGTTCCTCGGTCGGATCCGCTGACGAATCGCGGAACTGCTCCGGATGCGTCAGCAGCACAGCGGTGCCGAGCGCGATCATGGCGGCGGTGGTGTCGTGGCCCGCCACCAGCAGAAGCTGGCCCAGTACGGCGATCTCGTGCGGGGGCAGCGCGCCGGTCAGCTTGCGGAGCAACCCCGGCCCGGCGGTTTTCGCGGTGACGAGGTCTTCCAGGTAGGCGTTCAGCTCTTCGCTGGCGGCGACCGCGCGCGCCGGGTCCGGGTCGTCCATGACCAGCGTGCGGGCCACGTTCTGGAAGAAGTCGCGATCCGCGTAGGGGACGCCGAGCAGTTCGCAGATCACCAGCGAGGGGAGCGGCAGCGCGAACGCCTCGACCAAGTCGGCCGGGTTCGGTCCGGCGAGCAGCCGGTCCAGGAGGTCGTCGACGATCTCCTGGACGCGCGGCCGCAGCGCCGCCATTTTCCGGACGGTGAACTCCGGGGCCAGGATCCGCCGCTGCGCGGTGTGCTCCGGCGGATCCATCTGCATCAAGGTCTTCATCCGCGCGTCGCGCGCCTTGCTGACCGCGTTGGTGTGCGGGAAACCGGGCTGCGCGACGTCGACGCTCACCCGCGGATCCGCCAGCACCGCACGGACATCGGCGTACCGGGTGATCAGCCAGGGCTCGCTGCCGTCCCACAGCCGCACCCGCGACACCGGCGCCCGCCTTGTCAATCCGGGAGCGGGGGCGAAGGGGCACTCCGCCGCCCGCGCCATCGGAAAGGTCTCGCCGCTGCTCATGGAAGCTCCTCACGTCGGATTGCCTGTGCTCGCAGCTTGGCTGCGCGGGGTGCCCCGGTAATCAGGCAAAACGGACGTGAGGTGCGTCACTTCATGGTCGGGCTACCTGGTCCTGGCCGGACGGCCGAGCGCGGGGTTGTCGTTCCGGATGCGGGCTCCGTCGATCCTGGCTGTGCATGGACAGGACGAACTGGTGCCCGAGCACGCCCGTTCAGTCCGTCGCCGCGTCCGGTTCGCCCGGGCGTTCGACCACGCTCCACAGGAACGAATGCCTGCGGCCGGACGGTTCTTCGCGGGCGACGAACTCGTCCAGCAGCGCGTCCAGCCGGGTCTGCAGCTCGGCCGCCGCCTCGTCGCTCAGCCGCACCACGCCGCGGCGGGTCTGCTGGATCGACTCCGGGGCGCTTTCGAGCATCTCGGCGCGGTGCGCGTCGAGGGTCGCCAGTTCGACGCGGGCGGTCAGCGCCGGGTCGCCCGCCTGGTCGAGGTCGAGATGCCAGGTCCGCCGGGTCGTCCGGTAGGGGCGTTCCCACGCTCCGAGGTCGCTCCGGCGGGCTGGTTCGGCGACCAGGAACCCGGCTTCGGCGAGCGCGTGCACCCGGCGCAGCACGGTGGCCGGGGACTCGTCCAGCCGCTTCGCCAGCTGCTGGTTCGTCCACGCGGAGTCCAGGCACAGCCGCAGGATCCGCCAGCTCAGCGGGTGGGCGAGCGCGCGCAGGTCGTCGGCGGTCGCCTGGCGCGGGAGACGGTCGTCCATTGACAGCAGCTTAGCCGATTTGCTTCGATGGTATCGATATCAGAAAGTGAAATCACTGGAGGACGGGTGCGCCGCATCGAGTCGTACGTGGAGCGGAACCGGGAACGGCACGAGGCGGAGCTGGCCGAATGGATCGGCATTCCGAGCGTGAGCGCGACCGGCGAGGGCATGGCCGAGGCGGCCGGGTTCGCGTGCGGGTTGCTGCGGCGCAGCGGACTCGACGCGCGGCAGGTCGAGACCGGCGGCTGGCCGCTGGTAGTGGGCCACGCGGAAGGTCCGGCGGGCGCTCCGCACGTGGTGATCTACGGCCATTACGACGTCCAGCCGGCCGGCCCGCTGTCCGCTTGGGACAGTCCGCCGTTCGAGGCCACGATCCGGGACGGCCGGATGTACGGGCGCGGCACGGGGGACAACAAGGGGCAGCACCTCGCGCAGCTGCTCGCGTTGCGCGCGCTCGCCGAGACGGGCGAACTTCCGTGCAGCGTCACGGTTTTGCTCGACGGCGAGGAAGAGATCGGCAGCCCGAACCTGGAGGCCGCGCTCGCCGGGTTGCGCGACGAGTGGGACGCGGATCTCGTGCTGTGGAGCGACGGGCCGGTGCACGACAGCGGCGAACCGACGGTCAGCCTCGGGGTGCGCGGCGCCGTCCGGTTCGAGATCCGGGTGCCCGGCGCGCCCGCCGCGCTGCACTCGGGAAACTGGGGCGGGGTCGGGCCGAACCCGGCCTGGGAACTGGTGTGGCTGCTGTCGACGATGCGCTCGCCCGAAGGCGAAATCCTGGTCAAGGGGTTCGCCGACGGCATGGTTCCGCTGAGCCCGTCGGAACGGGACGCGCTGGACGCGCTGCCGGTCGACGTGCCCGCCGCGCTCGCCGAGGTCGGGCTGGACCGGATGGACGTGCCGGACGGCGCCGGCTTCAACGACCGGCTCGCCCTGCCGACGTTCAGCATCAACTCGCTGTCCTGTTTGGACGAAGGAGACCACCGCACGGTGATCCCGGCCGTCGCGGTCGCCCGGTGCGACATCCGGACCGTGGGCGGCCAGCGTGCTTCGACGGTCATCGAGGCGTTGCGCGCGCACCTCGCCGAACACCTTCCGCACGCCGAACTGCACGTCCCGGGCGGACTGATGGAAGCGTCCCGGACGTTGCCGGAATCGGCTTACACCACGGTGATCACCGACGCGGTCAGCGCGGCCGCGGGACGTCCGGCGGTGCTGGTGCCCGCGATGGGCGGCAGCCTGCCGATCGCCGCGCTGTCCGACGGGCTCGGGCTGCCGTGCTACGGCGTCCCGCTGGCGAACGTCGACGAGCACAACCACGGCCCGAACGAGAATTTCGAACTCGCCCGTTTCCACGCCGGAATCACCGCCGCCGCCAACGTTCTGCTCGAACTCGGCAAGCAGCGCTGATCTCCCGCACATGGTCTGTTCCCGGCCGCTGTGCCGGGAACCGCGATTCACCAATGACGCCGAACCGCTATCGCCTCGGAGGCGATCATGTCGATCCCCGCCCCGGATTCCCCCGCCACGCAAGACAATCCGGCTGAAGACCGTCCCTCGCCGCGCTCGTCCCGGATCGTGCTGGCGGCCACGATCGGCAACACCCTGGAATGGTTCAGCCTCGGGGCCTACACGTTGTTCGCCGACGTGCTGGCGAAACAGTTCTTCCCCGCGACCGACCCGGCGGTCTCGCTGATGCTGGCCTTCGCGAGCGTCGCGGTCGCCTACCTGATCCGCCCGTTCGGCGGGATGATCCTCGGGTCATACGCCGACCGCGCGGGCCGCAAAGCCGCGCTGGTGTGGTCGATCCGGATCATGGCGGTCGCCTCGCTGCTGATCGCGGTCATGCCGAACTACGCGACGATCGGGATCGCGGCGCCGATCGGGCTCGTGTTCGCCAACCTGCTGCAGGGATTCTCGGCGGGCGGCGAATTCGGCAGCGCGACCGCGTACCTGGTGGAGAGCAACCGGAAACGGCGCGGGTTCATGGGCAGCTGGGGCGCGGCGAGCCAGGGGCTGAGCACGCTGCTGGGCATCGTGTTCGCCGCCGTGCTGAGCGCGGTGCTGACCGACCAGCAGCTCGGGTCGTGGGGCTGGCGGATCCCGTTCGCCTTCGGCCTGCTCATCGCGCCGATCGGCTACTACCTTCGCAGGCACGTGGAGGAATCCCCGGCGTTCGAACAGGACGCGGCGGGCTCCCCGCTGCGGGAGGTGCTGCGCTCGCAGAAGACCCGGATCCTGGTCGCGATGGGCGCGATGGCGGTGTCGACGGCGATCAGCTACCTCATCATCTACATGCCGACCTTCGCCATCCGGAACCTCGGCCTGCCCAAATCGCTGGCCTTCACCACGACGATCGTCACCCAGATCGTGCTGACCGTGCTCGCGCCGGTCGCCGGGCGGCTGTCCGACCGCACCGGCCGGATCCCGCTGATGGCGGCGGCCTGTTCGGTGATGCTGCTGGCGATCTTCCCGCTGTTCCTCGCGCTGAACAGCCAGCCGACGTTCGCCGTGATGACCGCGGTGATGGCCGCGATCGGCCTGGTCAAGGTCTGGTACGTCGGCCCGCTGGGCACGATGATGGCCGACGTCTTCCCGACCCGGACCCGCGCGACCGGGCTGTCGGTCAGCTACAACATCACCGCGTCGCTGTTCGGCAGGTTCACGCCGCTGGTGGTGATCTGGCTGATCGAGGTCACCGGGAGCAATCTGGCGCCGAGCTACTACGTGATGGCGCTGGCGGTGCTGAGCCTCGCCGCGCTGGTCTTCGCACGGAAGCGGCTGCGGGTGCGCTGAGACCGGACCCGGTGCGGCAGCGGCCGAAGCGCTGCCGCACCGGCCGAGGGTTGCGCGAGGGAGACGCGACCTGCCAGAGTCAGTGCAATGTCACATGACACACTGGGAGGCTCGATGCGCACCGCCGACCGACCTTGGCGCGGCATCCACGTCGCGACCGCGCTGCCGTTCGACGACGATCTCTCGGTGGACTACGACGGCTTCGCCGAGCACGTCCGGTGGCTCTCCGAAAACGGCATGGACGGCGTGACTCCCAACGGTTCGCTGGGGGAGTACCAGACCCTCACCGCCGAGGAGCGGGCGCGCGTCGTCGAGGTCGCGGTCTCGGCGTCGCCGGACGGTTTCGGGATCATGCCCGGGGTCGCCGCGTACGGCTCGGCCGAGACCTGCCGATGGATCGAGCAGGCGGCACAAGCCGGCGCGCAGTCGGTGCTGCTGCTCCCGCCCAACGCCTACCGGGCCGACGCGGACACGGTCGTCGAGCACTATCGCGCTGCCGCCGCGGTGGGCCTTCCGATCGTGGCCTACAACAACCCGTACGACACCAAGGTCGACTTGACCCCCGACCTGCTCGCGCGGCTCTTCGCCGAAGGATTGATCGTGGCGGTCAAGGAGTTCACCGGCGACGTCCGGCGCGCCTACGAGATCGCCGAGCTGGCTCCGGGGCTCGACGTGCTGGTCGGCAGCGACGACGTGGTGCTCGAACTCGGCATCGCCGGGGCGGTCGGCTGGATCGCCGGATATCCGAACGCGCTGCCGGTTGCGTCCAAGAAGCTCTACGACCTGGCGACGTCGGGGCAAGCGCACGCGGCGCTCCCGTTGTACCGGGATCTGCATCCGTTGCTGCGCTGGGATTCCAAGACCGAGTTCGTCCAGGCGATCAAGGCTTCGATGGACCTGGCCGGACGGAAGGGCGGCGCGTGCCGTCCGCCCCGCCACGCCCTGACCGGCGCCGCCGCGGACCGGGTGACCGCTGCTACGAAGGCGGCGCTCGACAAGGGCTACTGCTGATTCCCGGAAGAGGAGGCGAGAACCGATGAGGACGACGCGGATCATCCACGCGGTCGATTCCCACACCGAAGGAATGCCGACCCGCGTCGTGACCGGCGGGGTCGGCGTGTTCCCCGGCGCGAGTATGGCCGAACGCCGGGTGTGGTTCCAGGAGAACGCCGACGACCTGCGCACCTTCCTCATGTGCGAGCCGCGCGGGCATTCCGCGATGAGCGGGAGCATCCTGCAGCCGCCGACGCGGCCGGACGCCGATTACGGGGTGCTGTTCATCGAGGTCTCCGGCCTGCTGCCGATGTGCGGGCACGGCACGATCGGGACGGCGACGGTCCTGGTCGAAACCGGGATGGTGCCGGTCGTCGAGCCGGTGACCACCGTCCGGCTGGAAACGCCTGCCGGTCTGGTGGTCGCGGAGGTCGCCGTCGAGGACGGGAAGGCCACGTCGGTCACGATTCGCAACGTGCCGTCCTTTTCGCTGGCTCTCGACGCGAGCGTCGCGGTTCCCGGCTTCGGGGACGTGCGGTACGACATCGCGTTCGGCGGGAACTTCTACGCGATCGTCGACCTCGACGACTTGGGCCTGCCGTTCGACCGGAAGGCCAAGAACGAACTGCTCGACGCCGGGCTGAAGATCATGAGCGCGATCAACGAGCACAACGCTCCCCAGCATCCCGAACGACCGGACATCTCCGGATGCCACCACGTTTACCTCAAGGCGCCAGGGTCCGATGCGAAACATTCGCGGCACGCCATGGCCATTCACCCCGGATGGTTCGACCGTTCGCCCTGCGGCACCGGGACGAGCGCCCGGATGGCTCAGCTGCACGCACGCGGAGAATTGGCCCTCGGCAACGATTTCGTCAACGAGTCCTTTATCGGCACCACATTCACCGGGAGGCTGGTCGAGGAAACGACGGTCGGCGGAATTCCGGCCGTCGTCCCGACAATCACCGGACGCGCCTGGATCACCGGCACCGCGCAGTACATGCTCGACCCGACCGATCCGTTCCCCGCCGGGTTCGAGCTGTGACGACGCCGGACGTCCTGATCGTCGGTGCCGGCGCGCTCGGTGCCGCCACGGCGTGGTTCGCCACCCGGGCGGGCCTTTCCGTCGAAGTCGTCGAACAGGGACAGGTGGCCAGCGGCACGACCAGCAGGTGCGAAGGGAATTTGCTGGTCTCAGACAAAGAAGCCGGTCCAGAACTCGATCTCGCGCTCTTGTCGCTGGCTGTCTGGCGCGAGGAGCTTGGCGAACACGGCTCGCTCTGGGAGTTCGAGCAGAAGGGCGGGCTGGTGGTTTCGTCCACTGTGGAGTCCGCGGCCGGGCTGGCGCAGCTCACCGAGCGGCAACGCATTGCCGGGGTCGAGGTGCTCGACCTGGCTCCGGACGCGGTTCCCGAGTACGAGCCGCATTTGACCCGAGACCTTTCCGGGGCAGCGTTTTATCCGCAGGACTGCCAGGTGCAGCCCATGCTGGCGGCGGCTCATCTGCTCCGGATGGCACGCGAGCGCGGCGCCGAGGTACGCACCGGCACCCGGGTCACCGGCTTTCTCCGAGACGGCGACCGGATTCTCGGCGTCCGGACCGATCGCGGAGACCGGTACGGCGGATGCGTCGTCAACGCCGCGGGAACCTGGGCCGGCGAGGTCGCCGCGCTCGCCGGCGTGGACGTCCCGATTCTGCCGCGCCGGGGCTTCATTCTCGTCACGCAACCTTTGCCGCCGACCGTGTTCCACAAGGTGTACGCCGGGGAGTACGTCGCCAGCACCCAAAGTTCCGACGAAGGGCTCCAAACGTCAACGGTGGTCGAGGGAACGCAGTCCGGAACGGTTCTCATCGGCTCCTCCCGCGAGCGGGTGGGCTTCGACCGTTCCGTTTCGCCGCAGGCACTCCGGGAGATCGCCGCGAAGGCGCTCGTGCTCTACCCGTCGCTGCGCCGGACCAAGGTCATGCGCAGCTACCTGGGGTTCCGTCCGTACTGCCCCGATCACCTCCCGGTCATCGGCCCGGATCCGCGGGCACCCGGCCTGTGGCACGCGGCGGGCCACGAGGGCGCTGGCATCGGGCTTTCCGCTGGCACCGCGAAAATCCTCGTCCAATCGCTCCTCGGCGAGGCGACCGACATCGACCTTTCGCCCTTCGCACCCGAACGATTCGCCGTGATGGAGGCCTCGTGACCACGACCGTGACGCTGACCTTCGACGGTCGGCCGCTCACCGCATCGGCCGGGCAGAGTGTCGGCGCGGCACTCACCGACGCCGGGGTGCGCTCCTGGCGGACGACTCGCCGCGCCGGACGGCCGAGGGGCCTGTTCTGCGGGATCGGCGTCTGCTTCGACTGCCTGATCACCGTGGACGACCAGCCGGACCAGCGGGCCTGCCTGGTGCCCGTCCGGGATGGCATGGTGCTTCGGAGCGACTCCGATGAGTAGCTACGACGTGGTCGTGGTCGGCGGCGGTCCCAGCGGCCTCGCCGCCGCAGCCGCAGCGTCCGAAAGCGGCCTGCGCGTGGCGCTTGTCGACGCCTCGGCGCAGATCGGCGGCCAGTACTGGCGCCGGCCGAGCGATCAGGAGGGAGCCAAGTCGCCCGGCGCGACCTTCGAGTCGCTGCGCCGCTGCCTGATCGACGTCGACCATCATCCGGAACACCAGGCCTGGCTCTTCGAACCCGCTACCGGAGACCATCGCCTCCACCTGGCCCCTACCCACGACAGCGTGCGCACCGAAGCCCCGCCGGTCCTCCGCGCACGTTCCCTGATCCTGTGCCCGGGCGCCTACGACCGCCAGCTGCCGATCCCGGGCTGGGACCTCCCCGGGGTCATGGCGGCGGGCGGAGTCCAGGCCCTGGTGAAGGCCCACGGAAGCCTCCCCGGTCGGCGAGCCGTCGTCGCGGGCACCGGGCCTTTCCTGCTTCCAGTAGCCCGGCAACTCGCGGAAGCAGGCGCGGAAGTCGTCGTCTGCGACGCGAACGGCCTCACAGGCTGGCTGCGGACACCGCTCGATGCCCTGGCTGTTCCGTCCAAAATGGCCGAAGCCGCGTCGTACGCTGCTGCCTTCGCGCGGCACCGCATTCCCTTCCGGGCGCGCACGATCGTGGCTGCCATCGAAGGCAGCGAGAAGGTCGACTCGGTGCGGCTTCGCAAGGTCGATCGCGCCGGAAACCCGACTGGCCGCGGCGAGACGATCAACGGGGTCGACCTGGTCGCTCTGGGGTGGGGATTCACCCCGTCCCTTGAGCTGGTCCTCGCCGCGGGAGCTGCCACCCGCGTCGATCTGGACGAGTCGCTGGTCGCCGTGGTCGACGCCTGGCAACGCACCGATGTCGCCGGGGTCTATGCCGCAGGCGAGGCCACCGGAGTCGGCGGGGCGCTCCTCGCGCTTGCCGAAGGCGAGATCGCGGGCCTGGCCGCCGCCAGGGATCACGGCCGCCCCGTGGACCGCCGACGCGCCGAGCGCCTCCAACGCCAGGTCCGGCGGGGGAGAGCGTTCGCAGCCGCCATGCATCGCGCGCACCCCGTGCCTGCGGGCTGGCAGGACTGGCTTGAGCCGGACACCACGGTGTGCCGGTGCGAAGAGGTCACCGTCCAGGACATCCGCGACGCGTGCCAGGACCTGGGAGCCGTCGACGCGCGGACCGCGAAGCTCCTGGCGCGCCCCGGGATGGGCTGGTGCCAGGGCCGCGTATGCGGATTCGCCTCGGCCAAGCTCACCCAAGACAACGGAAAACCCTTGTGCGGCAACGATCTCGCGCCGATGTCCCAGCGGTCGATCGCGATGCCGGTGTCGCTGGAACGCCTCGCGTCGGACGACCTCACTAGGATGGGTCCGGACGAAGAAGGTGACGGATGAGCGCGAACATCCAGGAGTTCGAGAAGACGACACTCCGAGAACGGGTCTTGCGCGCCCTCCGCGCGGCCGTCGTGGCCGGCGAACTCGAACCCGGCACCGTCTACTCCGCGCCGGAGCTGGCCAAGCGGTTCGGGGTATCCGCCACCCCGGTGCGCGAAGCGATGCTCGACCTGGTCCGCGAAGGCCTGGTCGAGACCGTCCCGAACAAGGGCTACCGGGTCACCGAGATGGCCGAGAGCGAACTGGACCAGATCACCGAGCTTCGCCTGCTGATCGAACCGTCGCTGGTCGCCCGCGCGCACATCCCCGACGGCGACCTGTCCGAACTTCGCGCAATGGCCCAGGCCATCGTCGACGGCGCGGCCGCGGGCGACCTGATCGCGTACACCGAGGCGGACCGGGCGTTCCACCTCAGGCTGCTGGAGTACGCCGGAAACGCCCGCGCGACCTCCCTGATCTCCGACCTGCGGGCGCATACCCGCCTGTACGGCCTCGCCGCGTTGTCCGAGCGCGGCGAACTCGAGGAGTCCGCCCGCGAGCACCACGCGATCCTCGACGCGATTTCCGGCGGAAATCCCGGACTGGTCGAGAAACTGATGCGCACCCACATCGGGCATGTGCGAGAGTCGTGGGCCAGCGCCGAGCCGACCCAGCGGAAACGGAAGTCCTGATGGGCCAGGAGTACGCACTGACGTGCGAAGCGATCGACATCGTGCTCTCGGACTCGCCGCAGAAGACGAAGCGCCTTCTGCTGGGCGATGTCCTGCGCCGCATCCTGAAGGCGGACGTCTTCGCCTCCTTCGTCTGCGATGCGTCCGGACCGTACGCCGATCCAGTCCAGCTCGACCTCGGTGACGACGCGCTTCGCGCCTACCACCGGCATTTTCGGCACGTCGACGACCTGACCCCGCGCCTTTTCGCGCGAGGCTGCGCTACGCGGGTCACTCCGGCCGCCGGTTTCTCCGCCGAGTTCGTCCACGACTTCCTGCATCGCGGCGGCATGTACCACGGCATGAACTACTTCCCGGCCGGTGCCGGTCCCGGCTCCGTGGACCTGCGAGTGTGGCGGGGACGCGGCGGCCGCGCCTTCACCGAGGCGGACGCGCAGGTCCTGCAATCGTTCGGGAACCTGGTCGCGCGAACCTGGCCCCGGGAGACCCCGTCCGGCCAGAAGCCGTTGTCCCGGCGCGAAACCCAGGTCGCGGAGCTGGTCGCGGAGGGGTACAGCGACAAGCAGATCGCCGCGGCCCTCGGCATCGCGCCGCCGACTCTGCGGACCCACCTGAGCAACGCGTTCGCCAAGACCGGCGCCACCAACCGCGCGGCTCTGGCGGCGCACCACCTGCGCCATCGTCAGAAATAACGATGGCGGAGACCGCGCGGCATGCCGAGACTCCCGGATAAGCCTCATTCGCCGCAAAGGAGCCCCGGATGCCGCTTACCTCGTCGGCCAGTGCCGACCTCACCGTCCTGGACGCGGTCGAACGACCAGAACCCGGAGAGTGGACGCAAACCTGTACCGCCGAAGAAATCGCGGCCCAGCTGCCGTTGGCGGGCGAGAAGCCGTACCCGCTCGCGGTGAAGGCGAACATCGCGGTGCGCGGACTGCGCCGATCCGCGGGATGCGCGCTGCTGGACATCGCACCAGAAGAGGCTGACGCCCCGGTTGTCGCGCTGCTGCGCCGTTCTGGCGCGGTCGTCGTGGGCATGGCGAACATGCACGAACTCGCCTTCGGGATCACTTCGCGCAACACCTCCTACGGCGCGGTGCGCCTGCCTGCCCAGCCGGGTCACTCGGCAGGGGGATCCTCGGGCGGCAGCGCCGCGGTCGTAGCGCGCGGCCACGCCGAGGTCGCGCTGGGCACGGACACCGGGGGCTCGATCTCGATCCCGGCCAGCCTGTGCGGGGTCGCGGGATTCCGCCCCAGCACCGGACGCTGGCCGACCGCGGGCATCGTCGGCCTGTCGTGGACACGGGACACGACCGGAATCTTCGCGCGCTCGGTGCGCCGCCTCGCCGAGATCGACCAGACCGTGGTCGGCGGAACCCCGGAGCCGGACCTCCCGCGCCCCCGGATCGGGGTGCCCGCCGAACTGCTCCGCGACCTGCACGCCACCACGCGAGCCGCGATCGAACCGGCTTTGGCCGCTCTCGCAGGCACCGTCGAGCTGGTGCCGGTGGACCTCGGGGACGTCTGGGAGCTGAGCCACGCGGCGGCGATGCCGATCGTCTGCTGGGAAGCCCGCCGGCTGCTCGGCGACGTCGCCGCCCGCGCCCTGGGCCTGAACGCGGAGCAAGCGTTTGCCCGGCTGGTCGCTGAGGTGCGCAGCCCGGACGTCCGGCAGATCCTGAAAGCCGAGGTGGCGTCCCCGGTGTCGCCCGACCAGTACGCGGTCGCCCAACGGCAAACCGACCAAGCGCGAGCGTGCTACGCAGAACTGCTGCATAAGCACGCACTCGACGCGCTCGCGTTTCCCGCCACCCCCGCACCGGCTCCGCCCGTCGACTGCGATGGGTCGGTGGAGCACCTGGGCAGCCGCGTGGACGCCTTCGAGCTGTACACCCGGAACACGACGCCAGGCGCGATGCTCGGGGCGCCGATGGTCACCTTTCCGCTGGCCACCCCTGGTCTTCCGGTCGGGCTGACTGTCCAAGGTGGACGGTTCGACGACCGGCGGACGTTGCGGCTTGCCGAACGCATGGCGGAAACGTTGTCGGGTACTGATGGCCAGACCGGCGGATAGGGGGCAGCCGAACTTCCTCCGCGACGTGCCGAACGAGTTGTTCGAATCGATGCGCGTCGACGGCGCCGGGCACTGGCGGATACGGCCTCAGCTCGCCGACTGTCCATAAAGGACGCCACTGCTGTCGAAATGCCTGATTGATGCCCGGGTTACCGTTTCTGCAGACGACAAGCTCGCTCCCGTCGCCAGCGCCGGATCCGGCCAATGCCGCTATAGGGGTCAGTCCGGCGGCACCGGGCCGAGACGCGCGGCAGGAGCCGGTTCGGCGAGGCGGCTCCAGTGTTTCTCGATCGCCGCGAGCGCCTTCGACATGAGCGACCGGGTGACCGCTTGCGCCAAGCCGCTGTCGCGTGCCTGGTAGGCGTCGACGAGGTAGCCGTAGTCCCGGCACGAGACTTCGAGCCGGCCGGGGAGGGACAGGCCGAAACTGCGGAGGCGGTAGGTCCGCAGGCCGAGAGAGTCCATCAGCGGCCCGACCCGGCGGTTGGGGCAGATCGCGGCCTCGACGCGGCGGAAGTCCACCGTGGCATAGAAATACGCCTGCACGTCGCCGCCGTCGCGAGCCTGCCGGAGCCGGGCGAGCGGCTCGCCGAGCAGGGCGATCTCGTCGTCGGGCGTCCGCTCGGCCACCGCGCCCGCGATCAGCGCGTAGAGCCCGGCCCGGATCTCGTAGAGATCGCGGACCTCGCCGAGGGAAAGTGTCGCCACTCGGGGGCGGCGCCGGGGCTCGATCTCCACCAGGCCTTCGCGCTGCAGCACCCCGAGCGCTTCCCGCACGGGCGTCCGGCTGGTGCCGAACCGCCTGCCGAGTTCCGCGGACGTCAGCTGGTATCCGCTCGGCAGTTCGCCCTCGATGATCTCCCTGGCCAGCGCGGCCGCCATGTCCCGGACCAGGTCGCCGTGCCCGTCGAGGCTGGGCGAAGCCGCCAGAGCTTCGGTGATCCCGGCCGGTTCCTGCGCGTGCATGACCGCACTGTATCCCGCTCCCGGGAAGTGCGGCACCAAGTGTCGAGCGGTCAATCTGTCGCCAGTTTGCTTGCCAACTCGGCCGGACGAGGCTTATGGTCGCCATCGCACGAGCAAAGTGGCGACAGATTGGCGCTTGATGTATCCCGAAGCCCGCACGGCGGACCTGGTCCGCGACGTGCTCCCCGAAGTCGACGAGATCTCCCGGAAGGACTTGCACGACAGCGTCCTGGAGGTCTGGGTCCGGGCCTGGCGGTCCAGCGCCTGGCAACGGCTTTCCGACGTCCCGAAGTCGGTCGACCTGCCGCGCCGCCGGACGCTGGCCGTGCACACCCGGGCGGTGGCCCGGATGTCCGCGCAGATGGCCGACACGGTCGCCGAACTGCACGAGGTGCCGGTGGACCGCGACGCGGTGCTGGCGATCGCGCTGCTGCACGACGTCTGCAAGATCCACGAATTCGAACCCGCCCCGGGAGGCGGGGGACAATGGTCCCAGGTCGGACGACGGTTCCAGCACGGTTTTCTTGGCGCGCACTGGATGCTCGAAGCCGGCCTGGACGACGATCTCGTCCACGCGGTCATCGCGCACACGCCGCACTCGTCGGTGGTCCCGCAGACCCAGGAGGCGGTGATCGTGCACTACGCGGACTTCGCCGACTCGGACGTGCAACTGCTCGACGCCGGGCAGCGGCTGTTCTGCAAGAGGCGCCCGTGAACGCGGCCTATGGCTTGGACGCGCTGGAGGGCTTCGCCCGCGACGTCCTGCTCGCCACCGGAATGCGCCCGGACGACGCCGGGCTCCTGGCCCGCTCGCTCGTCGAGGCGGACGCGACGGGCGTGGCCACGCACGGGCTGACCCGGCTGCCGGCCTACGCGGCCCAGCTCCGGGCCGGGCAGGTGAATCCCGTGCCACGGGAGGAAGTTCTCGCCGACGCTCCGTCCGCGGTCCTGGTCGACGCGGACGGTGGCTTCGGGGTTCCGGTCGGGGTGCGCACCGTCGACCGGCTGATGGCGAAAGCCCGCGAGACCGGGGTCGCTTTCGGCGGCGTGACGCGGGTGGCGCATTTCGGCGCGGCGGCGTTCTTCACCCGGCGCGCCGCTCGGGAGGGCTTCGTGGCCTTCGCGATGAGCAGCACGTCGCCGTCGGTGGTGCCGTTCGGCGGGCGCGGACCCCGGATCGGCAACAGCCCGATGTCGTTCGCCGCGCCCGGGGTGCGGGAACCGGAACTGGTCATGGACATGGCGCAGTCGGTCAGTTCGCGCGGGCGGATCAAGGTGTTCGAGGCCGAGAACCGGGAGCTGCCGCAGGGGTGGGCCGTGGACCGCGACGGGCTGCCGACGAGAGATCCGGCGGCCGCGCTGGCCGGCGGGGTGCTGCCGAGCGGCGGGCACAAAGGCGCGGCGTTGTCGCTGATGGTCGAAATGCTGGCGTCCGGGATGACCGGCGCCCGGCTCACTCGCGACATCCGGCACGCCGGGTTCACCTCGGCGGGTGCCCCGGACCTCGCCTCCGACGTCACCGTCGGCAATTCCTTCCTGGTTCTCGACGCGGCAGTGTTCGGCGACGCCGCCGCGGTCCGCCGCAGGGCGACCGAGATCGCGGAGCACGTGCGGCGCAGCGAGCCGGCCCGCGACGTCGACCAGGTCCTCGCCCCGGGCGATCCCGAGCGGGCGCGGTTCGCCGAGGCGGCCGCGGCCGGGGTCCCCTTGTCTTCCGCGACCGCCCATGGCCTTCGCGCTCTCGCGGATGAACTCGGACTCGCCTTCCCCCATCCCCTCAACGACGATCAGGGAGCCGACCATGGACACCGACGCAAGCAAGAAACCGGCCCCCTGCCCGAATGACGAGCTGCCCGCCGCCACCTCCGCGCGGGACCGCCGCCGGACGATCGTCGCGGCCTCGGCGGGCAATTTCGCGGAGTGGTACGACTGGGGCGTCTACGGCGTCGTCGCCACCATGATCGCCCAGCGGTTCTTCCCGGCGGGCGACAGCGCCTTGGCTCTCGTGGGCGCCTACGCGATCTTCGCGATCGCGTACCTGACCCGCCCGTTCGGAACTGTCCTCTTCGGACACATCGCGGACAGTTTCGGCCGGACGAAAGCCCTGTCGCTCACTATCGTCCTCACCTGCGGCGCGACCGCGCTGATCGGTTTCATTCCGACCTACGCGTCCATCGGCGTCGCCGCGCCGCTGCTTCTCCTGCTCTGCCGGTTGATCCAGTCGCTGGGCACCGGCGGGGAACACGCGACCGCCATCGCCTTCGTCTACGAACACGGACCCCGGGGCGGAAAAGCGAAGGCGGTCGGCATGCTGAGCGCACTGACCCTTGCCGGCCTGCTGTCCGGAACGCTGCTGGCGACCGGCCTGTCCGCCGTGCTGCCGCCGGACGCGTGGAGCACCTGGGGCTGGCGCATGCTGTTCTGGCTGTCGCTCCCGATGGGGCTGATCGGCCTCTACGTGCGCCGCAACACCCAGGACAGCGAGGAGTTCCGGCAACTGCAGCGGTCCCGGCAGCACAAGGCCACGCTGCGCACCTCGCCGGTCCTCGAAGCCCTCCGGACCTCGTGGCGCAAGATCCTCCTGTTCGTCGCCTTCCTCGGCACCTGGTCGATCGTCTCGGCGATCGTGACCTCATACCTGGCGACGTTCCTCAAGCAGAATCACGCGCTCTCGCAAGCTCAGGCTTACGCCGCCAACACGACATCCTCAGCGACGGCCGTGGTGTTCGTGCTGCTCTTCGCCCCGTTCGTCGACCGCCTCGGGCTGCGCCGGGCCACCGTCGTCGCCTGCCTCTTCGTAGCCGCCGCTGTCGTGCCGGGCTTCCTGCTGGCCGGCACGACTCCGGCGGGAGCGTTTCTCGGGGCTGTCCTGCTGGGCGCGGCCAAGGGCATCCTGGCCGTACCGTCGCTGCTCGCCGTGAGCCAGATCTTCCCGGCACGCTTCCGGGTCAGCGCCGGCGGCCTGTCGTACAACGTAGCCGCGTCCGGGCTGGGCGGCACCGCGCCGATCGTGGCGATCGCGCTCAACGAGACTTTCGGGTCGTCGCTGGCTTTCGCCTCCTACATCGTTCTCGCTGCTCTGGTCACCATCGTGATCATGCTGACGGCGGGGCGTCGGTGGACGGGGGAGTCCGCGTAGCAAGCAACTCGGGGAGGACCCGACTCGCCGATGTACCGCCGTCATCGAGGCCGAGTTGGATGCGCAGTGCTGGCGTATCCATCGGCTGCGGCTTGCGTTCCCGGCTGCCCGGCGGTCGCTCCGGATGCGTCCCGTTCAGTAGCATGCGAGCGATATTCGCGGCTTCGGCCGGACAGGTTGCCTGGGGGACGCATGGCCATGAAGTTCCACCCGCCTTTCCCGCACACTTTGCCGGATCCCCGTTCCTTGGGGTATGCGGCGGCGGTCGAGACTTACGCGTTGCGCCTGCGCAGCTTCTACCACGCGCGCGCGATGTGGCACCGGCGGTTCTTCCGGCTCAGCGGGATCACGGTGATCGTGGTCGGCGCGGCACTGCCGCTGCTGGTCACACTGGACTACGCGGGCCGGAACCTGATCGTTTCGGCCGCGGGCGTGCTCGTCGCCGGGGTGACCGCGCTGCGTGCGTTCTACCGGTGGGACCAGTCTTGGATCCTGCTGCGCAACACCGAGCGCGCGATCACCGCGGCCTGGTGGGAGTGGCACGGCCGGATGGACGCGGCCGGTTCCGGCGAGGACGGGCCGGGTCCTGGGCAGCAGGAAATCACGCGGGGGTTCGCGCGGGACCTTTTCGCCATCCGCAAGCGCGAAGCGGACCGGTTCTTCACCGACTTGGCGTTCCCGGCCCACGACATGCACGGCGGCGGCGAGGCTCCGGCCGGCACACCCGAGCCTCCGGGGTGAACCCGGAAAAGAAGCAGCCGTCGGCGAGCCGGGCGGCCCGTTCGGCCTCCGCCGGGGAATGCGCGGTGTAGGCGAGCACCGGGCGCTGCGGCCCGCGCCAGAAAGAGACGAACGGGTCCGGCAGTGCGGACAGTTCGTAGGTGAGGAAATCCGGGCGCACGACAGCGTTCGTGAGCATCGTCCGGCCCAGCACGGTTTTCAGCGGCCCGGCCGACGGCAGCGTTCCGGACGCTTGACCGGCCGCCCGGTCCGGCAGCAGCCGCCGGAGGCGCGCGACCGCGAACGGGTCGAAAGACTGCACGACCGCCGCGCCGGAGTATCCGCGCAGCCGGTCCGCGACCGCTCGTTCGAGCGCCGACGAACGGTCGAAACCCCAGCGGCGGACGTCGACCACCATCGGGACCTTGCCGTCCACCGCATCGAGCACGTCGTCGAGCCGCGGGATCGGCTCTCCCGACTCGCCGATCCGCAGCTGCCGCAGCCGAGCCCAGTCCAGCTCGCACACGAGCCCCGCGCCGCTGGTCGTCCTAGCGACGTCCGCGTCGTGCACCACGACCGGCACGCCGTCGCGGCTGAGCTGGACGTCGAACTCGAAGGGCACCTCCTCGGACACCGCGTGCGCGAAGGCGGCAAGGGAGTTCTCCGGCCGTGCGCCGCCCTCGTCGTGCAGGCCACGATGGGCGATGGGCGCCGAGGTGAGCCAGTCGGGTGCGGTCACAGTCGTTCCTCCGGTCGCGGAACGCAACCCTATCGCCCGCTGCGGTCCGAGATTGCCGCGCCGGGACAGTCGAGGTCCTCGACCAGCGGAGCCGGCCGGCGCAAGCGTTTGGCCGTTGCCCCCGCGGTGACCGGGACATCCGCGCCGACACCGCGACCGTCCTGCTCGCCGCCGATTCGCTCAGCCGATGATGCCGAGCTTCGCGCGGAGATGTCCGAACGGATCGGAACTTCAGATCGACGACAAGGGCTCGGCGGGAACTCGCGCGGTTTCCAGCCCGAGGCGGCGGCGATCCCGCTGCTGGTTCGCGAACAGCGCGCACAGTACGCCCATTCCCAGGCTCAGCGCGCCGGCCAGGATGAACGCGCTCGGGTAGCCGCGGGCGGCGGAGGTCGTGCTCCCGATCAGCACGCCGGACACTGCTGGTGCGAAGAGCCCGGCGCTGGTCTGCGCTGCGTTCGCCAGGGAAAGGTTCGCGCCGCGGCGGGCGGCTGTCGTCAACTCCGTGACGATCAGGAGGCTCAGCGGGAACAGCGCGGGAGCGGTGCCGAAGCCGATGGTCAGCAATGCCACCGCGGCCGTTGGCGAGTGCACCCACACGGCCGCCAGCACCGCGCTCCCGGAGACGATGGCACCTCCGCCCAGCAGCCACGCCCGGGATCGACGCGTGGGCACGCCGCGTCCGTGCAGTCGTTGGGACAGCGCGTTCAGGCCGATCATGGCGGCAGTGCCCCAGACGGACGGCAAGGCGATCAGCACGCCGGCTTCCTGGCCGGAAAAGCCCAGTACGGTCTGGAAATACGCTGGTCCCCACGACATCGCGAGGGTGAAGGTCCAGTACCCGAAGAAGGACGTCCCCAACGCCAGCAGCCAGGTCGGGTTCAAGATCGTGCGCGAGTACGGGACGGTGCCGCGCTCGGCGGGCTGACCCGCGGATTCCATGCCGTCGTACGGACCTTCCTTGCCGAAGAAGACCCAGTACGCCGCCCAGGCCATGCCGGCCGCGGCGAGGATCGCGAACGCCGCCCGCCAGCCGTAGGCCGTGGTGAGCCAGGCCAGCACCGGCGAGAACGCGACGATCCCGAGCGTGACGCCCGCGGAGGCGACCGCTCCGGGGGTCGCGCGTTTTTTCTCCGGAAACCACTTGTAGATCCCGTGCAGCATCACCGGCGCGAGCGGTCCTTCGCCGAGACCGAGCAGGAGGCGGCCCGCCCACAGCGCGGGTGCGGTCGCGAACAGCAGCACCGGCAGCTGCGCCGCCGACCAGAGCAGGCACAGGACGAGCAGGGCCCATTTCGCGGACACGCGGTTCACGACCGGCGCGCCGAACACCTGGGCCAGGACGAACGTGCCGAACATCGCGCTGCCGAGAAGGCCGAATTCGGCCGGGCTCAGGCGGAGCTCCCGCATGATCGGCACCGCCGCGATGCCGAGCACGGCTTTGTCCGCCCAGTTGAGCATCATGAGCAGCAGCAGCGAAAAGGTGACGAGCCAGGCGTAGCGGCGCCGCCGGCAGGCGCCCCACGACGCCGGTCCGGTCCGGGGTTCGGTTCGGGCCATCTCGATCCACTCCTTCGTGGCGGAGAAGCACTGCGGGCTAGTCCAGGCCGAGCGTCATGAGGTCTTCGCCGACGACGAGGGTTCCGGAGAACCCGGCCTGGGCCCTTCGCCATTTCCCGGCGGGGGCGTTGGCGGGCACGAGATGGGTGAGCACGAGCGTGCCGACGCCGGCTTTTTCCGCCTGCGGCCCCACTTCTTCGACGGAGGTGTGCGCGGCGAGCATGTGCTGCATGAGGTTCGGGTCGGGCGTCTCCGATCCGGGGCCGATGAGCTGTTCCACCCAGTCCAGGTCGATGCATTCGTGCACGAGCAGGTCGGCGCCGCGGGCGATGGTCACGAGGTTGTCGCACACGCCGGTGTCGCCGGAGAGCACGACCGAGCCGCCGGCGGTGTCGAACCGGAACGCGAAAGCCGGGAAGACCGGCCGGTGGTCGACCAGGATCGCGGTGACGCGGACGTTTTCGTCGCGGTAGACCTCGAACGGGGACATCTCCGGCGCCGGATCGCCGTTCGGGTCGTCGCCCGTGCCCTCGGGCAGCGGAATGTCGCGGATCTCGAAGATCTCCCGGAGATCCGGTTTCGCGTTGTCCCGCATGCGGTCGTTGATGTCGAGCGCGTACGCCTCGAGCAACCGCCCGGTCGACTCGACCAGTCCGGGGGTGGGGGATTCGGGGTGGAACACCTCCGGCGGACGCTCCCGCCGTTCGGGCGCGAACACCGGCGGGAGAGTCCCGCGGTCGCCGGGGCCGAACACCTGGATCGGCCGGCGCAACCCGTCCGCGCCGTTGTGCCAGGCCAGCAGAAGCAGGTTCGGGTAGTCGACGAGATGGTCGGAATGGTGGTGGGTGACGAACACGCCGCGCAGGCCGTCGAGCCCTCTTTGGAACCCGGCGGGGCCCAGGCCTGCCGCGCGGAACCGGCGGCCCCAGCCTTCGCCGCAGTCCACCAGGTAGTGCTCGTCGCCGACCGAGACGACGGTGGAGATGCCGGCTCGGTCGGAGCCGTCCCACCACGGCGGTCCGCCTGCCGTCCCGAGCAGGGTGACGCGGGTGCGGTGGCGGGCGGCGGCGCGCGCCTCGCCCGGGCGATGGACCGTGACCATGCGAGATCTCCTAGGAATCGCGGGCTGGCTCACCGCCAGCGTCGCCCTCGCCCAGCGAGATGACAAATATCAAAAGTGCGCGCAAGCCATACAATATTCGACTATGCACCTGCGGAAGATCGAGTACTTCGTAGCGGTGGCGGAGGAGGGCTCGATCTCTCTCGCCGCGCAGCGGCTGCACATGACGCAGCCCCCGCTGAGCCAGGCGATCCTGGCGCTGGAAAGGGAATTCGGTGCCCCGCTGCTGCGCAGGCACGCGCGCGGCAGCGAACTCACCCCGGCGGGACGGCTGTT
The DNA here is from genome assembly GCF_042684085.1 of Amycolatopsis silviterrae. Taxonomy (NCBI): domain Bacteria; kingdom Bacillati; phylum Actinomycetota; class Actinomycetes; order Pseudonocardiales; family Pseudonocardiaceae; genus Amycolatopsis; species Amycolatopsis silviterrae. The sequence goes on from NZ_JBHUKS010000037.1 coordinate 60,901, forward strand.
GCTGGAGCAGGGCCGCCGTCTGCTGCGCTGGTCGGAACGGCTCGGCGAGGACGTCCGGCGGCTCGGCAGCGGCGAGGCCGGGCGCCTGCGGATCGCCTCGGTCCCGACGTTCGCGTGGTCGAACCTGGCCCCTCTGCTCGTCGCGCTGGCCGAGGACGCTCCCGGGCTCACTGTCGAACTCAGCGACCCCGATCCCGGCACCGTGCTCCATCGCGTCCGGGAAGGCGAGGCCGACCTGGGTTTCGTCGCCACCTCCAGCACAGCGGGCCTGGCCGCCGCGCATCCCGAACTCCGCGTCCGGATGGTGAAGGAGATGCCCCTCGTGCTGGCCGCCCGCGCCGGCTCGGCGGACGGGGCCTCGCTCGCGGACCTGGTGGAGCAAACCTGGATCGTTCCCGTCGCCGTGCCGGGATTCCCCGGTCTGCTGGAGGTCGCCGAAGAACTGGCGCGCCGCGCCGGGCACGCGCCCCTCCGGATCCAGAGCGTGACGACGCTGCAGACCGCCCTGCCGTTGATCGCTGCCGGGCTGGGCGTCGGCCTGGTCCCGGCCGATTTCGTCAGCGCCGCGGCCGGGGGGATCGCCGTCCAGGACGTGGGCGTGCCGATCCCGCCGATCTACGGGACGTCGGTGCAGTCGGCGGATCTCGAACCCGCGCCCGCGCTGAAGACGTTCCTCCGGACAGTTTCGCGGCACTTCGGCATCGAAGAGCATCCGGATGCCCAGACTTAGCGGCCCGTCGAACGCGCGCGCCTCGGCTCCGCACTGGGGAGTCGTTCAGGAGCTGCAGGCGACAAGCGCGCCGTTCCAGCCTGCTGATGCGCAGGTTCCTGCCCGGCGTGGTGTCGGAAGGAGAAGCTGGGCTCTTCTCGCCGGTGTTTGTGCCGGGCGCGGCGACCCGGCGCTCCTGCGCTGGACTGAGAGCTGCGGGCACAGAGCTAGACCTGCCGACTACGGTTTGGGAAGCCATACTGCGACTTCGGCAAGGGCGTCGAGCACGTCGTCGTTTACGTGGCCTCCGATGGTCTCCGTTTCAGCGATGACGGCGAGTGGAGTGATGTCGCCGCTGCCCAGAACCGCTTCGAGGTTTTCGAAGGCGTCTGCGTCGGTGCGGTTCGCGAAACTGGTCCACGTCACGGAGATGACTGCGGAATTCCCCGCGGGATCGCCGACGGCCAGAAGCATCCGGTCGAGTGCGGGAATCCGCGATCCGCGCGTGCGAGTCCTTTGTGGACGACGACGCGGCGGTCGCGGACTTCGCCGACCTGATGCTGCCGATCGTGAGCTTCTGACGGTGCTACCGCTAGGAAACTCCCGCGCGCTCAAGATTCCCCGGGGTACGGCCTGCCTCCACGACCTGGCCAATCCGGCAGGACTTTCAAGCGCGAACTGGCCGCGCGAGCGCCTCGTGTGCTGACTGATGTTCAGTCGGTGGCGAGTGCGGCGACCAGCATGTCGAGTAGCCCGACGTGGCCACGCCCCACAAGAACGGGGCGGCTTGCCCGGCGTGCGCGGGCACGGCGCCGAACGCCGCGATCAGCGACAGCAGCATGGCGAACGGGAGCAGGAGGCGCCGCGGGCATGGGACGCTCCCGGCATGTTCGGCCGGCTGGTCACCGCGCACCGCGGCGCGTACGACCTGATCCACCGGCTCGACCCGGGCGCGCCGGTGTCGAGCAACGCCGCGTACATCCCTGGCGTGCAAGGGATTCTCGACACGCAGTTCGTGGATCAGGTCAAGGACAAGCTCGACTTCGCCGGCCTGGACTACTACTACGGCGCGAGCCTGGACAACCTCTCCGCGGTGCACGCGGCGAGCGGCGAGTTCTGGAAGGTTACGCCCCAGCCGGACGGCATCTACTACGCGCTTCGCTACTACGCGCACAAATTCCCGGACCTGCCGCTGTATGTGGTGGAGAACGGAATGCCGACCGACAACGGAGCGGCCCGGCCGGACGGCTACACCCGCGCGCAGCATGTGCGTGATCACATCTATTGGGTGCAGCGCGCGAAAGCGGATGGAATGAAGGTGATCGGCTACAACTACTGGAGCATCACCGACAACTACGAGTGGGGCAGCTACCAGCCGCGGTTCGGACTGTACACAGTGGACGCACGGACCGATCCTTCGCTCACCCGCCGCCCGACCGACGCGGTGGCCGCATACCGCGACCTGATCCGCGACGGCGGAGTACCAGCAGGCTATCTGCCGGTCGCGCACCCGGCGACGTGTTCGCTGGTGGACGGGTTGAACAGCTGCCTGTTCCCGGCGCGCTATCCCGGGCCCGTCGCACCGCTGAACTGAGCGGGTGCGGGCAGCCGCCTGGAACCTGACCCCGAGGCACCCACGCGGCTGGCGCTACGGCGGGCTCCGTTGCCGGTGCTGCCCGAAGCGCTACCACCATCCGGTCGCCGGCGACGTCGGGCCGGTGACGTACGAGTCCGCATTTTCACCCCGACCTGCGAGCTGCCGTTCGCCGGGCACCCGACCTTGGGAACCGCGATTGCACTGGCCCAATCGACCGACCGAACCTCTCTCACCATGGAGACGATGGTCGGCGAAATCGAGTTCACATTCCGCCGCGAAGGCGGCGAAGTGGTGTCAGCCAGCATGCGGCAACCTGTACCGGAGTGGGAGCCGTACGAGCATGCGGGCGTCCTGGCCGATGGTCTGGGAGCGTCGCCTGCGGAACCGGTCGTGTTCGGATATCGCAATGGGCCGCGGCACGTCTTGTTCCCGGTACGGGAGGTCGAAACCCTCTCCGGTCTCAAGCCCGACCTTCGGGTGCTCGCGACGCTGCCGGACATGAGCGCCTTCTGTTTCGCCGGCCAAGGCAGGCAGTGGCGGGCCCGGATGTTCTCCCCGGCCTACGGAGTGACCGAGGACGCGGCTACCGGCTCGGCCGCTGGATCACTCGCGGTGCATCCGGCCAGAACCGGGAAGATCGGTTATGGGGAACGGATCGAGATCCGTCAGGGGGTCGAGATGGGACGACCGTCGACGATGTTGGCGACGGCGTGGGGCTCTGCCGACTGTCCCGAGCGGGTGGAGGTGAGCGGAACCGCGACAGCCGTCGCGCGTGGCGAGTTCTTGATCGAGGGCGACGGGTCTGCAGAGTGATTCCAGGGAATCCCGCACCGGCATGCGCGCAAGTGCGAATATGACCGAAATCCAAGCGTGCGGCGGGTTCGATTCAGTGTTCACAAGTAGCGTCAGCTTGCCACCGTTGTGTGATTTAGACATAGAATTCGACCCCTGCTTGCCGTGGATCGGCGGTGAAGTGCACCGGCATACCGTCTAGGGAGTGACCGGACTGCCCTGGACGCCTCGCGCGGGGAGAGAACGAGATCTGGAAGGTTCCGGCAAGTCCGCATCCGGTCACAGCGTTCCGGCGCACGTCCTGATGCGGTCTTCGACGGCTAATCGTCCTGGGACGGCACGCCCCGTCGGTCCGTTGCACGCCGCGGGAGTGTCACAGTGAAGACGGCACCGCCGTCGTTGTGCGCGGTGAGGTCGCCGCCGTGGATCAGGGCGTTCTCCCGGGCGATGGACAGTCCCAGCCCGCTGCCTTCGGTCTGCTGTCGTGCATGATCACCCCGGACGAAACGGTCGAACAGGATCGGAAGCAGATCCTTGGGGACTCCCGGACCGGAATCGGAAACCGTGATCGTCACGTTGTCGGGAGTGCCGTCGATCGACACGGCGATCGGGGCTTGGCCGTGTCGCACGGCGTTGACCAGCAGGTTGGACACGATGGTGTGGACGCGGCGCGGGTCGGCGACCACAGTCGTCCCGCCGGTGGTCGTGACCCGGACCTCCGTGTCCGGCCCGCTGGCCTCGCTCGCATCCTCGACCAGCTCGGGCAGGTCGAGGAGTTCGAGACGGAAGTCGGCGGAGCCCGCGTCGAAGCGGGAAATCTCCATCAGGTCCTCGACGAGTCTCGCTAGTCGTCGGACTTGCGTTGCGAGCAACCGCGCCGCCCGGGTCCGGGTCTCGGGGTTGGCGTTGTCGAGGGCACCGGCGCTGGCGACCAGCGAGGCGACCGGGGTCCGCAGGTCGTGGGCGACGTCGGCGACGAACCGTTGTTGCTGACGGTCCTTGGCGAGAAGTTCCGCGACCGACTCGCTGACGCGCTGCGCCATGGTATTGAAGGACGCAGCGAGATCGGCGAGTTCGTCGCGGCCCTTGACGGGCACGTGCACGTCGAAGCTACCCTCGCCCAGTTCGCGGGCGGCGGAGGCGACCCGGCGGACTGGGCGTTGGACGTACCGGGCAGCGAGCAGTGCGGCGACGATCCCGAGCGCCGCCACGCCAAGTGCGATGTACACCAGTGTCTGTGGCTGGCTGGTCAGGTTCTGTTCGAGCGGCGTGAGGTCGAAAAACTGCACTACCCAGTAGCCGGCGACGTTCCCGCTGACCACGAGTAACGTCCGGCCGGTCGGCGGGTCGACCGTGGTCGCGGTTCGCACGTCGGCAGGGTTGTTCGTGCGCACCAGGACCTGGTCCGCGACCGAATCCACGACTGTCGTCCGGTCGGAAACGCGCAGCGGAATCGGTTGCGAGGGCCGCCAGAGGTTGTGCGAGCCGTAGTCCACCAGCTGGGCTGATCCGTCGGGCGTCTTGGCGATGAGCGTCCAATCTGTCGTCCGGTCTGACATCACGCGAGCGAAGTCGGACAACGTGGCCTGGTGGCCTGCCGCCGCCTGCTCGAGCACACGCCGGGTCTGCTCGAACAGGGCGCCGAACGACGACTGTGCCGCGAAGGTGAATCCGTTGCGTACGTCGTCCTCTTGCAGTCTGGTCGCCGCGAAGACCATCACCGCAGTCGCTGCCGTCGTCGCCAGCGCGACCGCAGCCGTCGCTCTCGCCCAGAGCCCGAAGACAGGCCGCCTCACTGGTCCACAAGCCGGTAGCCGAGCCCGCGCACCGTCCGCAGCACCACCGGATTCGCCGGGTCGTCCTCGATCTTCGCCCGCAGCCGCGCGACCGCCGCGTCGACGATCCGCGAGTCGCCGACGTATCCGTAGTCCCACACCCGCTTCAGCAGCACCTGCCTGCTCAGTACCTGGTTCGGATGCTCGGCGAACTCGACGAGCAGGCGGATCTCGGTGGCGGTGAGCGCCAGTTCGGCTCCGTCACGGGCCACGCTCATCGCCCCGGCGTCGATCTCCAGGTTCCCCGCCCGTAGCAGGCCCGCCGACGGCCCGGAAACGGTGACGGCGCGGCGGCCAACGGCCTTGATCCGCGCGTCGATCACCCGGGGTTCGGCGGGTTTGACCACGTAGTCGTCGGCTCCGCATTCCAGTCCGGCCACGATGTCGATCGGGTCGCCACGAGAGGTCAGCAGGAGCAGCGGGAGCCTGCTCCCGGCGCGGATTCGACGGCAGACCTCGAAGCCGTCCATCCCGGGCAGCATGACGTCGAGTAGCACGAAGTCGAACCCAAGCCGGTCGGCGAACAGGGTTTCCAGCGCTCGTTCCCCGGTCGGTGCCACGACGACGTCGTGCCCGAGCGCGTCCAGCGCCAGCGTGAGCGCTTCGGCCAACGCCCGGTCGTCCTCGACGAGCAGGAGCCGCGGCATAGGACCTCCAAAGATCAAGTTCGAACCCGATCCTAGGGCGGTGGGGCGTGGGCGCGGTGAATTCGTGCGCAACTGTGGCGGTGGCGTGCGGTTTCGTTACAAGAAGACAGGCGTTCTCGGGTTCGAGGCTCGGACAGTCCGGGGTGCTGACCTCGTTTCCGTTGTCGGCGACGACAACACTTGTCTGTCCGAACCGGACATCACCACGACCTTGCCGGGCCGCTGTCCGCGAAGACCTTCCTGGCGTGCAGCACCGCGCGAGCGGCTCGATGACAGAACCGTGCGGAGCGGTCGAGAGTCCGTCACGGTAGGCGCATGATCCGTTCGTAGTTTGGGCTCCAAGAGATTCCTCAGAGGGCTAGTCAGTGAATTGCCCAGGCAATGGAACTAACTTCGAAATACGCAAGGGCCTATTCGTTCTATGAATACTAGCGTACCTGTTGTACGTGCTGTCGATACCGCTCGCGGTTCTCAGGCGACGAGAACCCGCTGGAATCTGACAGTCATGGCGGCCGCGGCGTTACTCGTCGCGGTTCTGGGATACTTGACGCGTTGGATCTGCGACGACGCGTTGATCTACACTCGCGCAGTCGAGCAGATCCTCGCGGGAAACGGACCGGTCTACAATATCGGCGAGCGGGCGGAGACGTCGACCAGTGCACTCTGGCAATGGCTGCTCGCATTGGCCGGATTCGTCTTCAGGCAGCCGGATACCTCGATGATCTCGTGGGTGCTCGGACTTGTGTTCACCGCGGCTGGGGTTGGCCTCGCGGTCGACGCCACGTCCCGGCTTCACAACTGGCGCAACACCACGGTGCTACTGCCTTGCGGCGTCCTCGTGCTGCTGGGATTGCGGCCTGTCTGGGAGTACGCCACCTCCGGCCTGGAGACCGGGCTCAACACCTTCTGGATGGCGGCCAGCTGGTGGCTTCTCGTGCGCCTGCGAGAGCGGAGCTCGACGAAAGCGACCCTGTTCACGGCCTTCACGATCGGCCTCGGTCCGCTGGTACGGCCGGACCAGGCACTCGTCGCCGCAGTGTTCCTCGCCGCGTTGTGGTTGGCAGTCCGGCCCGGCTGGCACTTGACACTGGGTGCCGCCGGTGCGGCGGGCACGCTGCCGGTGGCCTATGAAATCTTTCGGATGGGCTTCTACGGCATCATCGTTCCGATGCCCGCGCTCGCGAAGAACGCGGGCGAGTCGATGTGGACGCGCGGGTTCGCCTACGTCGCGGATTTCGCCGGCCCCTACTTGTTGTGGCTGCCGCTGGCTGTGCTCATGGTCGTGTTCGCCAGGCTGCTGCATTGCTTGAAAAGCAGGCGTACTGATCTGACGTTGGCACTCGCCCCGGTAGCGGCGGGTGCGCTGCACCTGGCGTACGTGGTGAAGGTCGGCGGAGACTACATGCACGCGCGCATGGCGTTGCCGGCCCTGTTCCTCGTCCTGCTGCCTATTCTCGTGGTCCCCCGTTCTAGGACCGCGGGTGCAATCGCGGTGGTCGTGATGGTCTGGGCGTCCCTCTGCGCGGGCTTGTGGCGGTATCCGGCGGTGGACGGCTCCGTGCGCGGCATCGACGACGAGCGTGCGTACTACGTCGCGTGGACTGGCAGTTCGCATCCCACGGATTCCGCGACCTATGTTCGGAAGCTCCAGGGACTGAAGGACGTCGTGACAGCCGAGGCTGGTTCGGGGCATCGGTCGCTGATTTACCATGGGTTGGGTCCGGCCAACGACATCATCACCACGTCCATACGTACGGGTATTACGGAGAGGGGCATGGTCGTCGGCGTCTACCTCGGTACAGCCGGAATGCTCGCGCCCATCGACGTCGGGATAGCTGACTTCTGGGGCCTGGCCAACCCGATCGGTTCCCGGTTCGAATTCCCGACGGCGAAACCGGGACATTCGAAACCCCTCGGCAACGCCTGGCTGCTCGCCGACTACGCTGATCCGGCGACACCGCCGCACCCCTCTGGAAACTTCGCCGTATCCGGCACCGTCACCTCGGAACAGGTGATCGCGGCGCGACACGCACTCAGCTGCGGGGACCTCGCCGAAATCCAGCGATCCGTACGAGAACCGTTGACGTTCAAGCGCTTCTGGGACAACCTGACCGGTGCCTGGCACCGGACCCGGGTCACCATCCCGCCGGACCCTTTCGAAGCCGAGCGAAAATTCTGCGGGCGACCGTGAACCAGGAAACCCCACGTGGTCTCGGCCAACGAGTCCTCCGCGACACCTCGGTGTCAGTGAGGCGCACAGCGGCCGATCTGTCTGCGCGGCACGAGACCTCAACAGAACCGCAGCGTCGCCCCTGCTGGTCCGGTGCCCAGCCACGGTCGCATCATCGTCAACGGCCAGTGATCCGGATGCGGCACGGGATAGATCAGGAGGACATCCGCGGAACTGTTGGCGGCCAGCAGCAGTGGGTCGCCGGTGCGTATTTCGCACCGCGACCGCAAACCGGCTGGCGCCTTCACCCGTGGCCCGCCGATTACGGCGAACGCGCCCTCCGGATCTCGGTGGACGAGTACTGCGGTGTCGTCGCGCGACGTGACGGACAGCCTGGTGCCCGCGGTCCAGCCAAGCGTCTGCAGCAGCCTCCGCTCTGCGATCCGCCCGGACCGGTCGATCCGGGCGATCGTGTAACTCCATGCGGCTTCAGGGAGCCGGCGGCGGAGTGCGGGCAATGCCGGCGACGGCGAAGGGGCGTTCCCGGAGCCGATCGGGCGCGCGGTCGCAGGCGGGATCAGCGGCGTGAGTCGCGGCTCAGGCATCCGACCACCCGCCAGCCTCGCCGGGCTTCCCGGCCGGGTCTGTCAGGCCGCACTTGACGGACCTGGGCGAACGCGCAGGGTTGCGGCAATGGTCACCGACTGTGGTGTGACGGTCGTTGTAGCGGCTTGAGGTTGCGTGGGGATGCATCACCGATATTCTGCGGTAAGCGGCCGCTTAGCGGAGGCTGTCCAGCGTCGGACAAGGAGACGGTGTGGTGGAGTCGTTCAAGGATCGCGTTGCCCTGGTCACCGGGGCCAGCCGGGGGATCGGGCTGGCTATCGCGAAGGGGCTCGTCGAGCGCGGGGCCAAGGTGTGCATCACGGCGCGCAAGCCGGAGCCGCTCGCTGAGGCCGTCGAGCAGCTCGGCGGGCCGGACGTCGCGATCGCGGTGCCCGGCAAGGCCGACGACGCCGCGCATCAGCAGGAGGCGGTCGCCGCCGCGGTCGAGAAGTTCGGCAGTCTCGACATGCTGGTCAACAACACCGGCATCAACCCGGTTTACGGGCCCACGCTGGAGGTCGACCCGGCCGCGGCGAGCAAGATCTTCGCGGTGAACGTGGTCGCGCCGCTGTCGTGGATCCGCGCCGCGCGGGACGTGTGGATGGGCGAGCACGGCGGGGCGGTGGTCAACGTCGCCTCGATCGCGGGCATCCGCACCTCGCCGGGCATCGGCATGTACGGCGTCAGCAAGGCCGCGCTGATCCGGCTCACCCAGGAGCTCGGCGCGGAACTCGGCCCGAAGATCCGGGTGAACGCGGTGGCTCCGGCGGTGGTCAAGACGCAGTTCGCGACCGCGCTGTACGAGGGCCGCGAGGAAGAAGTCGCGGCGGCGTATCCGATGAAGCGGCTTGGTGTGCCGGAGGACATCGCGGGCGCGGTGGCGTTCCTGCTGTCCGGTGAGGCGGGCTGGATGACCGGGCAGACGGTCGTTCTCGACGGCGGCGTGACGCTCGGCGGCGGTCTGTGAGCGCCGGAGTCGTCATCACCGGTGGCGGCGGCGGGATCGGGGCGGCGCTGGCGCGTCGGTTCGCCGCGGACGGGGCGCGCATTGTCGTCGCGGACCTCGACGGTGATCGTGCCGCCGAAGTCGCGGCGGAGGTCGGCGGGACGGCGTTCGCGGGTGATGTGGCGAGCGAAGCCGGCGTGGCCGACCTGATCACTGCGGCCCGCGAAACGCTGGGCGAGATCGATGTTTTCTGTGCGAACGCCGGGGTCGCGCCGTTCGGCGACGCCCACGCGGACGAGGACGCGTGGGCGCTGGCTTGGGACGTGAACGTGATGGCGCACGTCCGCGCGGCCCGGTTGCTGCTGCCCGCGTGGCTGGAGCGCGGCGAGGGCCGGTTCGTCGCGACGGTGTCCGCGGCCGGTGTGCTCACCAGCCTTGGCTCGGCCCCGTATTCGGTGACCAAGCACGGCGCGCTGGCGTTCGCGGAATGGCTGTCGGCCACCTACCGGCACCGCGGGATCACCGTGCAGGCGATCTGCCCGCAGGGCGTGCGCACCGCGATGCTGGAGGAGACCGGCGAGCGCGGCAAACTGCTGATGGGCGCGACCGCGATCGACCCGCCGCAGGTGGCCGACGCGCTGTTCGCCGCGATGGCCGAGAACCGCTTCCTGGTGCTGCCGCACGCCGAGGTCGCGGACTTCTATGCCTTGCGCGCCACCGAAACCGACCGCTGGCTCGGCGGGATGAACAAGCTGCAGCGGAAGATGGAGGAGCTGCCCGGCGACGCGTGACCCGATAGTCTCCCGTGGCGGCACCGGGCCGCAGGGGAGAACAGGGAGCCGGAATGACCGCACCCGCGCGTGCCGACACCTCGCGCATCGCCACCGCCAGTTTCATCGGCACCGCGATCGAGTTCTACGATTTCTACATTTACGGGACCGCGGCGGCGCTGGTGTTCGGGAAGGTCTTCTTCCCGAATTTCTCGTCCGCCGCCGGGGTGCTGGCGTCGCTCGGCACCTTCGCGGTGGGCTTCGTCGCGCGCCCGGTCGGCGCGGTCCTTTTCGGACACTGGGGCGACCGGATCGGCCGCAAGTCGATGCTGGTCACGTCGCTGCTGGTGATGGGACTGTCCACAGTGGCCGTCGGGCTGGTGCCGGAGTACGGCACGCTCGGCATCTGGTCGCCAATCCTGCTGGTGGTGCTGCGGTTCGTGCAGGGCATCGGCCTCGGCGGCGAATGGGGCGGCGCGGTGCTGATGTCCACGGAGTACGCGCCGCCGGGCAAACGCGGGCTGTACTCGGCGTTCCCGCAGCTCGGCCCTGCGATCGGATTCGTGCTGGGCAACCTGCTGTTCCTGGTGCTCGACGCGGTGCTGCCGCCGGAGGCGTTCCTGTCCTGGGGCTGGCGGCTGCCGTTCCTGTTCTCCACGGTGCTGCTGGCGGTCGGCTTCTACGTCCGGATCAAGATCGCCGAAACACCGGTTTTCCAAGCCGCGCTAGACAAAGCCGAGCAGGCGAAAGTGCCGCTGTTCGAACTCCTGCGGAAGCAACCGCGGGTCCTGGTGCTGGCGACGCTCTCCTTCGTGCTCTCGCACGCGCTTTTCTACACTGTCACCACGTTCTGCCTTTCGATGGCGACGACCACGCTCGGCATCCCGCGCACGACCGTCCTGATCGGACTGCTCATCGCGGCCGCGGTGATGGGCGTGGCGACACTGGTGTTCGCGATGAAATCCGACCGGTGGGGACGGCGGCGGCTGAGCGCGGCAGCCGGGGTTTCCGTTGTGGTGTGGGCGTTTCCGCTGTTCGCGTTGCTGCAGACGGGAAATCCGGTGCTGCTGACGCTCGGGTTCGTCGGCGGGCTGGCGTGTTTCGCGATGCTGTACGGGCCGATGGGCGCGTACCTGCCGGAGCTGTTCCGGGTGCGGTACCGGTATTCCGGGGCGTCGATCGCGTACAGCGTCGCCGGGGTGCTCGGCGGCGGGATCGTGCCGCTGATCTCGACCGACCTCTGGGCGTCGACCGGTTCGACGGTGCCGGTCGCGCTGGTGCTGGTCGGCCTCGGGGTGCTCAGTTTCCTGTGCGTCCTCGGCCTGCCGGAGACAAAGGACCACGACTTCGCCGACGGGCTGGCCGAGGAGTCCGGGCGCACCCACCCGGGCGGGGGATAAAGCCGCCCGGGCGCACCGTTTCCGGTCCGGTGCGCCGTTCGGGCTGCCGCTCTTGACACGTTGTTTTGGTCTAGTCCAGTGTGTGACGGCACCCTTCCGGGTGCACTCCTCCCGGGTTGATCCCGCCGCCTCAAACCGGAGGTGTTCCGTGGTGCTCGTGGGAGGAACACGATGAGAACAATGCGTCGGCTGGCCGCGCTCGCGGCCGCGGCAGGGGCGGCTCTCGGGGCAGTGGCCGGGGTGGCTTCCGCCGCGCCCGCCCCAGGCCTTGCGGCCGCGCCGGACCCGGTTCTGGCGTCGCCGTACCTGTACCAGTGGGCGGGACAGACCAGTGCGTCGGCGGCGATGTCCGCGACCGGGATCAAGACGTTCACGCTCGCGTTCATGCTGTCGGACGGCTCGTGCAACCCGAAATGGGACGGCGACCGTGCGCTGTCCGGTTCGGACAAAACCCTGATCAAGGGCATCCGCGACGCGGGCGGCGACGTGATCCCGTCCTTCGGCGGCTGGTCCGGCACGAAGCTCGGCGCGAAGTGCACGACGCCGGCCGCGCTGGCCGGGGCGTACCAGAAGGTGATCGACGCGTACGGCCTGAAGGCGATCGACCTCGACATCGAGAACACCGACGAGTTCGAGAACGCGACCGTGCAGGACCGGATCCTGAACGCGGTCAAGATCACCAAGCAGAAGAACCCCGGCGTGCGCGTGGTGATCACGATCGGGACCGAAACGTCCGGCCCGAACACCTGGGGCAAGCGGCTGATCAAGCAGGCGAAGGCGATCGGCGCGCCGGTGGACGTGTGGTCGGTGATGCCGTTCGACTTCTCCAGCGGCGGCGACATGGCGGGCAAGACGAAGTCCGCCGTGGACGGTCTCGTGGCACAGCTGAAGTCGACCTTCGGCTGGGACAGCGCCACGGCGTACCGCCGCGCGGGCCTGTCGTCGATGAACGGCAAGACGGACAACGCCGGCGAGGTCGTGTCGGTGGCGGACTTCACCGCGATCCGCGACTACGCCGCCAGCCACCACCTCGGCCGCTTCACCTTCTGGGCCACCAACCGGGACTGCTCGGGCGGCGGCGAGTGCAGCGGGATTTCGCAGCCGAAGTACGCGTTCACGAAGGTTGTGGCCGGGTACCACGGCTGACCTGGTCCGGGCTGGGAGCTGGCCAGGGTTGGGGCTGAGCCTGGGCCGGGCTGGCTGCGGTTGGGCTGGCCTGGCCGGGTTTTGGCGAGGTGTGGCTGAGCCTGGCCCGGGTGGACTGGCCCGGCCGGGCCGAGTCCGGGTCGAGCTGGGGCGAACCCGGCCGAACCCGGCCGAGTGTGGCGACGAGGCCGCCGTTTCCGAGGGGTGCGGCCTCGTCACCAGCTGCTGGGGGGTCGTGAGTGGCGATCCCGGTTCTAACCGCGATTGCCACTCACGACTCAAGCAGGCAGATCCACCAGCTCAGCCAGCCGGGCCCGATGCCGCCCCGGCGTGCCGAACGCGATCTGGTCGCTCTTGGCCCGCTTCAGGTAAAGATGCGCCGGATGCTCCCACGTCATCCCGATCCCGCCGTGCAGCTGAACAGCCTCCTCCGCCGCGTGCACCGCGATCGGCGACACCCGTGCCTGCGCGACCGCCACCGCGATCGGCACGTCATTCCCGCTCGCCAGCGCATCCGCCGCGTACCGGGCCGTCGCTCGTGCGTTGACCAGTTCCGTGTACAGGTTCGCCAACCGGTGCTTCAGCGACTGGAAACCACCCACCGGACGGCCGAACTGGTACCGACCCTTCAAGTACGTCACGGTCTCGGTCAACGCCCATTCCGCGATCCCGGTCTGCTCCGAGGCCAGCAACCCGGCCGCAGTGGTCAGCGCGTTGTCCAAAGCGGCAGAAGCAGCCGAGCCAGTGCAGATCTCCTGCGCGGCAGCGGATTCGAAGGTCACATCGGCGATCCGACGCGTCAGATCCAGCGACACCGCTTCGGTCACAGTCGCCGCAGAAGCGTCCACGGCGTACAGCGCCGGACCGTCCGGGCCGACAGCCGGGACTACCAGCACATCCGCCACCGAAGCATCGACCACTGTGGACACCCGGCCGGTCAACACGCCGTCAACAGACCGCACGGTGGAAGGAAAATCAGCACCCGGCGCCGTCGACAAAGGCACCGCCAGCGCACCGGTCACCGCGCCGGAAGCGAGCTGGGGGAGCAGGTCCGAACCGGTGGGAAGCAAAGCCGAGGTCGTGAGCACCGCACTGCCCAAGAACGGCACCGGCGCGACGCTCCGGCCCAGTTCCTCCAGCACGACCGCCACCTCGCGCGTCGAAGCCCCGTGCCCGCCAAGGGATTCCGGCACCATCAAACCAGCCGTGCCGAGGTCGGCGGCCAGCGTCTTCCACAGCGAAAGGTCGTACGGCGTGTCCGTTTCGACCCGCGCGAGCAACTCGACCGGACCGGCACGGTCGGCCAGCAGCGACCGCACCGAGGACCGCAGATCCTCTTCCACGTCCGAGTACAGCAGGTCCGGCGTGCTCATCGCGGCAGGTCCTTCCAGGCGACGTCCTTGTCCACCCGCGGCTCGGACGGCAGCCCCAGCACGCGTTCGGAGATGATGTTCCGCAGCACCTCCGAGGTGCCGCCCTCGATCGAGTTCCCCTTGGCGCGCAAGTACCGGTACCCGGCGTCGCGGCCGAAGAAGTCGACGTTCTCCGGACGGCGCATCGTCCAGTCCTCGTAGCGCAGGCCCTCCTCGCCGAGCAGTTCCAGCTCCAGCCCGGACAGCTCCTGGTTCAGCTCCGCGAACGCCACCTTCATCGCCGAACCCTCCGGGCCCGGCGCGCCGACCGCGAGCTGCTGCCGGAGCCGGGCGCCGGCCAGCCGCAGCGATTCGGCCTCGACCCAGTGCTGCACGAGCCGGTCGCGCAGTTCCGGCGTGCGCAGCTCCGGGCGGTCCCGCCAGGTCTTCGCGACGATCCCGATCATGCCGCCCTCGCGCGGCATCGCATTGCCGCCGATCGCGACGCGTTCGTTCATCAGCGTGGTCTGGGCGACCTTCCAGCCTTCGCCGACCGCGCCGATCCGCTGCGAGTCCGGAATCCGCACCTCGGTGAGGAAAACCTCGTTGAACTCCGCCTCGCCGGTGATCTGCCGCAGCGGCCGCACCTCGACGCCGGGCGCGGTCATGTCGCACAGGAAGTACGTCATGCCCTGGTGTTTCGGCACGTCCGGATCGGTGCGGGTGACGAGGATGGCCCACTGCGCGAGATGCGCGCTGGACGTCCACACCTTCTGCCCGGTTACCACCCAGTCGTCGCCGTCACGCACCGCGCGCGTGCCCAGCGCGGCGAGGTCGGAGCCCGCTCCCGGTTCGCTGAACAGCTGGCACCACACCTCTTCGCCGGTCCACAGTGGACGGAGGTAGCGCTTTTTCTGTTCCTCGGTACCGAAGGCGAGGATGGTCGGCGCGGCCATGCCGAGCCCGATCAGGATCCGGCGCGGGTTGTTGTCCGGTGCGCCCGCTGCGGCGAAGGCGGCCTCGACCTCGCCCTGCAGTTCGCGCGGCGCGCCCTGGCCGCCGAGCCCCTCGGGGAAGTGCACCCAGGCGAGCCCGGCGTCGAAGCGAGCCTGCAGGAAGTCCAAAGTGGACAATGAAGCGGGATCGTGCCCGGCAAGGAACGCGGCGACCTGCGCGCGCAGTTCCTCGGCGGTCACTTGCCCGCCTCCGTCCGGTACTTCTTCAGCTCGCGCCGCGCCAGCGACCGCTTGTGCACCTCGTCCGGACCGTCGGCGAGCCGCAGCGTGCGCACCCCGGCCCAGATCTCCGCCAGCGGGAAGTCCTGCGAAACGCCGCCCGCGCCGTGCGCCTGGATCGCCTTGTCCAGGATCCATTCGACGGCCAGCGGGGTGGAGATCTTGATCGCCTGGATCTCGGTGTGCGCGCCCTGGTTGCCGACGGTGTCCATCAGCCACGCGGTCTTCAGCACCAGCAGCCGCTGCTGTTCGATCCGCACCCGCGCCTCGGCGATCCAGTCCTGCACCACGCCCGAATCGGCGATCGGACGGCCGAACGTCTCACGCGACAGCGTGCGGCGGCACAGCGCCTCCAGCGCGCGCTCCGCCATGCCGATCGCGCGCATGCAGTGGTGGATGCGGCCGGGCCCGAGGCGGGCCTGCGCGATGGCGAAGCCGGAACCCTCGTCGGCGATCAGGTTTTCCGCGGGCACCCGCACGTCCTCGAACAGCACCTCGGCGTGCCCGCCGTGGTCGCCGTCGGTGTAGCCGAACACCTGCATGCCGCGCACGACGGTCAGGCCCGGCGTGTCGCGCGGGACCAGGATCATGCTCTGCTGCTTGTGCGCGGGCGCGTCCGGATCGGTCTTGCCCATCACGATGAAGATCTTGCAGTTCGGGTTCATCGCGCCGGTGATGTACCACTTGCGCCCGTTGATGACGTACTCGTCGCCTTCACGGCGGATGCTCGTCGCGATGTTGCGCGCGTCCGAAGAGGCCACTTCAGGCTCGGTCATCGCGAACGCGGAGCGGATCTCCCCGGCCAGCAACGGTTCCAGCCACTGCTTCTTCTGCTGCTCGCTGCCGAACATGGTCAGCACTTCCATGTTCCCGGTGTCCGGCGCGGCGCAGTTCACCGCGGCGGGCGCGAGATGCGGGCTGCGGCCGGTGATCTCGGCGAGCGGCGCGTACTGCAGGTTGGTGAGCCCCGCGCCGTGGTCGCCGGGCAGGAAGAAGTTCCACAGCCCGCGCTTGCGCGCCTCCGCCTTCAGCTCGTCGACGACCGGCGGCGGCGACCACGGGTCGGTGCGCGCGGCGAGCTGCTCGTGGAAGACGGCCTCGGCGGGGTAGACGTGCGAATCCATGAATTCGAGAAGCTGCCCGCGCAGTTCCTCGGTGCGGGCGTCGAACGCGAAGTCCATCAGTTCTCCTTGGTGAGCGTCTTGCTGCCCTGTTCGATCAGCGGGGCGACGGCGGCGCCGATCTGGTCGAAGCCCTCGCCGACGGTTTTGCCTTGCTGGAAACGGAAGTAGATGCCTTCGAGGATCACCGCGAGCTTGAAGTACGCGAAGCTCACGTACCAGTTCAGCGCGGACAGATCGCGGCCGGAGCGCTGTGCGTAGCGGGCGATCGTCTCGTCGGTGTCCGGGTAGCCGGGCGCGCTGCTGGCGTTGGACACCATCGGCAGCGACAGCTGGTCCCGCTGCGCGTAGGTGATCATCAGGCCGAGGTCGGTGAGCGGGTCCCCGAGCGTGGACATCTCCCAGTCCAGCACCGCGGTGATCTTGTCGTCGCCGTCGACGAGCACGTTGTCCAGCCGGTAGTCGCCGTGCACGATGGCGGGCGGGCCGGACGCCGGGATCGCCGCGGCGAGCTGGTCGTGCAGCCGGTCCGCACCCGGCAGGTCGCGGCTGCGCGAACCGTCGAGCTGCTTCTTCCACCGGCGCAGCTGGCGTTCCAGAAAGCCGTCCGGACGGCCGAAATCGCCGAGCCCGACCGCTTCCGGATCGACCGCGTGCAGGTCGACGAGCGTGTCCACCAGCGAATCCGCGATCGCCCGCGTCCGCTCCGGGCCGAGCTGCTGCAGTTCTTCGGCGGTGCGGTACGGCGTGCCCTCGACGAACTCCATCACGTAGAACTGCGCGCCCAGCACGTCCGCGTCCTCGCACAGCAGAACGGTTTCCGGCACCGGCACCGGAGTGCCGGCGAGCCCGCTCATCACGCGGAACTCGCGCCGCATGTCGTGCGCGGTCGGCAGCACGTGCCCGAGCGGCGGACGGCGCACGACCCACCGCCGCGTGCCGTCGGAGACGAGATAGGTGAGATTGGACCGCCCGCCCTGCACCACGTCCGCGGTGAGGGGGCCGGCGACGAGCCCGGGCCGCTCGCGGTCGAGATGGGCGCGCAGCCTCGCCAGGTCGAGGCCGGGCGGGTCGGTTTCGGTCATCGGAGGGACTCCAGTTCGTGCGGGGTCGGCGATCAGAGAATGAGCCGGGAAACCATCTCGGCGACGCAGGCGGGCTTGTCCTCGCCCTCGATTTCGACGGTCCAGCGCACGACGGCCTGCTTGCCGCCGGGCACGTCGGTCAGCTCGACCAGCTCGGCGGTCCCGCGCACCCGCGAACCGACCTTCACCGGCTGCGGGAACCGCACCTTGTTGAGGCCGTAGTTGATGCCCATCTTCAGGCCGTCGACCCGGTAGATCTCCGGCAAGAACGCCGGGATCAGCGACAGCGTGAGGAACCCGTGCGCGATCGTCGAGCCGAACGGGCCCGCGGCGGCCTTTTCCTGGTCGAGGTGGATCCACTGGTGGTCGCCGGTGGCGTCGGCGAACAGCTGCACCTGCTCCTGGGAGACGGTGTGCCATTCGCTCGTGCCCAAGGGCTTGCCGACCGCTTCGGCGAGTTCGGCGACGTCGGAGAACACGCGCATCGGGATCAGTCCTTCGGTCCGCCGGCGACGTAGATGACCTGGCCGGACACGAATCCCGCGCCCTCGCTGACCAGGAACGACGCGACGTTCGCGATGTCCTCGGGCGTGCCGACGCGCTGCACCGGGATCTGCGAGGCGGCCGCGGCCTTGAAGTCCTCGAAGCTCATGCCGACGCGCTCGGCGGTCGCCGCGGTCATGTCGGTGGCGATGAACCCGGGCGCGATCGCGTTGGCGGTGACGCCGAACTTGCCCAGCTCGATCGCCAGCGTCTTGGTGAAGCCCTGCATGCCCGCCTTGGCCGCGGAGTAGTTGACCTGGCCGCGGTTGCCCAGCGCCGACGTGCTGGACAGGTTGACGATCCGGCCCCACTTCTCCTGCGTCTGGTACTTCTGCACCGCGCGGGTCATCAGGAACGAACCGCGCAGGTGCACGTTCAGCACCGAGTCCCAGTCCTGTTCGGTCATCTTGAACAGCAGGTTGTCGCGGGTGATGCCGGCGTTGTTGATCAGCACGGTCGGCGCGCCGAGATCCTCGGCCACGCGGGTGACCGCGGCCTCGACCTGCTCGGCGTCGCTGACGTCCAGCGCGACGCCGACCGCGCGGCCGCCGTCGGCGACGATCGCTTCGGCGCCCTGCTTCACCCCGGCCTCGTCGAGGTCCAGCAGGCCGACGGCGAACCCGTCGGAGGCGAGGCGGCGGGCTACGGCGGCGCCGATGCCACGGCCGGCTCCGGTCACGATGGCCACACGGGAAGCGGTCACGGGGTTCTCCTCATCGTCGGGGAAAGCCTGCTCGGCACGTCCGGACAGGCTGGGCACGCTCGGACTGCCTGCGCAGGATGCCACGGAGCGGCACCTGTCGCTGGCGGCTAAGCGTACGCTTATTACGCGTCGATCGCGAGCCCCTCGTCCGATCGGGGCGGGGTCAGCGGCGGCGTCCGACCGGAGCGGCGAGCGCGGCCAGTGCGACGAGTTCGGTGAGCGCCATCCCGCGTTCGACGAGGCCCAGCGGGATGAGCAGCCACCAGTGCTGCCCGGTCATCGCGGCGACCGCGACCGCGCCGAGGATCACCGCGAACCACGCGAGCGACGCCACGGCGAGCACGCGGGCGAGAAGCCGGCGGCGCGGCGAGTCCGGAAAGGCCGTGCGCGCTGAGACGAGCACGGCGAGCGGAAGGCAGACGAAGGCGACGACGCTGGCGATCCGGTGCAGCGTGCCGCCCGCGCCGGTGGCCGCCGCGTTGGCCCAGTCGGTCTTGGGGAACGCGACGATCACGAGCAGTCCGGCGGTCCAGAAGGCACCGAGCACCGCGGCGAGGACCGGCAGCCGTCCCTGCAGCCGCAGCACCGCGAACGCGACCGCCGAACCGGCCGCGACCAGCACGAGAGCCAGGTTGAACACCCATTTGTGGTCCGACAGCCCGTATTCGCTGATGGTCCGCCGGGTCACGCTGATCTCGTCGGTGGGCGGCACCACCTGCAACAGCAGCACCAGAACGGCGCCGAGGGCGAGCGCGGCGATCCCGGCCAGCGAGAGCAAGGCGGGACGGCGGTCCGCGTGCACGGTCGTCATGCACCCAGAGTGACAGGTGCCGGATATGTCCCCGGTGAGTCAGGCCGCCCGGCCGGACCCGGTGACCTGCGCGCGCACCGTGCGCAGCGCGTTGTGGTCCACAGTGGACGGTTCGGCGGACAGCCAGCCGCCGATCTCGTGCAGGAACTGCTCCGGCGTCATCGGGGGACCGGGTTCGCCGTCCGGTTCGGCGGTCGTGACCTCGCCGTCCCGGCTGGGGTACACGATCATCGCGCCGCGCAGCGCGACCCCGGGCAGCAGCTCGCGGTAGCGGTCGAGGCTTTCTTCCAGCTGGGTGCCGCCGCCGCGGAACGGCCGCCCGTTGCGCAGCAGCCGTCCGTCCTCGGCGGTTTCGTAATGCCCGGGAAGCCACAGCTTCGACTCGACCAGCACCAGGCGTTTCCCGCACAGCACCGCGTGGTCGACGTCGGCGAACACCGAACCGGGCCACGCGAGACCGTGGAAGATGCGCGCGCCGGGCAGCCGGGTCAGATACCGCTCCAGCAGGTCGGCGGTGAGCCGTTCGGCCAGTTCGTCGGCCTCCGCGCCGGGGGAGCCGAACACCGCGCTGCCGCCGAATTCCTCGGCGAAGGCGTGCCGGGCCCGGCGTGCGGACAGAAAGCCGCGGGCGAGCCGGTGCACGAGCAGTGCGGTGCCCGCGGTGAGCGCGAGCCAGACGATCAGCACCGGCGGCGTGAACTCGATCCCGGCGAGCAGCGGCAACAGCACCAGCACCGCACCGGCGACCGCCGCGACGACCGGTGTGTGCCCGGGGCCGCGCCTGCGCCCGTGCCGCATCCGCGGGTCAGCCGCGGCGAAGGACCACCACTCCAGGCTTTCCGGATCGATGTCCGGCGCTTCCGGCCGGTAACCGGGCTGCTCGCCGAATCGCCGCCGTGGCCGGGGTTTGGGCACCGAAGCGGCGGGAACGCCGGCGTCGTAGCGCGCGCGTTCGTTGGGGTCGGCGAGGGTGTCGTAGGCCTCGCGCAACAGCTGAAACGTGCCGACCGTGCCGCCCGCGTCCGGGTGCAGCGTCTTGGCCAGCCGACGGTAGGCGGCCTTGATCTCTGTGGGGGACGCAGTTTTCCCCACGCCGAGTACCGCGTAGTAGTCGGGCACGGTTCGGGTTTCACCTCCGGACGGCTGCCCGCGCAACGATATGGGGTCGCCGCGGCGGGGCGCCATCCGCCTCCGCGGCGCGCCGGAGTGAACCTGTGCGCTACGCCCACTCCTCGCGGCCGACGGCGTACTCGACGGCGTGGAGGTCGTCTCCAGGCGCGAAATACTCCGGGTCGGCGACGAAGTCCCGGACGTGCCGGAGCCCGATGGAGGCCATCGTCGCCTGGGAGACCTTGTTGGCGGCTGCGGTCCGGGCGTAGACGCGGTCGAGGCCGAGGTCGCGGAACCCGTGCCGGAGCATTTCGCGCGCGCCCTCCTTGCCGAGTCCTTTACGCCAATGGCAGCGGGGGAGCCGGTACCCCAGCTCCGCCTGCCCCGCGGACTCTCCCGGCCGCAGGGACCACAAACCGGCGAAACCGGCGTCGACGAAGCCCGCCCAGCAACCGAGGCCGCCGCGGGCGTACGCGAGGGTCGTCCGCAGCTCTTCCGCCGCCTGCTCCCGGGTCAGCACTCCGGCCAGGTAGCGCATCACCTCCGGGTCGGCCGAGAGGGCGGCCAGGTGCTCGAGATGTCCGGCGGACAACGGGACCAGCCGGATGCGCTCGGTGCGCAAGATCGGTTGCGACATCAGGCGAACCCTCCCCAGTCCGGCGGACGACGGGAAGCAGTTTGACAGTCGCGCGGGCCGTCCGTCAGCTGGTTTTCCGGCCGTCGTCGCAGGTGGCGGCGCTGCCGCTGGAGTCCGGTCTGCTGCGGTGCTGCCGCCGGGGCTCAGCCGGCCGCGGCGCTGCCGCCGGGTCTGGCCTGTCGCGGCGGCTCCCGGTCAGCGGCATCGTCCGGCCGGAGCACCGGTTTCCGCCGGGTCCCGCCCTCCTCTCCGGACCCGCGCCCCACCGTTCCCTTCTCCCACTCCCGCACCGGTTTCGGCAACTTTCCGGACGCAGCCCTTCCGCACCCCGTTCATCTTATGTTAAGAAGCTTTACTAACTATTGGACGGAGGCACGACGTGAGCGCACCCACCCGCCCGGGGGACTCCTCGCCCCTTCCGCGGACCGGTCTCGAACGCCGGATCGGGCCGCTGCAGGCGACCGCGATCAACATGACGCAGATGTGCGGGATCGGCCCGTTCGTCACCATTCCGGCGATGGTCGCGACGATGGGCGGCCCGGAGGCGATGTTCGGCTGGATCATCGGCGCGATCATCGCCCTCGCCGACGGGCTCGTGTGGGCCGAACTGGGCGCGGCGCTGCCGGGGGCCGGCGGGACCTACATCTACCTGCGGGAGGCGTTCCAGTACCGCTCGGGCAGGCTGATGCCGTTCCTCTTCGCCTGGAGCGCGGTGCTGTTCATCCCGCTCATCATGTCCACCGGCATCATCGGGCTGGTCCAGTACCTCGGCTACCTGGTGCCCGGCGTGACCGGCGCGGACGGCGTCACCCCGCTGGGCAAGGCGATCGGCATCGGCATCATCGTGCTGATCGTGCTCGCGCTGTTCCGCCGGATCGGCCAGATCAGCAAGCTCACCACCGCGCTGTTCCTCGTCATGCTGTTCGCCGTCTTCGCGGTGATCATCGCGGCCTTCTCGCACTTCGACGCGCACCAGGCGTTCGCCTTCACCCCGGGAGCCTTCAGCTGGGGCGGCTCGTTCTGGTCCGGTCTCGGCGCGGGCCTGGTCATCGCCGTCTACGACTACCTCGGCTACAACACCAGCGCGTACCTCGGCGGCGAGGTCCGGAACCCGGGCCGCACGCTCCCGCGCTCGATCATCTTCTCCATCCTCGGCATCATGACGCTCTATTTCCTGCTGCAGGTGGGCGTTCTCGGCTCGACGCCGCTGGAGGAACTCAAGAACGCGACGTCGGTGGCGTCGTCGGTGCTGGAGCAGGCGTGGGGTTCGGTGACCGCCAAGATCGTCACCGTCTTCATCGTGATCGCGGCGGTCGGTTCGGTGTTCGCCGGCCTGCTCGGCGGATCGCGGGTGCCGTTCGAAGCCGCGCGCGACAAGGTGTTCCTGCCGGTGTTCGGCAAACTGCACCCGAAGCTGAACCTCCCGACCGCGGGGGTGCTCGCGATGGGCCTGATCACCGCGATCGGTTCGCTGTTCACGCTGACCGACGTGATCAACGCGGCGGTCACCGTGCTGGTGATCATCCAGTCGCTCGCGCAGGTCGCGGCGATCATCGTTTTGCGCCGCCGTCAGCCGAACCTCCGGCGGCCGTATCGGCAGGTGCTGTATCCGGTGCCGACGATCATCGCGCTCATCGGCTGGGTTTACGTCTACATCTCGGCTAGCTGGCTGTCGATCTGGCTGTCGGTGGCCTGGATCGCCCTCGGGGTCGTCGCGTTCCTGGTCTATGCCTCGAAGGAAAAGGTCTGGCCGTTCGGGCCCAAGGAAATCCGCGAGGCGTTCGCGTCCCAGGCCGCGGGGGTGGAGTCGTGAGGAAGCCGCTGATCGCCGGGATCGCCGCGCTGGTCCTCGTTCCCGGCGCGGTGACGGCCACCGCTTCCGCACAGCAGCCGGAAACGGCGGCGTCGCGTCCGCAGGGACCGTCGACGATCGGCCTCGGCGGCTGGCAGGTGCTGACGACCGCGCAGGTCAAAGACGACGGCACCAGGGTGTCGAAGCCGGGCTACCCGACCGGCGGCTGGCTGAAGGTGAAGCCGGACGACGCGGGCGCACCGGGCACCGAGATCAACGCGCTGGTGCAAAACGGCAAGTGTCCCAATGTGTTCTATTCGGACAACATGCGCAAGTGCTTCGGCTACCAGGCGAAGCGCGGGCCAGTCGTGACGAAGCAGTTCCAGGCCCCGTGGTGGTTCCGCACTGATTTCGACCCCGGTTTCCGGCCGGGCAAGAACGCGAAGCTGACCGTCCCGGGCGTCGTCGGCGAAGGCGACGTGTGGGTGAACGGCACGCTCGTCGCGGGCAAGGACGTGGTGAGCGGCGCGTACGCGAGCCACACCTTCGACGTCACGAAACTCCTGCGGCCGGGCAAGAACACGCTCGCGGTCAAGATGTACCCGAACGACCCGAATTCGATGTACACGCTCGACCAGGCCGACTGGGCGCAGATCGTGCCGGACAACAACACCGGCCTGCAGTTCCCGCCCACGCTTCAGCTGTCGGATGCGCTGAGCGGCGGCAACGCGCACGTGGTGCAGGACAACGCGGCGGATCTGTCGACGTCCTCGCTGACCGCGAAGGTCGACGTCACGAACGACGCGGCCGCGCCGCAGACCGGCGAGGTGACCGCGACGGTGACACCGCCGGGCCGCGGCGCGCCGATCGTGGTGCGGCAGCGCGTCACGATTCCCGCGCACGCCAAGCAAACCGTGACGTTCACGCCGGCGAAGTTCCCGCAGTTGAAGATCGTGAAGCCGCAAGTGTGGTGGCCGTACTCGATGGGTGCACAACCGTTGTACACCTTGGGTACGACAGTTTCGCAGGGCGGCGTGGTGTCGACGTCCTCGTCGGACACCTTCGGGATCCGGACCGTGACGTCGAAGCTGGTCGGCAAGTCCCCGGCGCTGCCGGACGGCGCGCGGAAGTTCGCGGTCAACGGCCGCGATTTCGTGTTCCGCGGCGGCGGTTTCGCGCCGGATCTGTTCCTGCGCTACGACAAGGCCGACATCGCGCATCAGCTCGCGCTGATCAAGAACCTCGGCCTGTCCGGCGTCCGGCTCGAAGGCCACGACATGCCCGCGGACTTCTACGAGCAGGCCGACCGCGCCGGCTTGCTGGTGCTCGGCGGATTCATGTGCTGCGACGCCTGGCAACCGGAACATCCGGAGAAGCTGACCGAACGCGACTACCGGATCATGCACGATTCCGCGTACTCGATCGCGCAGGCCGAACGCGGCCACCCCAGCGTGATCACCTACGGCTGGAGCGACAACGCGCCCATCCCGCGCCAGGAAACCGAGACGCTGAACGCGTTCAAGGCCGCGGACTGGGACGTGCCGGTGACCGCGTCGGCGGAGTACAAGAGCACCAAGACGCTCGGCCCGTCGGGGGAGAAGGAAGGCCCCTACGACTGGGTCCCGCCTGCCTACTGGTACGACTCCTCGACCTTCGACAAGACCGACCCGAGCCGCACGAACGCGGGCGGCGCCTGGGGTTTCGCCAGCGAACAGAGCGCCGGGCACACGGTGCCGACCCTGGACTCGATCCGGCGGTTCCTGTCGCCGGAGGAGCAGGCGAAACTGTGGCAGGACCCGGCCTACAACCAGTATCATGCGAACTACGAATCAGGGCACGGCGGCTACAAGTTCGGCACGCTGTACACCTTGGACGAGTCGATCGCCCGCCGGTACGGAAAATGGGACTCGCTGGAGTCCTATGTGGAGTCCGCGCAGATCGCGAACTACGAGAACACCCGTTCCCAGTTCGAGGCGTTCCTCGCGCACTCCAAGGACCGGAAGAACCCGTCGACCGGCGTCGTGTACTGGCAGCTGAACAAGGGCTGGCCGACGCTGTTGTGGTCGCTGTACAACAACGACGGCGACCAGCCGGGCGCGTACTTCGGCGCGCAGAAGGCGAATAAGCCGCTGCACGCGCTGTACACCTATGACAACGGCACAGTCGCGCTGTCCAACCTCGGCGCTGCCCGGCAGAACGGGATTTCCGTGCAGGCCAAGGTGTACGACGCCGCGGGCAAGGTGCTCGACGACCAGACCGCTCCGGCGGTTTCGCTGGACAGCCAAGGCGTCGCGACCGGCCTGCTGAAGCCGAAGGTCCCGGCGGAGACGAAGGCGCCGGCGAAGGCGCGGGTGTACTTCGTGGAGCTGCAGGTGCGGCAGGCGGGGAAGGTCGTGGACCGGAACGTCTACTGGATGTCCACGCAGAAGGACGTCGTGGACTGGGCGAAGACGCTGCAGAACCCGCAGGCGACGATGAGCCAGTACAGTGACTTGACCGCCCTGCGCGACCTGCCGAAGTCGCAGGTCGACGTCACCGCCTCGACCCGCCCGTCGCGCGGCCCGGACGGCACGGACACCGCGACGACGGTCACCGTCGCCAACACGTCGAAGACCTCCGCGGTCAGCTTCTTCCTGCGCGCGGACCTGCGCCGCTCCTCCGACGGGTCGCAGCTGCCGGCCGCGACCTGGGACGACAACGACATCACGTTGTGGCCGGGCCAGTCGCAGACGCTGACCGTCCGCTACCGGGCCGCCGACCTGCACGGCGCGGCCCCGACCGTCAGCGTCGACGGGTTCAACACCGGCCGGGTCGTGGTGCCCGCCGGTCCGCACCGGGACAGCCACCGGGCTGACCCGCCGGTCATCGAGGGGACCCGCGAGTGACATCGGAAGACCTGATCCTGGGCATCGACTTCGGCGGCACGAAAGTGGCGCTGGGCCTGTCCGACCGGACCGGCACGCTGCTGGCGACCCGCCGCCTGGACACCGACGCCGAGGCAGGCGCCGTCCAGGTGGTCACCCGGGCCCTCGCCGCGGCCGCCGAGCTGGTCGCCGGTTCCCGGATCACCGCGATCGGCGTGGTAAGCCCGGGAATCGTGCTGCCGGACCGCATCCTGCTGGCCCCGAACGTGCCCGGCTGGGAAAAACTCCGCCTGGCCGAACTGGTGTCGGCGGCGTTCCCGGAGGTCCCCGTCGCCGTCGGCACCGACGCGAAAGCCGCGGCGCTGGCGGAATGGACCTGGGGCACCCTTTCCGGTGCCGACCCTGCGGTCTTCCTGTCCCTGGGAACCGGAATCGCCGCCGCAGTCCTGATCGGCGGCCGCCTGCTGACCGGCGCGAACGGAGCAGCCGGAGAGATCGGATACAACCTGCGGACCCCGCAAGACACTGATGGTTTCGCCGGCGGGGCAGCCCCGCTGGAGGAAGCCGTGGGCGGCCGATGGCTGGGCACGCGCGCGACGGAACTGCTCGGCCGCCCGGTGACGGCGGGGGAGTTGTTCGCGCTGGCCCGGGAGAACACGGAGGCGAAGGAGCTGGTCGCTTCGGCGCTGGACGAGCTTTCGATGCACGTGGCCAACCTGGCGATCGCGTTCGACCCTTCGCGGATTGCCGTTGGGGGTGGGTTGGTTCGGTCGGCTGATGTGCTGTTGCCCGCTTTAAGGGAACGGTTGGCGGCGGCTGTGCCGTTCCCGCCGGAGCTGGTGCCTGCGCGGTTTGACCAGGACGCTTCGCTGCTGGGCGCGGTGGCTTTGGCGATGCGGGAGTGAGACTCCGTGACCGGCGGGGCTGGGGTGACGCTCTGCCGGTCACGGGTACCACGTTTTGGCCGCCTTGCCGGGATCGCGAGTTCGGGGGCCAGCGGCCCGGGTGGCTCGCCGGAGGCGGATCGCTGGCGAACCGGCTCGCGTTCAGACTCTGCCGGTGCCCGCTGTCCGTGTCATAAGCCGCACCGGGCCGATTCCGTTCCCCATAAAGGGAACTCGAGCCGTGTCGCCCCGCTGAATGTCCACAAAGGACACAGCTGCCGCCGAAGCACCCGAGCGGCGGCCGTCTGACCGGATCTTCGCGTCCGTGAGGGCCACCTTGAGGGAATCAGGGTCCCTCAGGGTGGCCCTCACGGACCGCAAACCTGCTCCCGCCGCCGGAGGTCCGGGCCCGCTGGCGGTTTGCTCGGGCACGGCATCTTTTGGGTCCGGGTGCCTCGAATGCATCCGCGGCACCAGGTCCTCAGCTGCACCCCGCATTCGTCATCCCCGGATATGTGCCGTCTCGGCTCGCGGTTGGTGCGGAACTTCGGGCACTTGGTGCGATCGTCGACGCCATTTGCCCACCGTGCAATTCGTCAGCGTCTCGCGGTCCGTTGTCGCGGGTTCGTCGTCCCGTGCGGTTGCTCGCTGTGCGGCTTGCCGTCTGGTCGTGCCAGTTCGGTTCTGGCGCTTCCCTTCGCATCGTCTCTCAGTCAGCCCTCACCGCTCCTTCGTCCCGCGCGAGTGCTGCGTCCGGCTGCTCGCCGTGCACCTCGTCAGCTAGCTGCGCAGCTTTTGCGGTGTCTCGCACTCGGCTGTCGCCCTGCGCGAGCCGCCTCCGCCTGCTTGCCGCGTACTCCGTTGGCCAGTCGCGCAGCTTTTGCGGTGTCTCGCACTCGGCCGTCGCCCTGCGCGAGCCGCCTCCGCCTGCTTGCCGCGTACTCCGTCGGCCAGTCGCGCAGCCTTGGCGGTGTCTCGCGGTCGGTTATCGCAGTTCCTCCGTCCCTGTGTCCGGTCGCTCGTCGGCGAGCCGCGCAGATGCGTTCGCGCGCTTCCCTTCGCGGCATCTCGCACCCAGCCCTCGCCGCCCCTTCCCCCGGCGCAAGCACCGTGTCCGACAGCTCGTCGCGCACCCCATCAGCCACCCGCGCCAGATCCGCTCTCGCGCCTCGCTCCACCACACCTCCACCGTTCCCTCCCCGCCCTCGACCACCCCTCTGACCTGCCCCAACACCCGCTAGATTCAACCTGGCACCACCGCGCACCGATCTGGCGCCCAAGAAGTGTGGACGAGGAGCTGCGGATAGCCGTGCTCGTCGCCAGTACCCGGGAGGGCCGGGTCGGCGGCGAGATCGGGCGATGGTTCGTTGAGCGGGCCGCCGGGCGCGGCGGGCTGGTGCTCGACGTGCTCGACCTCGCGACGTTCGCGATCCCGGCCCGGCTGCCCGCCGAGCCGACGGCTGTCATGGCCGGGTTCGCGAGGCGGATCGCGGCGGCCGAGGCGTATGTCGTGGTCACGCCCGAGTACAACCGCAGCTTCCCGGCGTCGCTGAAGCAGGCGATCGACTGCGCGTACGAGGAGTGGCGGGCCAAACCGGTCGGCTTCGTCTCCTACGGATACCGCGCGGCCGGCCGGTACGCGGTGGAGCACCTCCGGGATGTCTTCACCGAACTGCACACGGCTCCGGTGCGGGATTCGGTGTGCCTCGACTTGCTCGAGCACGAATGCGGCGACCCGAGCGCGGGTCCGCACGGCGAATCCGCAGGCCACGCGGTTTCTGCTCTACTGGAAGAACTGGTCTGGTGGGGTCTGGCACTGCGCGACGGCCGGCGTGCGCGGCCGTATCGCGGATGACTCACTGAGGGGAAGGAACAGAACATGACCAACGCAGCCGGGCAACCGGCGATCGAAACTTCCGGGCTCGTCAAAGTGTTCGGCGAGACCCGGGCGGTCGACGGGGTCGACCTCGTGGTGCCCGCCGGCACCGTGTACGGCGTCCTCGGGCCCAACGGCGCGGGCAAAACCACCACCGTCCGGATGCTCGCCACCCTGTCCCGCCCGGACGGCGGCGAGGCGCGGGTCTTCGGCCACGACGTGGTGCGCGAGGCCGACGCCGTGCGCAGCCGGGTGAGCCTCACCGGCCAGTACGCGTCGGTCGACGAAGACCTGACCGGGCAAGAGAACCTGGTGCTGCTCGGCCGGTTGCTGGGGCACCGGAGCGGGCCCGCGCGGGACCGGGCGGCCCAGCTGCTCGCGGCGTTCGGGCTCACCGACGCCGCGCGCCGCCAGGTGAAGAACTACTCCGGCGGCATGCGGCGGCGGCTCGACATCGCGGCGAGCATCCTCAACACGCCGGACCTGCTGTTCCTCGACGAGCCGACCACCGGTCTCGATCCGCGCAGCCGCAACCAGGTGTGGGACATCGTCCGCGCGATCGTCGCGCAGGGCACCACCGTCCTGCTCACCACGCAGTACCTCGACGAGGCCGACCAGCTGGCGTCGCGGATCGCGGTCATCGACCGCGGCCGCGTCATCGCCGAGGGCACCAAGGGCGAGCTGAAAGCGTCGGTCGGGGTCGGCGCGGTCCACCTGCGCCTGCGGGACGCCGACCAGCGCGCCACCGCCGCCGAACTCCTGGAACGCGCGCTGTCCGCCACCGTGCAGCTGGAGCACGACCCGGTCGCGCTCACCGCCCGGCTGTCGTCGGACGCGCGGGAACCCGCCGCCGACCGCGCCTCGCGTGCCCTCGCGGAACTCGCGAAGGCAGGCATCACCGTCGACACGTTCTCGCTCGGCCAGCCCAGCCTCGACGAGGTCTTCCTGGCCCTCACCGCTCGCACAGCCACCGAGGAGGCGGCGTGACCACCGTCAAGGAACCCGATCTCGACCTCGCGGCCCCGAAACCGGAGGACCTGGCCGCGGTCCTGCTCTCCACCGAACGGCCGCCGCGGCCGAGCGCGCTCTCCGCGTCGTTCTCGTTCGGCTGGCGGGCGGTGCTGAAGATCAAGCACGTGCCGGAGCAGCTGTTCGACGTCACCGCGTTCCCGATCATGATGACGTTGATGTTCACCTACCTCTTCGGCGGCGCGCTGGCCGGTTCGCCGACGCAGTACCTGCAGTTCTTCCTGCCGGGCATCCTCGCGTCGAGCGTCGTGATGATCACGATGTACACCGGGGTCGCGGTGAACACCGACATCGAGAAGGGCGTGTTCGACCGCTTCCGCACGCTTCCGATCTGGCGGCCCGCCCCGATGGTCGGCTACCTCCTCGGCGACGTGCTGCGGTACCTGATCGCGTCCGTGGTGATCATGGTCGTCGGCCTGATCCTGGGCTTCCGCCCGGACGGCGGGATCGGCGGCGTGGCCGCGGGAGTCCTGCTGCTGCTCGTGTTCTCGTTCGGCCTGTCGTGGGTGTGGACGATGTTCGGGCTGCTGCTGCGGTCCGAGAAATCGGTGATGGGCGTCAGCATGATGGTGATCATGCCGCTGACGTTCCTCAGCAACATCTACGTCGACCCGTCCACCATGCCCGGCTGGCTCCAAGGCCTCGTCTCGGCCAACCCGATCAGCCACCTGGTCACCGCGGTGCGCTCGATGATGTCCGGCGCCTGGGACGGAGGTGCCATCACCTGGACGCTGATCGCGGCGGTCGCGCTGACCGCGGTCTTCGGGACGCTGACTATGCGGCTGTACAACCGGAAGTGACCCGTCGAGGGAGGCCGTCCAGAGCCGGACGGCCTCCCGGGCCCGTCGTTTCAGGTCGCAGGACAGAGCACATAGGAGAACCGGCGGACGGCGGGCACCCACTGCTGGAACCGGGAAAGCGTGTCGACGCGCAGTGTGGTCGACACGTGGGTCAGACCGCGGTGCAGCTGACGCCACTCCCGCAGTTCCTGGTCGTCGAGCGCGCCGGCGATCGGGTTCTGCCAGCTGTCTCCGTGCCGCCGCGGGGCGCAGTCGGCGACGAACCCGGACCAGGTGGCTGCCGGCGAACGGTGAACGAGGCCGCCGGTGATCGACCGGTCCGGGTCGGGCCGGGTGTCCAGCGCCTTTTCGAGCACCCGGCCGGGCGCGGTGAGCAGGCCGAGCAGCGCCACGACGGCCTGGTAGTCGCCGGGTTCGGTGTCGTCGCCGAGGAAACGCGACGCCTCGGACAGGTCACGCGTCGCACGAAGCATGCGGTACAGGTTGAACAGCCGTTTCGCCTCGCGCGGTGTGCCGATCAGCAGGTCCAGTTCGGACAGCAGGTCGATCTCCTCCGGCGTGAGCGGACGCGGCGGATCCGCGGCCCGCTCCGGGCGGCTTTGACTGTCCACTTCGGACCCTTCCTCGATG
Organism: Amycolatopsis silviterrae; assembly: GCF_042684085.1. Taxonomy (NCBI): domain Bacteria; kingdom Bacillati; phylum Actinomycetota; class Actinomycetes; order Pseudonocardiales; family Pseudonocardiaceae; genus Amycolatopsis; species Amycolatopsis silviterrae. The sequence goes on from NZ_JBHUKS010000037.1 coordinate 91,991, forward strand.
TCGGGAATCAGGTCGAAGGAAGTCGGGGCCGGAGCGGGAATGCGCTGGGTCCGAGGCAGTTCCTCGCGCGCCGGTTCCAGCAGGCGGTCGTCGGTGAGCGACCGCAGCAGCCTGCGCAGGCTGCCCTCCGACATGGCGGGCAGCACGAGCGGCAGGTTGATGATCTTCGCGAGATAGTCCTCCGGCGACGCGAGCCGGCCGTCTTCGGGGGAGTCGCCGAGCATCCCGGCGTAGTGGCTCGACAGCGAGCGGGTCAGCCAGCGCGGGTCGACACCGACCACCACCACGAACAGTTCCAGGGCGAGCAGCAGGTGCACCGCCTCCAGCACCTCGACGACCTGGCGCGGGCTGCACCGGTCGAGGTCGTCGATGTAGAGCACGATCCGGTCGATCGGGGTGCCGCCCGATCCGGGATGCGCCCGCCAGTCGGCCATGAGGTCGACCAGCTGCTCGAAATCCTTGCGGATGGTCGAGATCAGCCCGAGGTCGCGGCGGTAGGAATCGCCGTGCGCGCGATCGGCCAGGAACGCGTACAGGTTGCGGCCCGGCGTCAGCTCGGTCAGCTGCCTGCCGAGTTCGCCGACCCGCGCCACCACCTCTTCCAGCTGCGCCTCGGCGACCCGCTGGTCGGTCTCCGTCTTCCGGATCGCCTCGAGCAGCCGGGCGACCTTGGGCTCGACCGTCCGGCTCGCGGCGCGGTCGATGCCACGGCTGAGGTCTTCGCTGAGTTCGCGCAGCTCCCGGACTCCTGACCGGGCACGGCTGAGCAACGCGGCCCCGGTACCGGCCACCGCGGCGAACCCGACTCCGGCGCCAGCCAGCCATTCCCGCGCCACCGGCACGGCCGCGGCGGCGAAGAATCCGACGATCAGGATCACCGCGGCCGCGATCAGCGCCGCTTTGCCCCAGCGTCCCTTCGGCGATCTGCGCAGCGCTTCGGCCTCGGACAACGTGCCGCGCAGCTGCTCGGCCAGCAGCGCCCCTTGCTCCGCCTCATCCTGAATCCCGAGGCGGCGCCACACTTCCCGGCTGCCAGCCAAGGCGCGGATCAGCACCTTCGCGGTGTCTTTTCGATTCAGCGCGGCCTTGTCGACGTCCGCTTGGAGCTTCGCGGCGGTCGCCTGTGCCTGGAGCTTCGCGTCCTCGAGTTCAGTGACCTGGTCGAGCCGTTTGGCCAGTTCGTCGCGCAACTGCGCACGGCGCTGCTGCGCGTTCGGGCCGGGACCGGCGAGCTGCCGGAAGATCTCGTCGCCGAGGCTGGCCCACAGATTGCGGTCCGCGTAATGCCAGGCGTTGAACCCGATCTGGACGATCTCGCCGCAGTAGGCCGGGTTCCCCGACTCCGCGAGCCGGTCGATCTCGTTGCGCAGCAGGCCCATGAAGTAGCTCTTGCCGGACCCCCATTCGCCGAACACCCCGACCGACAACGGCGGCAGCGTGCTCCGGTCGGCGATCACTGTCGCCAGCATCGACACGTAAGGCGAGACGCCGAGCCGGTCGCGTTCGAGCGGGATGCCGAGCGTCGGATCGACCAGGTCGTTCGAGACGCCGCCGGCCAGCTCGACCGAGGAGAACCTCGTGATCGCCGCCGATTTCCAGGCCGTGCGGATCGCGGCCTCCGCCTCCTCGGAGGTGCAGACGAAGACCAGGTCGCGCAGCCCGCCGGTTTCCTGGAGAGCCTTGACCGCCGCCGGAATCGCCACCGCGGCGACTTCCTCCTCGTTGAACCCGAGATCGCCGGTGCCCAGCAGCGGCAACCCGAACGAGCCCGAATTCGTGCTCGCTGCGAGCCGGATCCCGGCGGCAGTGGCCGTGGCGATGGCAGGCAAGGTCGGCCGACCGGAGCCGCCGCCTTCGTGCGGCGTCACGAGCACGGCGAACTGCAGCGAGTCCCGGTCGTCGGTGCGGAGGCGCAGCACGAACGGCTGTTCCGGGACGATCGCCTCGTAGTCGACCGAATCCCAGCTCGCGTCCGGAAACCGCTCGCTGACGGCGCGGCCGAGGCTGCCGAGCATGCCGCCGACGGACACCGCGATGGCGTCGATCCCGGCCGTCCACGGACGGTGCGTGCGCATCAGACGGACCGAGGTCCCGCCCACCGAACCGAGATGGCCGGATTCGCTGGTTTCTGGGGTGCCTGCCATAGCAGCCTGCGGCCTCCATGACCTCGGGGTCGACGCGGACGGCCAGCCTAGCCAACAATCCCGCCGCGGCGCTCGGCTAGCGCGGTTTCGGCTGGACGCGGGTTCGGGGCACGGGCGGCCTCGGACTTGCCGGGAGGCTCCGGGCTTGCCAGACGGCGTTGGGCTTGCCAGGCGGACGCCAGTGTCTCCGGCGGCGGGCGGTGCCGGTGTTGGTGGCGGGCGGTGCCGGTGGCGCTCGCGGGATTCGCTTGCGTGGCTTGGTCCTGTTTGGTCGCCTCTCGTCGGTGCGTCGGTGCGTCGGTGCGTCGGTGCGTCGGTGCGTCGGTGCGTCGGTGCGTCGGTGCGTCGGTGCGTCGGTGCGTCGGTGCGTCGGTGCGTCGGTGCGGTGGTGCGGTGGTGCGGTGGTGCGGTGGTGCGGTGGTGCGGTGGTGCGGTGGTGCGGTGGTGCGGTGGTGCGGTGGTGCGGGTGGGCTATAGCCGCCAGGTGACGGGGGTTTCCGGCTGGTAGCTGCAGGACGAGCCGGTGGTCACGGTGGTGCGGAGGTGGTCGGCCAGTTCCGGGTGGAGGCCGGCCAGTTTGCGGAGGGTGTCGCGGATTCGGGCGGTCACGGCTTTGCGGGCGCGTTCCGTTTCGTCGCCGAGGCGGCGGGTTCGGCCGGACAGGCCGGTCGAGGTGCGGAGTTCGTCGAGCAGGGCGGCGCGTTCGGTGTCCAGCTTGGCGGCTTTGGCGTCGTCGCCGCGGAGGGCGGCGGCGTCGATGGCTTCGTCGAGTTGGTCGAGGCGGCGGCGGTAGGCGGCTTTCGCGGTGTCGTCCAATACCGGGTCGCCGCTGTAGGTCCGGGTGGCTTCTGCTTCCGCGCCGCCGTCGGGGGAGAGCAGTTGTGCGGCGGGGATTTCGGTTCCTGGTCTGCTCAGCAGGAAGTTCAAGTCTCGCAGGCCTTTCGCGTCCGGCATGCGTACTTCCCGGTTGGCGAAGCGCAGCGTCCACACTGCGTCAGTTCGGCGGAACTCGTTGGCTGGGGGCGGTTGTGGCGCCGCGGCGGGGCGCGGGCGGGCGGTGAGGTGGTGCATGCCCAGGTCGGTTGCTTCGGTCTTGACGGCCTCGGACAAGGTCGCCGCGCGGTCGGTGTCGCCTAGTGTCAGCAGGGTGGTTGCCAGGTGGCTGCGGGCTTCGATGGCCCAGGGACGGGCGCGCAGGCGGTCTGCGGAGCGGGCGGCGGAGGCGAAACAGGCGGCGGCTGCTTCGTGATCGCCTAGGGTTTTGTGCAGCAGGCCGGTCCAGAGGTCTACTGGGCCGCTCAATTCGCAGCCGTAGAGGGAAACCAGCCATTCTCCGGCGTGCGGGGCGAATTCGCGCAGCAGGCGTTCTGCGGCTGGGCGGTCTTCCAGCACCGCGGCGGCTTGGGCTTGGCAGCGCAGCCACAGCGGGGTGAAGACGCGGGCGTAGGGCGCGTCGGCGGCTGCTTCGGACAGTTCGTGCCGGGTGGTGGCTGCGTCGCCGGCGAGTGCGGCGGTCAGGGCGCGCAGCAGGGCGGGGTGGGGGAAGCCGGTCTCGGCCATGCGTGACGGGAGGTCGGCGGCTTCGGCGAAGCGGCCTTGGACTAGCAGGGCGCTCCATCGCAATTGGTCGGGCATGTAGCCGTAATCGTTGCTGCCGAACAGTTCCGGAGCGGAGAGTGCTTCTTCGAGCGCTGCGTCGGCCTCGGCGAACCGGCCGCGGAAGGTGCAGAGGATGCTGCGGTCGATCGCCTCGGCCAGCCGTGCGGCGGGTACACCTTCGTCGGCGATCGCCTGGAACACCTGGAATTGGTCCAGGTAGCGCGGATCTCCCTGTTCCAGCATCGCGACCCACTTGAGCGAGGCGGCGAAGAACTCGTTTTCCCGGTCGTCGGTGCGCCGCGCGATCGCGGTGAGTTCATCGGTGAGCCGCTCGCGTTCGGCTCCGCTGCCCAGGCCCCAGATCGCGTCGTGCCGTGCCCACAAGGTGAACGCCAGTGCGTCGTCGTCCTCGTCGTCGCGGGCGAGGATCGCGGCGCGGGCGGTGAGTTCCAGCCGGATGCGGTCGAGCGAGAGCGGGGCGGCCGCGTCGCCGCCGCACAGTTTTTCGTGTGCCTCGCGGAGAAGCCGCTCGGTGAACTCGCGCCGTGCGCCGCCGGGGGCGAGTTTCGACAGGGTGAGCGCGGCGCGGGCGAGGAGGTTCTCGGTGTCCAGTCGCCGAGCCACTTCGACGGCTTCCTCGCAGAGGAGCCAGGCTTCGTCTTTGTCCTCGAACCGCCACAGCGCGGTGCCCAACTCCAGCGCGACGACCGCCTGGCCGCGTTCGTCCGCGGCTCGTTCGCGGGCTCGGCGCAGGTGTGCGATGGATTCCTCGAACGCCATCCGCGCGCCCGCGTCTTTGGCAGCGGCGAGCAGCAGGCGGACGACGTGCCGCGGTTCCAGGTCGGAACCGGCGAGGTAGGCGTGCCGGGCGCGTTCGGCGACGCCGACCAGGGCCGGGGTGTGTTCGCCGGCGCGTACTACGGCCGCGTGCCGGCGTTGTGCTTCGGCGGGGGTCAGCTCGGCGTATCTCGACTCCCGGACCAAATCGTGCGCGAAGGCGAAGCGTCCTTCGCCGAGCGCGAGGACCAGCCGGGCCGCGACGGCGCGGGTGAGCAGGTGGTCGACCTGTGCGGCGGGGGCGCCGACCGTGGCCGCGAGCAACTGGAGCGAGAACTCGCGGCCGAGCACCGCGGCGTTGGTGAGCAGATCGGTGACGGGGCGGGGGAGGAGGGACAGCCGCCGCTGGAGTGCGTCGGCGACCCCCGGCGCGACCGCGGACACCGTGCTCCCGCTGTGCCACAGCCGCGCGGTCTGCTCCACGAAGAACGGGTTGCCGCCGGTGCGCCGGTACACGTCGGCGGCCAGTTCCGCACCGGGATCGGCACCCGCGGTGCGGTTCATCAGCTCGGCGACGCCGGTCTCGTCTAAGCCGGTGAGCGTGATCGTGGTCGCTTTCGCGACGAGCGGCAGCATCAGCTCGTGCAGGGGATGGCTGGGCGCGTCCACTTCGACGTCGCGGTACGTGCCGATGAGCAGCAGCCGCTCGAACCACGTGTGCCGGGCCGCGAACTCGAGCAGCCGCAGCGACGCCGGGTCGGCCCAGTGCAGGTCGTCGAGGATCACGACCACCGGCCGCTCCTGTGCCACCGTGACCAGCGCTCTGGTGACCGAGTCGGGCAGCTGGAACCCGTCGTCGGCGGGCGCCTCGGGGCTTTCGCCGAGCAGCGCGGACAGCGCGGGCGAGCTGGCGGCCGCCCATGCGTGCGGCGCGGCTTCCCGGCGCAGCGAGCGCATGACCTGGACCCACGGCCAGTAGCCCGGTGCGGCCCCGGACTCCCAGCAGGTGCCGCCGAGGACGAGTGCGCCCGCCTCGCGCGCGTCGTCCGCCAGTGCGCTGACCAGCGTGGTCTTGCCGATGCCCGCTTCTCCGGTGACCAGGGTGAGGCCGCCGTGGCTGGCCGTGGCGCGCGAAAGCTGCGCACGCAAGGTCGAGGCGGGGTGGGCCCGCCCGATCAGCGCCGCAGTCATGTCCGGTTCCTCCCTTTCGCTGCGAGCCTCTCACGAGGACTCGCTTGCCGTCCTGTACTTTCACCGGCTGCGACCGGCTGGTCACGCAGGTCGCTGCCGATGCGGGTCATTCTGTCCAAGGGGTCTGACAATTTTCGGCAGCGGTCACCTGGCCGGGTGACGGGAGTCCACTGTGGACCGGCGCTGGTCACAGGGTGACGGGCGTCTCCGCCCGGGACCGGCGCGAGGGGCGGTTGCGGTACTGTCGCCGGCATGGGGAGTCTCCGTTCGCGCGTCCTCGCTTGGGCCGGCCGCCGGTACATCGCCCGCCAGCAGAAGCGCGGTTTCGATCTCGAGAAGATGGCGCTGCTGCCGGATTCGGCGCTGGAGCCGTTGCGCCGCCAGGGCCTCGACCCGGTGCCGGACCTCGGCCGCCTGCGCGGCGAGGCGCCGATCAGCAAGCTGGACCTGCCGTTCGGCATGAACGCCTGGCTCGTGACCGGGTACGAGGAGGCCAAGGCCGTCCTCGGGAAGGGCGCGGAGTTCAGCAACGACTTCACGAACCTCGTCGGCAACGCGGGCGTCACCGAGGACCAGAACCCGGGCGGCCTCGGGTTCGCCGACCCGCCGGTGCACACGCGGCTGCGGAAGCTGCTGACGCCGGAGTTCACGATGCGCAGGCTCTCCCGGCTCACGCCGCGGATCGACGAGATCGTGGCGGGCCAGCTGGACGCGATGGCCGCCGCCGACGGCCCGGTGGACCTGTGGGAGCAGTTCGCGCTGCCGATCCCGTCGCTCACGATCTGCGAACTGCTCGGCGTGTCCTATGAGGACCGGGCGGACTTCCAGCGGCTGAGCACGGCGCGGTTCGACCTGTTCAGCGGCGCGGGCGCGTCGCTCGGCGCGATCTCGGAGTCGCTGGGCTACCTGCTGGAGATCGTGCGCAAACAGCGCGAGCAGCCCGGCGACGGCCTGCTCGGCATGCTGATCAAGGAGCACGGCGACGAGATCGACGACCGCGAACTCGCCGGCCTCGCCGACGGCATCCTGACCGGCGGCCTGGAGACCACGGCGAGCATGCTGGCGCTGGGCGCGCTGGTGGTGCTGCGCGACGAGGCCGCGTTCGACGCGGTCCGGGGCGACGACGACTCGGTGCACCGCTTCGTCGAGGAGCTGCTGCGCTACCTGACGGTGGTGCAGATGGCGTTCCCGCGGTTCGCCAAGCAGGACCTGGACGTCGCCGGCGTGCACATCAGCGAGGGCGACATCGTGCTGGTGTCGCTGTCGGTCGCGGACCGCGACCCGGTGCTCGGCCAGGGCGACATGGACCGCTTCGACCCGACCCGGGAGCCGTCCTCGCACCTGGCGTTCGGCTACGGGATCCACCGGTGCATCGGCGCGGAACTGGGCCGGATGGAGCTGCGCGCGGCGTATCCGGCGCTGGTCCGGCGGTTCCCGAACCTGCGGCTGGCGGTGCAGCCGGAGGAGCTGGCGTTCCGGAAGGTGTCGATCGTGTACGGCCTCGATTCGCTGCCGGTGCTGGTGGATGGACTGAGGCCGGGTTTCCCGGCTCGGTGATCAACGGGGCGGGTGCGCGGTCTTGTACGCGGAGCGTGCCGCGGGTTTCGGGTGTGGCCGCAGGGAGGATCCGGGCGCGGTTGAAGGGCGGCGCGCGGACGTCGTGGCGCGACGCTGACGGTGGGCTGGCGGTGCGAGCCGACGATCTTGTACGCGAAGCCGTGCTGCCGTGAGACGGCGGGCGCGCTGACCTTGCGCAGCGGCGATGCCGTCGGGCGAGGGCCGCGCTGACCTGGAACCCCCGCCGAACCCCTATCGCACCCCTCTCGGCCGGAACTGCACGCTGATCCGCGGCCCGACCGCCCGGGCCGTTTTCGGGATCGCGTGCTCCCACGTCCGCTGGCAGGACCCGCCCATCACGATCAGGTCCCCGTGTCCCAGCGGGTACCGCACGGACTCCCCGCCGCCCCTCGGCCGCAGCGCCAGATGCCGGGCCGCTCCGACGGACAGGATCGCCACCATGGTGTCTTCCGTCCGGCCGCGGCCGAGGTCGTCGCCGTGCCAGGCGACGCTGTCCTGGCCGTCCCGGTAGTAACAGAGCCCGGCCGTGCGGAACGGTTCGCCCAGCTCTGCCGCGTAGTACGCCGACAGCGCCTCCCTGGCCTCGGTCAGCACCGGATGCGGCAGCGGCGCGTGCTCCCGGTAGAAGCACAGCAGCCGCGGCACGGCGACCACGCGGTCGTACATCTGCCTGCGTTCGGCATACCACGGGACCTCGGCCGCCAGGTGCTCGTACAGCTCGTCCGAGCCGTCGAGCCATCCCGGCAGGACGTCGATCCACGCGCCTTGCCCCAGTTCGGTGCGCTGCACGCCGGACAGCGAGCCCAGCGTGGCCGGCCCGCTGGCACCGAACAGCGAGCCCTGAAGTGCCTGACCCATGCCTCCACGCTACACGACGTTCGAACACCTGTTCGGATGAACTACTCGGCGGGCTTGGGGTGCGCGGTGATCACGAGCCGGTGATAACGGGCGTCGGCGGCGGATTCGTTGTGGTAGCGGGACACGAGGTCGGCGACGAGGGTGGTCAGCTCGTCGGTGAACGCGGAACGGTCGCGGGCCGAGGCGAAGGCGATTTCCGTGTCCACGGTCAGCGTCGAGAGCGGTTTGCCCGCGCGAGCCGCGCGCCGGGCGAGACCCGCGACCTCGCGCAGGGTGCGGCCCGCGACGGCCAGGAGGTAGCCCACCGACAGGCGGTCCGGTTTGACCCGGGCGCTGCCCGCCGCGCCGAGTGCGGCGGGGGAGACGAGGTAGCCGCCGGCGGTGGCGGAGAAGAGGCGTTCGGTGAGGCCGCCCCACTGCCGGGTTCCGGCGGGTTCCACCAGGCCGTGCGCTTCGAGCGCGCGCAGGTGGTAATTGACCTTTTGCCTGGTCAGGCCCACTTTGGCGGCCAGCGCCGCGGCGGACGCCGGTTCGGTCAGCGCCGCCAGCAGGCGGGCGCGCACCGGGTCCAGCGCGGCCGCCGCGACGGCGGGGTCCTCGATCACTTCGACGTCCTGCATCCCCTGAGCCAAGCAGTGACAAACAAAGTCGTCAAGGGATCGGCCCTTGTCCGCGACTGGGCCGGGACCTACAGTGATCACCCAGTGGTCTGGACCTGTACCGCTACCGCCGCCCTGAGTTCGACGGAGGTTGGCACGTGCGCACGAGAACCCGGATCGGCGGAGCACTGGCGGCGGCGGTGTGCGGAGTGGCGATTCTCGCCCCGGCCGCGGACGCGCAGGTCGGCGGCGGCACCTGGAAGCCCTGGTCGCCGGGGTACAAGGAGCAGCAGAAGGGCTGCGGCCAGGTCAGCGGGCTCACCTTCAAGCTGACCTGCTCCGACGGCAGCGGCGAGCAGCGGGCCGAGCGCCGGTACGACACCTACACCGGCGGGACGCACCAGTTCGAGGGCTCCTTCAAGATCACCAGCATGGGCGGTTCGCGGATCAGCCTCAAGCAGACGTTCCGCGACGGTTCTAACGCCGGGCCGTATTTCCTGCTGGCGGTCGAGAAGGGCGGCCGGCTTTACAGCGTGGAGAACGGGCAGACGGTGGCGACCGGGGCGACGGTCGGGACTTCGGTGCGGGTCAACACGGTCAACCAGGTCGGCAGTTCGCACAAGGTTTACGTCAACGGTTCGCTGAAGCAGACAGAAAACAGCCCGTCCGGCAGTTATTACGACAAGTTCGGTTCGTATCGGACGGCGAGCGGGGCCGGGCCGATCACCGTGCAGTGGAGCGGGATCAAATTCTGGACCAGGTGATCGCTTGCCCGCCGGACGGGTGCCTGCCGCCGCCTGGCATCCGTTCGGCGGGAATTTCCGTTGCCGTGGCTGGGGAATTCGGTCACCGTGGCGGTCATGACTTTGGTCGAGCATTACGACACCGGCACGGACGAGAACACCCGGCTGACCCGATCGCCGCACGGCAGGCTGGAATTCCGGCGCACTCAAGAATTGGTGCGCAGAACGATATCGGGGGCCGGGCGAAGAGTGCTCGACGTTGGCGGGGCGACTGGAGTGCACGCCCGATGGCTGGCTGCGGATGGACATTCGGTGCACGTCGTCGATCCGGTGGCCAGTCAGGTCGCGGAGGCGGCCGGGATCGACGGCGTCACGGCGGAGGTCGGCGATGCCCGAGCCTTGACCTGGCCGGACAGCAGCGCGGATGTCGTGCTGCTGATGGGGCCGCTCTACCACCTGACCGAATCCGCCGACCGGGCGCGGGCGCTGGCTGAAGCCCGGCGCGTGCTTCGGCCTGGCGGAGTGCTGTTCGCCGCCGCGATCAGTCGCTATCTCTCGGCGATGGAGACCGGAACCAACGGCCAGCTCGCCGAACGACTGAGTCCCGCAGTCGAAGCCGTCATCGCGACTGGCCGCTACGACGGCCACGCCGGCTTCGTTCCCGCGCATTTCCACACTGCGGACGAGCTTCGCGGCGAGCTGGAAACCGCTGGCCTGTCCGGGATTTCCGTCTACGGCGTGGAAGGACCCGCCTGGCCCGCGCTGGACGTCGCCGGGATCGAGGAATTCGACGCACGCGTGGACGCGGCCGTTCGCTGCGCCCGCATGGTCGAGCAGGATCCCCTTTTGATCAACGCGAGCGCGCACTTCCTCGCGGTAGCTGTCAACTAGCCCAGTCGTCGAGAGAATCCCAGGCCGTGAGCGTCCGGCGGCTGGTGAACCGGCGGTGTTCGCCGGTCAGCGGGTCGTCGAACTCCAGCACTTTCGCCAGCAGCTGCAACGGTTTCGTGAAGTCGTCGAGCGGTTTCTCGTGCAGTTCCGGGTAGAAATCGTCGCCGAGGATGGGGATTCCCAGCGAACTCAGGTGCACTCGCAGCTGGTGCGTGCGCCCGGTGGCGGGGAGAAGGCGGTACCGGCCCAGCCCGTCCCGATGTTCCAGAAGCTCCACTGTGGACTCTGAGTTCGGCGGTCCGGGGAGCTCCTGCGCGGCCAGCACGCCGCGTTCCTTCACGATCCTGCTGCGCACGATCCGGGGCAGCTCCAGGTCCGGATCATACGGTGCGATCGCTTCGTATTCCTTGTGTACCAACCGATCGCGGAACATCGTCTGGTACGCCCCGCGTGCGGACGGCGTGATCACGAACATCACCAGACCGGCCGTGACGCGGTCTAGGCGGTGGGCGGGGGACAGCGCGGGCAGATCGAGGGATCGGCGGAGGCGGACCAGGGCGGTTTCCAGGACGTGCCGTCCGCGCGGGATTGTGGCCAGGAAGTGGGGTTTGTCGACTACCAGTAGGTGTTCGTCGCGGTGCAGGACGGTGACGTCGAACGGCACCGGGACCTCGTCCGGCAGGTCGCGGTGGAACCAGATGAACGAGCCGGGGACGTACGCCGCGTCGATCCCCAGTGGACCGTTTTCGCCGTGGATGCGCTGCTCGTGCAGCATTTCCTCGATCCGCGCGGGGGCGACCCGGGGCAGGCGTTCGACCAGGTGCTCCAGCAGGGTCGTCCACGGGCCCTCGTCCGGCAGCCGCAGCCGGGCGGGGTCGAGGCCGTGCCGGGGCGGGATCGGGGCCGGGCGCTTGCGTCTCATCGGCTCCCGAGTCTAGTCGGCGGGGTCGCGCCGGTACGCCGCGATGTAGCGGGCGGTCGCTTCGGCGTTGGCCTCGGCGGCCTTCTCTCGCCGGATCCGCTTGCCGGTACCGGGTGGGAAACCGTTGCGGGACAACCGGTGGTCGATGCTTTCCTCCATGTAGGCGCACGAGTAGAAGTACGACACCAGCGCGGCCATCAGCACGATCGCCAGCCGCAGCCCGAGCGGGGCCGGCAGCAGCAGCCAGACCAGGCACAGCGGCGCGATGCCGACCGACGCGCGCAGGACGTGCCGCGCCTTCCAGTGCTTGGACGTCGCGTCGTGCAGGAGCCAGTCGCGGTAGCGCTCGGGGAGCCGTCCGCTGACGGCGTACCAGAACCAGCGGAGTACGCCGGGCCGTTCGGTCATCGTGCCTCCTCGTGTCCGTCCGCCACAGTACCCTAATGATTAGTACACTAACTATTAGTGTGGTGCAGCCCGCGCTAGAGTGGGCCCGAGCACGAGGAGGACGAGTGGCCGAGATCGACCTTGGCGAGGACCCGCTGAAGCTCGACCGGCAGGTGTGTTTCGCGCTGTCGGTCGCCTCGCGCAGCGTGATCGCGATTTACCGGCCGCTGCTGGAGCCGCACGGGCTGACCCATCCGCAGTACCTCGTGATGCTGGCGCTGTGGGAACAGTCGCCGCGGTCGGTCAAGGACCTCAGCGTGGCGTTGCGGCACGAGCCCGCGACGCTGTCGCCGCTGCTCAAACGGCTGGAGGCGGTCGGGTACGTGACCCGCGGCCGCAGCCGGGCCGACGAGCGTCAGCTGACCGTCGAACTCACCGAGAAGGGGCGGGAGTTGCGCGCGGAGGCGGAGAAGATCCCGTATCGCGTGGTCGAACGGCTCGGCATGGAGGTTTCCGAGCTGGAGGCGCTGCACGCCGCACTCGGCCGGGTCATCGAAGCGACCGCCTAGCGGGAAGAACTCGCGCCGGGATCCGGTTCTGTCGAGGGGAACGTGCCGACTGAGCGGAGCGAGTGTGGACAAGATCCGGGTGGGGGTGGCTCCGGGACTCGGGACCGGGCCGGCGGAATTCACCGGTTTGGCCGAGCTGACGGAAGCGGCGGGCGTCGACTCGCTGTGGCTGTCGGAAGTGGTCTATTCGCCGGATGTCGACCCGGTGATCGGCATGACCCACGCGCTCGCCCGGACCGAGCGGCTCAAGCTGGGCACCGGGGTGGCGATTCTGCCCGGGCGGAATCCGGTGCTGGTCGCGAAACAGCTGGTCACGCTCGCCGGACTGGCGCCGAAACGCGTGCTCCCGGTGTTCGGCCTGCTGCCCGCGCAGCCGGCGGAGCGCGGCTTGTTCCCGGTGCCGGAAGGCCGTCGCGCGGCGGTGTTCGACGAGTCGCTCGCGTTGCTGCGGCTGTTGCTGGAGCAGGACGACGTGTCCTTCGACGGCGAGTTTTTCCAGGTCGACGGCGTGACGATCGGGCCGCGTCCGGCGAAGCGGCTCGACGTCTGGGTCGGCGGGGCGGCACCGGCGGCGTTGCGTCGCGCGGGCCGGTTGTCGGACGGGTGGCTCGGCAGTTTCCATACGCCGGAGCAGTCCCGGGCGGCTCGGCTGGCGATCCAGGAGGCGGCTGCCGATGCCGGTCGGGAGATCGAATCGGATCACTTCGGGTTGAGCATGGTCCTTGCGCTGCACGGGATCCCGGACCGGCTGCAGGCGGTGGCGCAGCGGCGTAATCCGGGCCGTTCGGCCGCCGAACTCGTGCCCACCAGCCGGGCCGAGGCGCGCCGGATGATCGAGCAGCACATCGAGGCCGGACTCACGAAATTCGTGGTCCGGCCTGGATACTCCGGCGACTACCGGAAGTTCCTCGACGAGTTCGTCCGGGAAATCGTGCCGCTGCAGAACTAATCAGAACTAGAAGGTCAGCTGTTCGGTCTTGCGCGGCATGAGCAGCAGCGCGACGACCATCAGCACCGACACGACGACGATCGCGAGGAACACGTGGTGCGTGGCCCCGGCGAGCGATTCGCGGACGTACCCCGTTGCCGGTGAGTTGTCGTGTGCGCCGCTGAGGATCCGGCTGGTGGCGTCGACGCTGGCCGGGAGGTGCCCGGCGACCTCCGCGGGCGGGTTCGCGAACCGGCTGGCGAGGGTGGCGTTGGCGATCGCGCCGAAGATCGCGGTGCCGACCGCGCTGCCCAGCGAGCGGCTGAACATGTTGGTCGCGGTCACCACGCCGCGCCGCTCCCAGCCGACGGTCGACTGCACGGCCACCACCGTCGGGCTCGACGAAAGCCCGAGCCCGATCCCCACCACGAACACCGCTGCCGCGGCCATCCAGACCACCGAGTCCAGTCCGAGGAACGTCGCCAGGACCGCCCCGACGAGCAGGAATCCGCTGCCGATCAACGCGGTGTCGCGAAATCCGATCCGCAGGTAGATCCTTCCGGACAGGGACGCCGCGATCGGCCAGCCGATGGTGAGCGCGGCCAGCGCGAAGCCCGCGGTGAGCGCGTCCGTGCCGAGCACGCCTTCCGCGTACGTGGGCAGGAACGAGCTGAAGCCCAGCAGCACCGCGCCGGTGACGAGCGCGACCAGGTTGCCGCCGATCAGGGTGCGGCGGGTGAACACCCACAGCGGCAGCACGGGTTCCGCCGCGCGCCGTTCCACCAGGACGAACGTGACCAGCATCAGGACGGCGACGGCGAAGATCGCCAGGCTCGGCGCGGACGTCCAGCTCCACGCGACCCCGCCTTCCAGCAGGGCCAGGATCAGCAGCGCGCAGCCGAGCGTCAGCAGGGTCGCGCCGGCGTAGTCGACCTTGTGCCGCGTGCGTTTCACCTGCTCGGTGAACTTGCGGTAGAGCATCCACGCGGCGAGCGCGCCGAGCGGCAGGTTGACGAAGAAGATCCACCGCCAGCTGAGGTATTCGGCGAACACGCCGCCGAGCGTCGGCCCGATCACCGAGGCGACCGCCCACACGCCGGCGAGGTAGCCCTGCACCCGGGCGCGTTCCTCGACCGTGTACAGGTCGCCGACCATCGTCATGCTGATCGGCTGCACCGCGCCCGCGCCGATGCCCTGCACCGCGCGCGCCGCGATCAGCACCGGCATGCTCCACGCGATCCCGCACAGCACCGAGCCGACCAGGAACGCGGCGATCCCGAAGAACATCACCGGGCGGCGGCCGAGGACGTCGGCGAACTTGCCGTACAGCGGAACGGTGACCGCCTGGGTGAGCAGGTAGATCGAGAACAGCCACGGGAACTGCGAAAACCCGCCGAGATCGTGGACCACCGAGGGGACCGCGGTGGCGATGATGGTGCTGTCGAGGGCCACGAGGCCGGTGCTCAGCATGACTGCGGCGAGGACGGGGCCCCGCTCGGAACGAAGGCCTACGGCGGCGCGTTTCGCCGCGGGCGGACTGCTCGTGCTACCCATGCTGGGAATAAACTCGTTCGCCTCGGTAAGCATTCCCCAGCCGATCGATCGGTGCCCGGGTGTTCGCCTGGCCGTCATGATGGAGGGATGGACAGGTGGGTGCGGCCGATCGACCGCGGCTGGGTCGTGCGGGGCGCGGTGCCGGGACCGGACGTCGACGAGTTCGCCGAACCGGAGGCGGTGACCAGGGCGTTGGCGGCGGCCGACGGCGACACTCTGCTGGCGGCGCAGCATCCGGCGCGCACCCCGGCGGCGCTGGCGGCCGGGCTGGACGTCGAGGCCGCGCTGCCCGAGGCGAGGGCGACGCTCGAACGGCTGCTGGCCGGGCATTACCGGCCGGAAACCGGCTTCGTCGCGGCTTACCGGATCGGCGAAACCATCGCGGGCGTGCTGTGCCTGGTCGACGTCCGTGAGCTGACGTCGGCCGGGGCGCACGTGAAGCACACCGAGGAGGTCTACCCGGAGGTCGTCGCGGAGCGCGCGGCCGTGCTGGACGGTCTCGGCTGCGCGACGAGCGCCGCGCTGCTCGTGCCGGTCGGCGACGGCGCGGACCTGACGGCGGCGGTCAAGGAGGCGGCGAGTTCGGCTGATCCCGATGTGTCCACTGTGGACCGCGCGGGGCTGCCGCACGAGCTGTGGGTGGTGGGGCCCGGCGAGATGCGGGAGCGGCTGCTGGAGGCCGCGTCCGCGAGCGATCTGCTGGTGGCGGACGGGAATCACCGGGTCGCGGCCGCGGCGGGGAGCGGGCAGCTGCTGGCGTTGGTCACGGCGGGGTCGCAGCTGGAGATCCGGGCGATCAACCGGGTGCTCCTCGGGACCGGTCTTGCCGCGGACCGGCTGTTCGCGTCGTGGCGGGAGGCCGGGCTGGAGGTCGCCTGGTCGGACGACCGGATCCCGCCTTCGTGCCCGGGCACCGCGGTGGTGCTGGCCGGATCGCGGGCGCTGCGGGTGCGGTTGCCGGGCTCGGACCCGCTGGTGATCGACCACGAGGTGGTGGAACAGGTGCTCCTCGGCTCGGCGCTCGGGCTCGACCCGGACGGCCCGCACGTGCGCCCGCTGCTGCCGGGCAGCCCGGTCCCGCCGGACGCGGACGCGGTGGTGCAGCTGGCCCCGGTGCCGTTCGAGACGGTGCAGGCCGTGCACGCGGCGGGGCGGCGGATGCCGCGGAAGGCCACGTACTTCACGCCTAAGCCGCGGGGCGGGCTGGTGCTGGCGCGCTGGTAAACGCTGGTAAAAAGGTGCAGGTCAGCGTCTGTTCCGCTTAGGATCGCGCGGGTGGAGCTACCTCTGATGCCGCCGGTGCGGCCGATGCTCGCCAAAGCCGTGCACGAGGTGCCGCGCGACGGCGGGTTCTGGTACGAGCCCAAGTGGGACGGCTTCCGCTGCGTGGTGTTCCGCGACGGCGACGAGGTCGAACTCGGCTCGCGCAACGACCGGCCGCTCACCCGGTACTTCCCGGAGCTGGTCGAGCTGCTGCGGGAGGCGTTGCCGGGCAAATGCGTCGTCGACGGCGAGATCGTGCTGGTCACGCCGCGCGGGCTGGACTTCGGGGCGTTGCAGCTGCGGCTGCACCCGGCGGCCAGCCGCGTCCGGAAGCTGGCCGAGGAGACGCCGGCCAGCTTCGTCGCGTTCGACCTGCTCGCGCTGGGGGAGCGGGACCTGACCGGCGAACCGTTCGCGGAGCGGCGGCGGGCGCTGGAGGGGATTTTCGCGCCCGCGAGCGGGCTGCAGCGGGTGCACCTGACCCCGATCACGACGGATCCGGACCTCGCGCAGGACTGGTTCACCCGGTTCGAGGGCGCGGGCTTCGACGGGGTCATGGCGAAACCTGCGGATCTGCCGTATGAGCAGGACAAACGCGTGATGCTGAAGGTGAAGCACGAGCGCACCGCGGACTGCGTCGTCGCCGGGTTCCGGTGGCACAAGGACGGCAGAGGCGTCGGCTCGCTGCTGCTCGGCTTGTACGACGATGCCGGGGCGTTGCACCACGTCGGCGTCGCGAGCAGCTTCACCGCGGTGCGGCGGCGGGAGCTGGTCGAGGAGCTGGCCCCGTGGCGGGAGAACGCGCTCGACGGGCACCCCTGGCGCACCTGGGCGGAATGGCAGGCCGAGGAGGTCCGGCGGCCCGGCGCGAACAGCCGGTGGGCACCGGACAAGGACCTGTCGTGGGAACCGCTGCGCCCGGAACAGGTCGCCGAGGTCCGCTATGAACACTTGCAAGGCGGCCGCTTCCGGCACGGCGGGCGGCTGGTGCGCTTCCGCCCCGACCGGACCCCGGAATCGTGCACTTACGCACAACTGGACGAGGCCCCGCCCGCCGAACTGGCGGATCTGTTCGGGGAGGCCCGATGAGCGGCTTCACACTGGAACTCGACGGCGTGGAATTGACCATCTCCAGCCCCGACAAGGTCTATTTCCCGGAACGAGGCGAGACGAAACTCGATCTCGTGCGCTATTACCAGGCCGTTTCCGGCCCTTTGCTGGACCGTCTCGGCGGACGGCCATTGCTGCTGGAACGCTATCCGGACGGCGCGGGCGGGAAATCGTGGTTCCAGAAACGGACGCCCAAGAACGCCCCTTCCTGGCTGACCACCGCCGTCGTTTCCACCCCGAACGGCACCACCAGCGACGCGCTGGTGGCCGCTGACCTGGCGCACGTCCTGTGGGCGGTGAACCAGGGCTGCCTGGGCTTCCACGTGTGGCCGAACCGCGCGTCCGCGCTGGAGATCGCGGACGAACTGCGCATCGACCTCGACCCGTCGCCCGGGATCGGCTTCCCGCAACTGCGCGAGGCGGCGGTCTTGGTGCGGGAGTTCCTTACGGAGCTGGGAATCGAGGTCTATGTGAAGACCTCGGGTTCGCGGGGCTTGCATCTTTATTCGATGCTCGAACCGCGGTGGGACGGGTACGAGGTGCGGGCTGCCGCGGTGGCTTTGGCGCGGGCGTTGGAACGGCGGCATCCGGATCTGATTACCGCGCAGTGGTGGAAGGAAGAGCGCGGTTCGCGGGTTTTCGTGGACTTCAATCAGAATGCGCCGCATAAGACCGTGTTTGGGGCTTGGTGTGTGCGACCTCGGGTCGGCGGGCAGGTTTCTACGCCGATTTCCTGGGATGAGCTGGCGACGGTGGAGCCGGATGCATTGACGCTGTCGACGGTTCCCGCGCTGCTCGCTTCGCGGGGTGACCCGTGGGCGGGGGCGAATGATCGGCCGCAGTCGATCGAGGCGCTGCTGGAGATGTCTCGGGCGGATATGGCTGGTGGGTTGATGGATGCTCCTTGGCCGCCGGTGTATCCGAAGATGCCGAACGAGCCGCCTCGGGTCGCGCCTAGCCGGGCGAAGAAGGAGTGATTTCGGTGTATCGTGGTGGTACGGCGAGGTGATCGCCGCGCTAAGGGGAGTGGGCCTTAGCTTGCCCAATGGAAACATTGGTCGGGCTGACGTGTCCTTGTCTGCCGGGCCAGGCAGGCAGGGAGCGCGCCATGGCGATGGGGCTTACCGAGTATGCGGCGATAGTCGCGGTCACCGGCACTGTTGTTGGGGGCATTGTTCGCCCGTTGTGCAAGTGGCTCACGGTGCGGACGCTTGCGGCGAAGGCTCGTCCGGAGGACCTTCCGAAGATCGCTGAAGCCCTGCACCCGCCGATGCAGTTGCGGCCAGTGCGCTCGGTTGGGGGGAAGGCGGCTTCGAGCCGTGCCGCCGAGGAGTCCGCCGCAAGCCCGCCCGAAGGTCCGTGAGGGGAACCCTCACGGACTCTGATTCCCATGCCCAGGGACTTAGGGCGGCGTTGTGGGGGCGGCTGAGGCGTGTTCGCCCAGGTCCGGGCTGCTGGCGGACCGGGTTGGCTTGCGTTGGGGCCGACCCCGACCCCGACGCCGACGCCGACGCCGACCCCGACGCCGACGCCGACGCCGACGCGGGCGCCGACGCCGACGCGGGCGCCGACGCCGACGCGGGCGCGGGCGCGGGTGCGGGTGCTGGGCGTGTCGTCCGTGAGGGGAACCCTGAGGGAATCTGATTCCCTCAGGGTTCCCCTCACGGACCTGAAGAACCGGTCAGGCGACCGTAAAGCGGGCAATTCGGCGGGTATGGAGTCCTTTGTGGATGGTCCAGCAGGCGTGGGCCGCGCAGCCCAAGTCCCTGACATGGGACGGGTTCCCTCAAGGGGCCCTTCACGGACGTAGATTCCCTCAAGGAGTCCTTCACGGACCAACCCCCGCCGCGAGCGACGCACCCAATGTGGCGTTGGGTGCGTGACATGCACCCAACGCCACATTGGGGCGCAAGCCCCACCCCCCCAACCGGCAGCGAATCCACCCACCCCAGTCAGGGCAGCCACACCCCCCCCGCACCCCGATACGAAGCCAAAAACACGGTCTGTGGGTGCTTGTCAAGGCATCTTTCCCGCCTTGACAAGCACCCACAGACCGTAGTCACACTCAGGCTGAGGGGTGCCCAACGCAACCCAGGCCCGAAACAAAACCGCAGCGGCTCACCCCAACGGCAAGTCAAACGCCAGCTGCTCCTCGGCCCCAACCTCGACCGGCACCCCGGACAACGTAGCCGCACACCCCGCACAAGGCGTGACATCCCCAGTCCCCGGCGCAGTCAAATCCACCGGCGTCCAAGTCCGGGAATCCCGCTCCCCGCAGGCAGACCGCCGATATCGAAGATCATCCGCACGGGTCATCAGATGCGCGACAGGGTCATCCTCGGGCAACGCCCCCACGAGGTACCACCGGGCCGTAACAGTCATGGAACTCGTCCTCCAAAGAGGCTGGATTCGAGCTACCACGACATACTGCGACTAACCCCCCGCCAACCGGCGCGTTTACGTTTCCTCGGCGTGGCGCGCGCCCTCATCAGGCTCATTCAAATACCGCAGAAACCGCAAAAGTCCGCGCTCGTCAGGCACCTCATCCTCGGCAACACAAGCCGCCAGCTGCCGCTCAAGATCGCCGGCATCGATCCCGGCCCCAATCAGCACCAGCTCAGTCCGGCGCGGCCCCGGTCCCCAAGCTGACCGCTCGACCTGCACAAACGCCCCGACGGTATGCAACCCGAACCGAGACCGCGACTCCGGCGAAGCCAGGTCGACGTGTCCCTTGACCCGGTAAAGCCCAGCCGGCCGGCTCTCCAGAAAAGCCAGCAACCGCCGCGGCGAAAGCGGCCGGGAAGAAGTGAACGTGACGCTCTCGAACTGATCATGAAGATGCTCGGAATGATCATGCTCGCGCAGATCGTCGAAAGACAACTGCCCGTAACTCTCCCGAGGCCGGGGATCGAAAAACAGCCCTGGATCGACCCGGCCGTGGTCGGTCGCCAGCACCGGGATCCCGGGCGCGTGCTCCTCGACCACCCCGCGGACCTTGGCCAGGGCATCCCCGTCGACCCGGTCAGCTTTGTTGAGGACCACCAGGTCGGCGACCCGAAGATGCTCAGTCAGTTCCGGATGCCGGACCCGGGCGGCCTCGAACTCCACGGCGTCGACGACCTCGACCAGCCCGCCGTACCGGATGTCGGGGTTTTCGCTGGCGATCATCAGCCGCAGCAGGTCGCGCGGTTCGGCGATTCCGCTGGCCTCCACCACGATCACGTCGATCCCGGCCTCGGGCCGCGACAGCTTGCCCAGCATCGCGTCGAGCCCGCTGGCGTCGACCGCGCAGCACAGGCAGCCGTTGCCGAGCGACACCATCGTGTCGACCTGGCCGGCGACGGCGAGCGCGTCGATGTTCACCTGGCCGAAGTCGTTGACCACCACG
This sequence comes from Amycolatopsis silviterrae, assembly GCF_042684085.1. NCBI lineage: Bacteria > Bacillati > Actinomycetota > Actinomycetes > Pseudonocardiales > Pseudonocardiaceae > Amycolatopsis > Amycolatopsis silviterrae. The sequence continues at coordinate 112,492 of NZ_JBHUKS010000037.1, forward strand.
CCGACCCGGACGCCCTCGCGGTTGGCGAGCAGGTAGTTGAGCATCGTGGTCTTCCCCGCCCCGAGAAACCCCGCGACGAGCACTACCGGAACCTGCTGCCTGGCCACGCCTCAACCCTCCTGTCGTCCGGGTCATCGACGATACCCGGCGTCACCCGGCCCGCAGGCGGCGCTCCAGTTCGGCCATCCGCGACGGGCGCAGCGGGACGCTGAGCCGGAACCGTTCGACCGGGGCGCCGAGCGGGCCGGACCAGAACGGTTGCGGTTTCCCGACAATCCCCAGCGGACGCAACCGTGGCGCCAGGTCTTGCGAGAAGTGCAGATGCGGGAGACCGCTATGGGTTCGGATCGGGGCGGGAAAACCAGCAGCGGCGAGGAGTGCGGCGGCTTCTGTTGTGGCTTCGGCGATCCGGGCGCGCAGTCGCACGGTGATGTCGCCGAGTCCGAGCACCGCGGCACCTAGCCGGAGGGAGAGTGACGAGGCGAGCATTGGGGGGACAAGCGCAGTGATCCGGTTGGTGAGTGCGGGGGAGCAGACGCAGTAGGAAAGCCGTAGCCCGCCTAGCCAGTATCCCTTGGACAGGCCACGGAAAACCGCCAGATTGTCCAGTTGGGACGCGATGGTGGCGGCGCTGTACTCCGGCGGGCGGTAGTTGGCGTAGGACTCGTCGATCACCACGATTCCCCCGTGTGCGGCCGCCGCGACGCATAGCTCGCGGACCGCCTCCAGGCTGTCGAACGAATCGTCCACTGCGGACGGTCGGTCCAGCAGGATCAGCGGGGACCCGGGCAAGCTGGAAGCGAGTGTGCCGCCGGATTGCTGGACGAAGTGCGGGAGATCCGGGTACACATCGCCGAGCACGCATGCGTGGCCGAGTGCGGAGACGGCGTGGAGCAACGAGATCACGCCGGCGCCGCACACGACGCCGCAGTCCCAGCCGGGCTGGCCGAACAGGCGGGCGACCACCGGGCCGAGCCAGGCCGAGCCGTGCGGGTCCTGGACGAGGTAACGGTCCACGGCCGACAGATTTGTCGATTCGTCGGCAAGTTCGGCGGCCAGCAGGGCGGGCAGGTCGGCGTCGAGGAGTTCGCGTTCGTCGAGGGTCCAGGCGAGGTTGAGCGAGCCGGGGTCGTCGTGCAGCGGGAGCGCCTCGTAGGAGGAGTTCGCGAGCGGCATTGCAGCCTCCGTAAAGGGGATTGGCGGAGTGCGCCGATGTGGCAGGATGAACGGATGATCTGGACGCCAGGCAGGGTGGACCGCGTCGACGGCATGCCGACGGCCGCGGAATGGCGGCAGTTGTCGGTCGTGCCGGAGAAACGCGAGGTGTTCGGCTACGACCTGTATTTCCGCGAGGGCTGGGCGGACGTGCTCGCGGTGTTCGGCGACGACGCGGCCGAGGTGCTCGGCGGGCTGGCGATGCTGGTGGTCAAGCCGGACGCGGTGGTGGGGCGCAGGCTCGGGCCGATCGCGGAGTACCTGGCGGACAACGGGTTCGTGCCGGTCGCCACGACGCGGTTCGGCTACAACCGGCATTCGATGCGCGAGGTGTGGCGCTACGACTGGCACATCTACACCGTCGACCGGCTGCAGCTGTGCTCGTTCTGGTACGTCACCAACGACGTGCTGATCTTCCTGGCGCGCGACGTCCGGCCGGAAGCGGGATTGCCGGCGACGGTCCGGCTCGGCGAGCTGAAGGGCGTCGGCGATCCGGCCCAGCGCGGGCCGCATCATCTGCGCACGAAGCTGAACCCGCCCAACCGGATCCTGAATTTCGTGCACGTCGGGGACGAGCCGTCGGACATCGTGCGCGAGCTGGCCATTTTCCTCGACCGCCCGGAGCGCCTGCGGTTCCTGGAGGAGCTGCGGGAGCATCTCGCCGAGGACCGCACGGCGCAGGCGCGGGCCGAGATCGCCGCCATCGAGGCGGATTGCCCGGCGCACGACCTGGACATCGACGCGACGCTCGCGCGGCTGGCTCCGGTGGCGGGCGAGGACGCGGTGGCGCGGTTGCGGGAAGTGGTCGCGGGCGCGGACCGGATCACCTGGGACGACCTGGCCGAACTGGTGCCGTTCGACAAGGTCGACCGCTGGGACGTGATCGTGACGGCTTCGTTCGTGGTGCACAACGAACGGCCGGTGCCGCATGCGTTGCTGCCGGCCGTTTCCGCGGCGGCGTGGACCGCGCAGGCGGTGGGTCACCCGTCGTAGGTGCGGGCGCCGTGCTCGCGGTGCCACACGCGGATGAGGTGCCGTTTGCGCGCCGGGTCCGGGTGGTCGGTGAAGGAGCTGCGGAAATGCGCGCACTCCAGGTTGTTCAGGTACTGCAGCTGCCCGCGTTCGATGGTGAACTCCACCCACAGGCTCGGGTCGGCAATGGTCTGGGCCAATGCGTCGAGGGCCTCGGCGAGCCGGGCGTCCATCGGTTCGTCGACCATGTCGTAGCCGCGCCGGATCAGGCCGGGCACCAGGCGGGCGTGCAGTTTTTCGCCGTCGTAGCGGAACATCCGGGCGCGCATGACCTTCGGCGCGCCCGGCGCGTGCTCGGCTTGCCGGTCGTAGTAGGCGGGTTCGTACAGGCGGCGCAGCAGGTCCGGATGTTCGGCGAGCATCCGGTTGTGCACCGAGTACAGGCTGCAGAACCGGCTGATCCCGCCGGTCGCGGCCGGGCGGATGCAGAGCAGGCCCACGTAGTCGGGCAGCGTCGAGCCGAACGCGTTGTCGGTGTGGAAGGACAGTTCGACGTTCGTCGCCGAGCCGCGGACGCCGTAGCCGAACCGTTTCCCGGTGTCGGTCACGTGATACGTCATCGTGCCGTCCCACTTCGTGGCGACCGGGGCGGCCAGGAACTGGCCCAGCAGCCAGTACACCGCGACGGATTCCTCGTCGGTCCACTCGTCCATCGGCAGCCCGTCCACGACGGCCAGTCCCATGCCGGCGACGAGGTGCTCCTTGACCTTCGCCATGCAGCGGGCGGATTCGGCCAGGGAGAACTGGCCGGGCGTCAGCAGGAGGAGCGGGAGCGGGGCTTCGCGCAGGCGGGACACGACGGCGCGCAGTTCCGCCACCGCGGCCGGGGTGAGCGGGACGACCCATTCGCCGGGGGCGACGCTGTCCCGCGTCCACGCCTTCGGGCCGGTCACCGGGCGATCGAGGAAGACGATCGGCTCGTCCGCCTCGGCCAGGCGCAGCACCGGTTCGTCCTTGGCCAGGCCCCGGTAGGTTTCGGTCTGCGTCACGCCGTTTCCCTTTCGTCGGTCGCCGCCCGCACCGCGTGGCCGGCCCAGCGGGCGATGTTGTCGAGCACGGAACTGCCGGAGTGCGGCCGGGCCGCACTGAGCTGGAAATACGCGACGCCCTCGACCGGGTTGCCCAGCACGGTCAGCCGGTCGTCCACGGTTCCGTCGGCGCGGACCGGATGGAACTCGCGCGTGACGTCCAGCCCACCGGGCTCGAAATCCGGCGGATTGCGCCAGCGGCGGATCAGGCCGCGGCGCAGCAGGTTCGGGTAGAGCGAGCGCAGGTCGTGCTCCGCGTCGAAGGGATGCGCGCGGCCCTCGGCGACCACGGCGACCTCGCGGGTCTCGCCGGTGACCGGGCCGCTGATCCGGAAGCCGCCGGGCACCGGCGCGACGTCGGGCTCCGGGCCGATCCGGACGTCCACGACGCCCGCTTCGACCAGCGCCAGGATCCGCCGCATCGGTTCGAGTCCGGTGCCGTTGGACATCCGGGTGTAGTAGCGCAGGTGCCGTCGCACGAACTCGCGTTGCGACCGGGCGGTGAGGCCGCCGAAGTCGATCGCGGCGGAGAAGACCGACCGCAGGTCCCGCCAGACGCCGTCGCAAGCGGCTTTCACCGGGTTGTCCAGGTTTCCCTGTGCCGCAGCGGCATGGTCTTGTCGCATGTGGACGATCAGGGCGGAACGCCAGTCGTCGCCGGTCATTCCGGGCGCCCGTTCGACCGGCTCGAACCAGCGGCGCCAGACGAACCGGTGGTCGGCGAGGTCGCGGGAATGGCCGTACGCGTTGTCCACGACCCGCCGGAACGCTGCCGCTTGGTCCTCGTCCAGGCCTTCGGCGAGCACGGCGTCGAAGCATCGGGTCACTGGTTCCAGCAGGCGGTCGATCGGGCCGGGTCCGCCGAGCAGGAGGAATTCCTCGTACCGGTCGGCGACGGCGGCACGCAGCCGGTCGCCGAAGCGGTCGCCGAGCAGGGTCCGGTAGTAGACCTCGGCTAACTCCAGTACTACCAACGGAAACAGCTGCGTGGCGAAGTCGAGTTGCCGCACGGGGCCGGTCGGGAGGTTCGCGGGGACGCCGTGTTCGGCACGCAGCCGCTCGATGACCGGGATGGTCAGGAACACCGGGCGGTGTTCGAGCGCGGCGTGGCCGAGGCCGGTGTGGTCGGCGGCTTTGCGGTTTTCCGCGCGGCTGGAGGTGAACATGCCGCTCGGGCTCACCGCGATGATCGGCATCGGTTCGCGTCCGCTCGGCAGGTAGCGCAAGCGGCGCGGGAGCGTGGGGCTGTCTTCCTCGACGAACTGGCCGCCGCGGCCTTCGGTGAGGTGCAGCAGCGCGTCGATGGCGGTCAGGCCGAGGCCGAGCAGACCGAGCGGCTGGCCGGGCGGGACGGCGGTTTCGTCCAGCTGTGTCGCCAGCGGGTACGGGCTCGACAGGTAGCGGGCCTGCGGGTCAGTCGAAGCGTGGTCGGCGAGCAGAGCGGCCCGCGTGCCGGGGGCGGGGGAGTTGCGGGAATGTCCGGTGACCAGGAGGATGTGGTCGGCTGGGACGGGCGTGGTGGTTTTGCCGTGCACCAGATACGGGTGCTCGGTCGACGGCGACACGTCGACGGCCTCGTCGGCGCGCAGATCGACGTGCACGTCCGGAATCGCCCGCAGGATTTCTACGTAGCGGCCGAACATGTCGCGCAGCGCGTGGCCGTGCAGATACCGCCGTGGCACGTCCTGCGGTCCGAGGTCGAACCGGCTGTCTCCGGTGGCGTGGAAGCGGTCCTGGGACCATTCCACGAACGTCGGGCGCAGCTGCCGGGGCAGCAGGGTGCCGGCCTGGTTGGACTCGTCGGAGGCGAAGGCGATCTGGCTGGCCACCCGGTTGAGATAGCTCGTCCACACCTGCTGGTCGTCGTGCGTGGAACCGGCGCCGAACCGGCCGTTCAGCTCGAAAACCGTGATGTGCACCGGAATTCTCGGCGGCGCGGCGGACAGCAAAGCGGCCAGGCGTTCCATCGCGTACGTCCCGCCCGGACCGCCGCCGACGATCACCAGCCGGTGTCCGGTCATGCGGTGCGCTCCAGTGCGCCGAACTCCGGACGGCGGTCGCTGATGCCCGCCGCGGCTTCGAAGGCGGCACCGACGCGCAGCACGGTCTGCTCGTCGAACGGCCGTCCGATCAGCTGGAGGCCCAGCGGCAGCCCGGACGCGCTGAATCCACAAGGGACGGACATCGCCGGGTTGCCGGTGACGTTGAACGGCGCGGTCAGCACCCCGACCGCCAGGCTCGGCGGCGGCCAGTCGCGCGGGAACTCGTCCAGTCGCGCGGCCGGGGCGAATCCGGTGGTGGTGAGCAGGATGTCGTGTGCGGCAAGGGCTCCGGTGTTCAGCTCGACGGTCAGTTCGCGACGCAATCGTTGCGCCTGAACGTAATCTGCCGCGGTGAGCCCGGCGGCCCCGGCGATGCGCTGGTAGGTGTAGCGGCCGTAGTCCTTCGGCCGCGTGCGCAGGGTTTCCTCGTGCACGGCGAAACCTTCGGCCAGCATGATGAGCCGTCCGCACGCCTTGAGCAGCTCGAAATCGGGCAGCTGAACCTCGTGGACGATCGCGCCGAGATCGGCCAGCGCCGAGGCGGCCGCGTCGACGGCGGCGACCACTTCCGGGGAGATGCCCTTGACAGTGGTGAACATTTCCCGGGCGTAGCCGATGCGCAGGCCTTCCACGCCTCGGTCGAGATCCGCGGTGTAGTCCGGCACCGGACGGTCGGCGCTGCTGGGGTCGAGGGGGTCGTGCCCGGCGATGACGTTCAACGCGAGCGCGGTGTCCCGGACGTTCCCGGCGATCGGTCCACAATGGTCCAAAGAGTACGACAGCGGGTACACGCCGCGCCGGGAAACCAAGCCATAAGTGGGTTTCAAGCCGACCGCGCCGCAATGGCAGGCTGGCGAGCGGATCGAACCGCCGGTGTCCGAGCCGAGGGCGAGCCGGAGCAGCCCGGCGCCGACCGCGGCACCGCTGCCGGTGGAGGAGGTTCCGGTGAAATGCTCGGTGTTCCACGGGTTCCGGGCGGCCGGGAAGGGCAGGTCGCTGCTGGTGCCCAGGGCGAATTCGCCGGTGTTGAGCTTGCCGGTGAGCACTCCGCCGCCGGCCGCGAGCCGGGCCTGCACGTCGCTGTCCTCAGTGGGCACGTTGTCGAGCAGCAGCCGCGAGTTGCACGTGGTCGGAATGCCCTCGGTCGCGTAAATGTCTTTGAGAGCATAGGGAATTCCGTGCAGCGGGCCACGGTCGACCCCGGCGGCCAGCTCGGTGTCGGCGCGGGCGGCGTCGGCGAGCGCGCGTTCGGGCGTGACTCGGATGAACGCGTGGACCTCGCGGTCGATGGCGTCGATGCGAGCGAGCGTGTGCTCGGTCAGCTCCGTCGAGGTGAGTTCGCCGATGCGCAGCGCGGTGCCCAGTTCGCTGATCGACAGCTCGTGCAGCGGCCGGGTCACCGGTCTGCTCCGGGGAGCAGGACGTCGAGGCGGAATTGGCCGGCAGGCTCGCTTTCCGCGGCGCGGGGCCGGCGCATCAGGGCCGCCATCGCGGTCAGTTCCCGGAAAGCGGCGAAAGTCCCTTCGCGGAGATCGTCCGGGACTTCCATTCCCGCCCGGTTCATCGCGGCGGCGAAACGATCCTCCGCACGGTCCATCGTGAGCCCTCCCAGGTACGCGGCAGTGGCGGCACGGACCGACGTTACCGCAGAAATTCCTTCCGCCGCCGCGAATTCCGCACCGCCGTTGTCTCGGCTGGCCGGGTGCCGCCACCTGAGACAAAACGCTTTCCCCCGGCCTTGCCGGGGTGTTCGGAGCTGCCGTACAGTCGGCGTTCGGCGCGTCCGAACCGGGGGTTTCCCGCGGCGCTGCCCGCGGGAAGGAATTCCCCGCGGCGATCCGGGAAATGCGCCGCCGCAGCGCGCATTCTCCGCAAGAACCGTCACGACGAGGAGGCGCGATGTCGGTCGAGCACCTGTCCACCGCCGGAATCCGTTCGGTGACCGAGGAGGAGATCGCCCATTACCGGGAAAAGGGCTGGGCGAAGCTGCCCGGCTTCTTCTCGCCCGAGACGGTCGCGGACCTCCTGGAACGGGCCAAGAGCAAGATGGGGGAGCGGGCCCCGCTGACCGTCCGCCGCGACGACGCCGGCCAGCTGGAACCCAATGAGTACAACTGGTACGCCCGGTGGGACGGCTGCTCGCACGAGGACCCGCGGATCCGCGACGTCGGCCAGTCCCGCGCGCTGGCCACCGCGGCGAGCCGGCTCATGGGCGACCAGGTCCGGTTCTACTTCGACCACTTCTTCGTCAAGGTGCCCCAGGCCGCCGAAGGCACCGAAACGCCGTGGCACCAGGACCTGCCGCACCATCCGCTGGACCGCCAGGGCGTGCTGACCATCTGGGTCCCGCTCGTGGAATGCCCGCCGGAGAAGGGTTCGCTGCGGTTCCTCAGCGGTTCGCACCGGGCCGGGCTGCTCGGCCGCTACCTCAACCGGCGCGACGAGGTGCAGCTGGTCGACGAGCATCCGTGGATCCTGGACGAGTACGAGATGTCGCCGCCGCTGCACCTGTACCCGGGCGACGCCACCGTGCACAACCTCGCCATCACGCACTACGCGCCGCCGAACACGACCGGCACCCCGCGCTGGGTCTACTCGACGCAGTGGCTGCCGGTCCGCACGCGCTACACCGGCGCGCCGAACCACCGGACCGAGGGTCTCGGCCTGAAGGTCGACCAGCCGCTGGACCACCCGCGCTTCCCGATCATCGAAACGGACCACCACTGAGGACACTGAGGACGGGGCTGGCCTGGTCGCCGCTGTTCGAGGCGGCGGCGCCAGGCCCGGCTGCGGCGTTCCTGCCGTCCGCCCAGGTCCCGGACTTCGTGCCGGACGCGCCGTGGGATGTCGGCGCACGGGTCGGCTGCCTGCATGCGCTGGTGGAGAAGGCCGGGCTCGACCTCGTGCGGGTCGAGGATTTCGCTCCGGCCCGGCTGGACGAGCTGCGGGAATTCCACGACGACGGATACGTGCGGGCACAGCGCGCCGGGCCGTGGACCAACGCTGGCCGCGCGGCGGTGGGGGCCGCGCGGGAACTGTGCCGCCGGATCTGGGCGGGGGAGCTGGACAACGGATACGCGCTGGTCCGGCCGTCCGGCCACCACTCCGAGCGGGCGTCGCCGGGCGGCGGATGCCTGTTCGCGACCGGGGTGCTGGCTGTCTTGGAAGCGCGTCGGCTCGGTGCGCGTCGCGTGCTGGTGGTGGATTGGGACGCGCACCACGGCAACAGCCAGCAGACCGCGTTCTGGTCCGATCCGTCGGTGCTGACGATCTCGATCCATCAGGACCGCCGTTGGCCCGCGGGCACTGGCGGCCTCGACGCGCGCGGTGCCGGACCGGGGTTCGGCTTTTCGATCAACGTGCCGGTGCCGCCGGGTGCGGGCGGCGGGGTGTACCGCGAGGTGTTCGACCGCGTGGTGACCCCGGCGGCGGATCGGTTCCGGCCCGACTTCGTGCTGGTGGCGTGCGGTTTCGACAGCGGCTACCTCGATCCGTCCGCCCGGCTGTGCCTGCACTCGGGCGACTACGGCTGGATGACCGGACGGATGGTGGAGATCGCCGAGCGGCACGCGCGCGGCCGGTTGCTGCTGACCCAGGAGGGCGGGTACGCGCTCGGCTATCTGCCGCTGTGCTTCCTGCGGGTGCTGGAGGCGTTGTCCGGTGGAGAGTCCGGGATCGAGGATCCTTTCCTGGCTCGGTGGGGCGAGGATTTCGCGGCCGCGGTGAGCGTGGAGGCGGCGGCGACGGTGGCGCGGTGTGCCGCGTACGTCCTGGACGTCGGCTGACTGTCCACAACGGACTTCAGGCCCAGAGCACGGGATCGGGGTTGCCGATCAGTTTGGGTTCGCCGGGTTCGTCGCATTCGATCAGGCTCGCCCCGACCGCGGCGAGGTCCCAGTGGTCCACTTCGGCCCCGCTTGCCGCGACGGCCTCGGCCACCTCGATCCAGGGCACGGCTTCCCCGAACCGCAGGCGTTCCAGCAGCTGAAGGGCCCGGCTGCCGTGTTCGGACCGCTTGAGCGCGTCGGCCACGGCGTCGGCGGCCGTGTCGGCGTCGAAGGTTCGCGGGGTGGCCGCGGCCTCGGCGGCGAGCGCTTCTTCGAGCAGGGGGAGGCCGGTCGGGCGGTCCGAGGCGAGGCCGTGCAACGCTTCCCGGCGCTGCGCCGGGTCGAGCAGCAGGCCGAGTTCGCGGACCAGGTCGGCGGGCTCGTCGGCGACGTGGATGTAGCTGAAGTTGCGATTGTGCTGGCGCAGCAGGGCGCGCAGCGTGCCGGGCTTCTGCTTCGACAGATCCGCCGAGCCTTTCAGCGAGGCCAGCCGCATGGTCGCGGGCATCGGCCCCGGCCGTTCGTCCCGGAGGAGCAGCAGCAGGCCGGAGCCGACGTAGATCAGGTCGTTCAGCGCGAGCCGGTCCACTGTGGCCGAGGTCAGCTGGTACCGCCACATTTCCCGCCACCGGAAGCCGGTGAACGCCGGGCGCTGCACGGCCTGGACGGCGAACCCCTGTTTCGCCAGCCAATCGAGCACCGGGCGGACCTTGCCCGCGGCGACGCCGTCCGGTTTGACCATCAGCAGCGCGTGCCGGCGCAGGATCGCCGCGGCCCGGTCGCCGAGCATCCGGGCGGTGTCGCGGGCCCCTTCCCGGAAATACGTTTCGCGGCGGTAAGCGGTGCGCTTCGCGGGCATTCGCGTGAGCGCGGCCCAGTCCATGTCGTCGATCGTCGCCCCCGTGGTCGAATCCGGATCCGGCGCCGCGATGCTATCCCGGATCGCGCCGGAGCGGATTGCGCCGGGCGCGAAAAACCGGATTCGCCGCGGCCGGGATGAATGGGCCGTTCGGCGGGTTGACGGGCGGGATCTCCGCCGGGCAGGGCACCGGGACAGATGCGGAAATCGGCGGCGGAGTGGCGAGTGAGGCTGTTATATTCGTAGTCCGACGGGGATGGTGGAGCGGAAACCGCATCTCGGTTGAGCGTTGTCCGTTTTTGCGTTTATGTGCTGCGTCCCGGTTGAGGCAATACCACCGGGAATGTCCGGTCCGGTAACCCCGGTGACGGTGCGAAGCCGGAAAATGCGCCGTTCGGGTGATGGGAACGGGGCGGGTGAGACCTCCTTGACGCAGATCACAGCATGGGTACACTCGGTCTTCGGAGTCACTGGCGGCACTGGGGTGAAAACATTTTTAATCGGTGGCGATAACGCGCGCATTGTCCTGCGCTTATCCGTTCGCCGAGCCTTTGCTCCTGTTTCGCGCTGCCGTATTCCGGAGCCGGATCGCGATTTTCGCGCCCGGCTTCCGTTCCCGCGCCCCGGCGCACCGGACTCGAGAGGATCGGCTGGCCGCATGGATTCGCACCCCGCTCCCACCATTTCGATCGTCACCGCGCACGGCAGGCAGGTGCTCGCCGGCGACGGGAACGAGCGGCTGGTCGACCTGCTCAACCGGCACCGGGTCCCGTGGTCGGCGGTGGCCGCCTACGTGGTGCCGCGCAGCGGCGGCGAACCGCGGCTGTCGCCCTCGCTCGACACCCGGCTCGAAGAGTTCGAGGACGCCGCGGAGATCCTGCTTTACTTCAACCGCAACGTAAATCCGTTCCTGTTCGCGCTCGACGACTTCAAGACCATCGAGAGCGCGGACCCCTCGCTCGGCACCGAGTACTTCTACCAGCGGCTCGACAACGAGTCCGGCACCGCCGAGGCGTTCCTCAAGAAACTGAGCCCGGACGAGTGCAAGGAGATCATCGCCGACCGGGTGGCCGAGACCGTGCGCGCGGCCGTGCCGGAGGGCTCCACTTTGGTGGTCGGCGTGAGCGGCGGCGGCGACAGCAACGCGATGCTGCTGGGCCTGAGCCGGCTCGCCGACTACGGCGTCGCCATCGATCCGGTGATCCTCAAAGGAATCCCGGACTGGGACGCCGGGGTCCCGCGCGCGCAGGCACTGTGCGAATCCTACGGGCTCGACCTCACGGTGATCGACGAGAACGAGGTCAAGGACCTGCTCGGCATTCCGGTCGACGACCCGACGCCGCTGATCGACCGGTTCGAGCGCGAGTTCGCCGGCGACGACTTCGAGTTCATGGGCACCCTGCTGATCCGGCTGGCGCTCACGAAACGCGCCAAGGACGTCGGCACCTCCTACATCGCGACCGGGCTCAACCTGGAGGACGTGGTGTGCGAGGCCATGTTCCGGGTGTCGTCGGGGATGAAGCCCGCCCCGTTCCCGGCGAGGGAGATCGGCGAGACCACGCTCGTCTTCCCGCTGTGGATGTGCCCGAAGCGGATCATCGACGGCTGCTTCCCGAAGTACTCGCTGGACAACTACGACGCGCGCTACCCGTGTTTCTCCTTGGGCCGCAACATGTACTACAGCGTGGTGTACGCGATGCAGTCGCAGTTCCCCGGCTTCCTCGAACAGCTCACCCGCGGGCTGTCGAAGATGAGCATGACCGACCCGATCACGTACACGCTCGACGAGCAGCTCGGGTTCTACACCGAACGCGCGGTGCCGTTCCCGTTGCGCCGCCGGTTCCAGAAGATGCTCGGCCTGACGCCGGCGGGCAGGTGAGCGCTGCCGCCCGGCGGCCGTCCGTGACGACCGTGCGGGCCCGGCTCGCCGGACTCGTCGCGGACCGGGCCGGGCGGCGGGAACGCGGCGCGGTGGTCGTGTTCGCCCTCGACGGGGTGGGCCGCGCGCTTGCCGCGCGAGCGTGGCGGACGGCCGCGGTGTCCGTGCTCGACTCGGTGTTCCCGACGGTTTCGTCGGCCGCCTGGCTGAGCAGTCTCACCGGGAAACCGGTGGCGGAGCACGGGATTCCCGGCGTGGTGTGCACTGTGGACGGAAGGCCGGCGAACATCTACCACCACCGTCAGCCGCTCGTCGCGCAGCCGCCGGACAACGTGTTCAGCGACGCCGCCGCGCGCGGCATCCGCCCGGTCGCCGTGCTGTGCGACCTGGCCCAGTACCCGTGCTCTTGGCGGGACCTCCTGCTCACCCACGCGGAGACCGTCGAGGGCACGCCATTATTCACCACGCCGGGGCCGTATGCGCCGCCGTCGCTCGATCGCGTCGAAGCGGACCTGCGCGCCGCGGTGGCCGCCGGGCTCAGCGGCGGAAAACGGGCGCTGGTCTGGTGTTTCGTGGAGATCGACACGCATCTGCACCACCACGGGGAGGACGAGTACGCGGTGGCGGCGGTGCGGATGATCGAGCGGATCGCGACGGATCTGGTGGCCGACGGGCACGTGGTCGCGGCGCATTCCGACCACGGGCACACGCCGACCACGCACGACCCGGAGCTGGCGCGGCTGCTCGACGGGCTCGCGGACGAGTACGGCTTCGCGATGGGCGGCGCGGGCCGCACGCGCTGGCTGTATCCGCGGCCGGGCACGGCGGAAGCGCTGGCGGAGCGGCTGCGCAAGGAACTTCCGGCGGACATCGGGGTCGAGGACGCGGACCAGGTCTTCCCGCCCGGGTCACCGGCGCGGGCCCGGGTCGGCGACCTGTTTCTGGTGGCGGCGGGCGAGAAATTCCTCGCGCCGGCGGGGTATCGGTACGAGCACGGGTCGCGGACCGCGGCCGAGGTCGAGGTTCCGTTCGCGGTGTGGGGCGGTGAGCCGGATGGTGGCGGAACTGGTCGCTGAGCTGCTCGACGTGGTGCACACCGACCGGGTGCTCGACGCGCTGGCGGAGGTCGCCGCTTTCGACCGGTACCAGGCGTCGGCGGGGATCGAACAGGCCGCGGACGTCGTCGCCGCGCGAGCGGAGGCGGCCGGGCTGTCCGAGGTCGGCATCCAGCGGTTCCGCGCGGACGGCAAGGCGCAATGGTGGACGTTCGAGGCACCGACGTCGTGGACGCCGACGGTCGCGCGGATCGCGGCGGACGGCTTCGAGGTCGACCACGCCCGGCAGCCGTTCGCGCTGGCAACGCATTCCGCCGCGCTGACCGGGAAATCCCTTCCGGTGCACCGGCTCGGCGAAGACGTGCGGGGCTCGATCGTCGCGCTGGACTCCGTCCCCAGCACCTTCCGGGAGCTGGAACAGGCCGGTGCCCTGGGGTTCGTGACGGACGGCCCGGCCCGGCGATCCGGACACCGCGGCCGGATCGAGCTGCCCGCCGACACCAGCCTGGCTGGGTTCAGCCTGCTGCCGGAGGAGTTCGCGGCCTTGCGCGACCGAGCCGACGTCGAGGTGCGGCTGGGTCCGGAAGCGAGCATGCCGGTCGTCAGCGGCCTGCTGCCCGGCGAGGGCGACGGCGAGATCTGGCTGATGGCGCACCTGTGCCATCCGAGGCCGGGAGCGAACGACAACGCGTCCGGGGTCGCCGCGCTGCTCGGGGTCGCGGAAGCGCTGGCCGGGACGAGAAACGAGCTGGGCATCCGGTTCATCTGGGGGCCTGAGTTCACCGGCACCGCGGCGGTGCTGCACCAGGCCGGGAAGCTGCCGGAAGCGGTGCTGAACCTCGACATGGTCGGGCAGGACCAGCTGCAGTGCGGCGCGCCGTTCGTCGTCGAGCGGCCGCCGGACTACCTGCCCCCGCAGCTCGCCGCGGTCGCGGAGCTGGTGGTGGCCGAGACGTTCGCACAGACTGCCGAGCACCCGGGCACCTGGGAAGCCGTGGAGTTCGCGGGATTCTCGGACCACGCGTTGTTCGCCGATCCGGTGATCGGCCGCCCGGCGGTCCAGTTCTGTCATCCCGCCGACCGGTTCAACCACACCGCGGCCGATTCGCTCGACAAGGTCGCGCCGGTCGAGATGCTGCGTTCCACCGCGGCCGCCGCTGTGGTGGCCCGGCTGGCCGCTGGCCGATACGCGGGCCTGGACCTGGCGAAGGTCCTGGAACGCTGGCACCACGGGAAGAACGTGGCAGCGCGCCGGCATCGCCCCGATGACGGGCCCAAGCTCGTGCGGAAATGGGACGGCCCGCTCAACGTGCGCGCGATGCTCGCCGCGGCCCCACCGTCCACACAGGACGCTGTCGGCGCGCTCGTCGCCGAGGACAAGGCGAATCTCTCCCTGATTTTCAACCTCGGCATCCGGATCACCGGCCGCCGCACCGGGACGGAGCTGGCCGAAGCGGCCGCGTCCGCCCGGTCGCGCCCGGTCGATCCGGGCACCGCCGCGGTCCTGCTGTCCGCGTTCGCGGACTCGGGCTGGGCGGAAGCGGTGTGACACACCGGGGTTGGCGGGTTTCGGCGAAACTGGGAAAGGGGGTGAGCGCGATGAAGAAGTACACGAAGCCGCAGGCGAAGAAGGTGAACGCGGGCGCAGTTCTGCGTTCCAACGTCTGATTCAGGGGAGGGGGCGGGGTCCGCTGCGGCGGGCCCGGCCTCCGCCTTTCGTTCGCGGGGAATGGGCACGAGTGGGCATGAGGCAGGGTTTCCGGTTCGGCAGCGCCGATTTCGTCCGGCTGTGGGCGTCCGGGACGGTCAGTTTCTTCGGCACGGCGGTCAGCACCGTCGCGTTGCCGCTGGTCGCGTTGAGCGTGCTGGGCGCGTCGACCTTCGAGGCGGGCGTGATCTCCGCGGCCGGGCTGGTGGCGTGGCTGCTGCTCGGCCTGGTGGCCGGGGCGCGGATCGAGCGCGTCCGCCGCCGGCCGCTGCTGATCGGCTGCGACGTGGTCCGCGCCGTCGCGCTGGTGACGATCCCGGTGGCGTACGTCCTCGGGATCCTGAGCATCGCCCAGCTCGTCGTGGTCGCGCTGGTGGTCGGGGTCGGGTCGGTGTTCTTCGACATCGCCGTCCAGACCTACCTGCCGTCCGTGGTCAGCCGGGACGAACTGGTGGCGGGCAACAGCAGGCTGCAGGTCAGCGAGAACGCCGCCAAGACCGGCGGACCGGCGGTCGGCGGCGCGCTGGTGTCCGCGATCGGCGCGCCGGTGACGATCCTGGTCGACGTCGTCAGCTACGTGTTTTCCGCGCTCTGCCTGGTTTTGGTGCGCAAACGGGAAGAACCGCCGGAGCAGACGCCGCCCCGGCCGGTCGGCGCGAGGGTCCGCGAAGGACTGCACGCGGTGCTCGGCGACCCGGTGCTGCGCCCGTTGACCATGGTCGCGGCCAGCCTCAACTTCCTCGGTGCCGGTTTCGACACCTTGCTGGTGCCCTATCTGCTTCGCGGGCTGGAGCTGACCCCGGCGCTGATCGGCGTGCTGGTCGCGCTCGGGGGAGTGGGCGGCGTGCTGGGCTCGGCGCTCGGTCCCGCGATCGCGCGCCGGTTCGGCGATGCCCGCGCGATGGTGGTGACCGCGCTGGTCGGCCCGCTGTTGTCGCTGCTGGTGCCCGCGGCGTTCGGCGGCGCCGGGCTGGTGCTGTTCGCCGTCGGCCTGATCGGCCGCGAGGTCTGCATCGCGGTGTACAGCCTGCTCGCCCGCAGCTACCGGCAGCTGACCACGCCGGCCGGGCTGCTCGCGCGGGTCACCGCCTCGATCAAATTCCTGTCCTGGGGAGTGCTGCCGCTCGGCGCGCTGGCCGGCGGGCTGCTGGGCCAGGTGCTCGGCAACCGCGCCGGGATGTGGGCGATCTGCCTCGCGCTGCTGCTGACGCCGCTCCCGCTCGTGCTGTCGGGGTTGCTGCGCAAGCGCGACCTCGGCGAACCGGCCCCGATCACCGAATAGGAGAGCGCTATGTGTGGCCTGGCGGGTATCGCGTCGATCGGCAGGGAACTGCCGCCGGACGCCGGTGCGGTGCTGACCTCGATGGCCCGTGCGGTCGCGCACCGCGGGCCGGACGGCGAGCAGCTGTTCGTCGACGGACCGGTCGCGCTCGGCTTCCGCAGATTGGCGCTGGTCGGGCCGACCAGCGGGGACCAGCCGCTGTTCAGCGACGACGAGCAGACCGTGCTGATCGCCAACGGCGAGGTGTACAACCATCGCGAGCTGGAAGCGCGGATGCCGGGCGTGCGGATGCGCACGAAGTCCGACTGCGAGGTCCTCGCCCACCTCTACGCCCGGCACGGAATGTCCTTTTTGGACGACGTCTGCGGCATGTACGCCATCGCGCTGTGGGACCGCCGCCGCAACCGGCTGGTCTTCGCCCGCGACCGGTTCGGCATCAAGCCGCTGTATTTCACGATCGCCGGCGGCCAGGTGGTGTTCGGGTCGGAGATCAAGGCGCTGTTCCAGCATCCGGCCTGCCGCCGCGAACTCGACTGGGAGCGGTCGCTGGCCGACCAGTCGATGAACATCGGCGCGTACCTGACCGACGAGCCGCCCGCGACCTGGTTCCGCGACATCGAACTGGTGCCCGCGGGCGGAATGGTCGCCATCGACCTGAACACCGGCCGGATCGAGCGCAGCCAGTACTGGCAGCTGCCCTCCTTCGACGGCGACGAGGACGCCTCGGACGCGGAGCTGATCGCGCGGTACCGGGAACTGCTGGAGGCGTCGGTCGCCGATTGCGCCTCAGCGGACGCGGAACTCGGCCTGTTCCTCAGCGGCGGCGTCGATTCGGCGGCCGTCGCCGCGCTCGCCGCCCGCCTGGACGGCCCGGAGATCCACACCTTCACCGTGCTCGGCGCGAGCACGTTCCTCAACGGGGACGGCGGAGCCGCGCACGACGCGGCGGCCGCGCTCGGCATCCCGAACCATCAGCTGGTGTTCGACGTCGACCGCACGCCGGGCGTCGACCAGTGGAAGCAGCTGCTGTGGCTGCTGGAGACGCCGCTGTGCAACGCGGAGCAGTACTTCAAATACGAGTTGTACCGGTACGCCAAGCAGTTGCAGCCGGAGCTGCGCGGCATGCTGCTCGGCCAGGCCAGCGACGAGTACAACGGCGGCTACTCGCCGGTGCTGTCCGGTGAGACCGATTGGGCCGGGTTCGAGGCGGGCTTGCGGCAGATGGCGCGCACGTCGGCGTTGCGGGAGCGGCCGACGCTCGCGCCGTGGTGGCCGGACGGCCAGTCGTCGCTGGTCAACGACGACCTGCTGCGTGGTGCGGCGCTGCGCGATCCGTATCGGGCTTACGTGGCTTGGAAGCACCGGCACATCCAGCAGTACAACTGCTGGCACGAGGATCGCACCGCGGCGGGCAACGGCGTCGAGGCCCGGGTGCCGTTCCTCGACCACCGGATCATCGAGCTGCTCGGCCGGCTGCCGGCGAAGCGGCGCGCGGGTCTGTTGTGGGACAAGCGAATCCTGCGCGACGCGGTACGGGATGTGTTGCCGCCCGCGATCACCGACCGGGAGAAGGTGTCGTTCTTCTACGGCGAGGGCGAGGGGTACACGCACCGGATGATGGTTCGGATGCTCGCCCGTGACGACGGCGCGCTGCTGGAGGAAGCGCTGGCCGCCCCCGGCGCGGCGGGGATCCTCCGCCCGGACCGCGCTCGGGATGCGTTGCGCCGCTTGGAGAACGACCTGAGCCCGTTCGACGTGGAATACCTGCTGCGGCTGGTGAACCTCGGCCTGCTGGACCAGATGACCCGATCCCTGCCCGCGCTCCCGGTGGACGCGCCGCGCTACGAGATCCTGCCGGTGGCCGACGAGGCCGACTGGGAGGACGACGGCGCGCGCCTGGCCGCCCGGTTGCGCCGGGTGCCCGCGCCGCAGCAGGACGAGGTGGTGGAGTTCGGCGAGGACGTGCTGCTGGTGCACGCGCCGGACGATCCGTCGACGATGTACCTGGCGGTCGACGGCCGGTTCGAGTACGTGGTGGACGCGGCGGAATCGCCGGAGTGGTGGGCGTTCCTGCGGGGTGTCGACGCAAGGCGGTCGGTCGCCGAGATCGTGGCGGCGGCGGGGCTGAAGTACGACGACGTGCAGGCGACGCTTCGAGACGCGCTGGACGCTGGACTGCTGGTTCTGACTCGGACCCCGGCGGTGGTCCGATGAATTTCGAGCACTGCCCTCTCGTGCTGGCCGACCGCGATCTGCTGCCCGACGACGCGCTGAGCGTGTTCGTGGTCGGTTCGATGGCCCGCGGCTGGGCCACCGACGCCAGCGACATCGACCTGGTCGTGGTGACCGGGGAGCGGTTCGAGGGCGGGGAGAAGGCGTTCTCGCTGGACGTCCCGCTCCGGCCCGGTTCGCTGCCGACCGTGGCGTTCGACCACGACGGACGCCGCTGGGAAATCCGCTACTGGCAGGACAGCCAGGTCGACCAGGTCTTCGAGAAGGTCGGCTGGGACGCGTTCGAGGCGGACCGCAAGGTCGGCGACCGGCTGGTCGAGGCCGAGCAGCTGTTCCTCGAACGGCTGGTCAGCTGCGTGCCGGTGCGCGGCGAGGACTGGGTCGCGAACCGGCGTGAGCAGCTGTCCGGGTCCGCGTTCCGCTCGCTGCTGGTGATGCAGGGCCTGACAAAGGTCGACGCCAAAACCCGGACCGCGCTCGCGCAGCTGGCCGCGGGTGACGTCGAGAGCGCGACGCTGTCGGCGCGGGACGCGTTCGGCTGGGCGATGGACGCGCTGCTGCACGGCCACGACGAGCACGGCGCGCTGGTGAAATGGCGGGCCCGGCGGTTCCGCGCGGCCGGACCGGACCTGCTGACCTTCGACGAGTACTGGGCGCTGGAAACCATGCGGGACTACGACCCGGACGACCCCGGCGACTGGATCCGCCGGGTCGTGGCGCTGTGCAAAAAGGTGAGCATGGAAGTGGAGATCTGAGATGGACCCGAGCAGCGTGCCGCGGCTCAGCCTCGACGCCAAGGTGCGGCGGTTCCGGGGCGCACTGCTCGTGGCCGTCGGGGAGGAGACGCTGGAGCTGACCGACAGCGCCGCCTTCCTGTTCCGGGCGGTCGACGGGGCGCGCAGCGTCGCCGACATCGGCACGCTGCTCGCTCAGGAGTACGACGTGCCGGCGGACGAGGCGGCCGAGGACGCGGCCGGGTTCCTGGGAGAGCTGGTGGACAACGGCGTGCTGGAGCTGGGGCCGTGACGGCGTCTCCCTGGCCGGAGTACGAGAGCCGGTTCCACAACTGGGAAACCCGGTCCAGCGTGCGGACGAAACCGCGGCGGCTGTTCGACGCGAACGGCACCGCGATGCTGCTGTTCCCGCCGGAGTCGGTGCCGGCGCTGGCGCATCCGCTGGTGCGCGCGCTCGGCCCCGGCGGCGCGGATCTGGTGCTGCAGCACAGCCTTTACCAGTACCTGCACTTCACGACCGTGCTGGAACAGACCGCGGTGCTGCCGGTGACCGCGAACCTGTCGCTGGGCACGGCCGGGATCGAGCTGCCCCCGGCGATGCGGGCGGACGCGTTCAAGATCACCACCGACGAGGCGTGGCACGCCCAGTTCAGCGACGATCTGACCGCGCAAATGGCCGCCGCGACCGGGGTTCCGGCCTCCGCGGTGGTCGAACCGGCGTTCGTCGGGCAGCTGCGGCGGCTGCGGGAGGAGTTCGATCCGGCGGACCGTCCGCTGGCCGATCTCGTGTTCGCGGTGGTGAGCGAGACGCTCGTCTCGGCGCTGCTCGCCGACCTGCCGAACGACCGGCGGCTGGCCCGACCGGTCCGCGAGACCGTCGCCGACCACGCGGCCGACGAAGGCAGGCACCATTCGTACTTCCAGAGCGTGCTGCGGGTGCTGTGGCCGAGCCTGTCGGCTGAACACCGCGGATTGCTCGGACCGAGGGTGCCCGCGTTCGTCCGGGCGTTTCTGGAGCACGACCGGGCGGCGGTGCGCTCGGCGCTGGTCGCGTCCGGTCTTACCGTGCAGGAAGCGGCGACGGTGGTGGACGAGTCCTACGCGCCGGTCGATCTCCGGCGGCCGGCGCGGGCGACCGTGCGCGGGTTCCGCGGGGTGGGCGCGCTGGACGATGCGCGCACGCGTGACGCGTTTCTGGCGGCGGGATTGCTGACCGAGGACGAACTGTGAGGGAGGTGCGGAGATGGTAGTCATGGTCCGCGACGGGCTGCCGAGCTGTTCGTTCTGCGGTACGCCGCAGTCCGAGACGGAGCATCTGGTTTCGGCGGCGGACACGCACATCTGCGCCGGCTGCGTCGACGAATGCGCGAACGAGATCGCCGAGGTCCGCGCGGAGCGGGCGGGCGACGGCGGCCCGGCGCACCTGCCGCGGCCGCGCGAGATGGGGGCTCTGCTGGACGAGTACGTGGTGGACCAGCGCCGGGCGAAACGGTCGCTGGCGGTCGCGGTGTACAACCACTACAAGCGGATCCAGCCGGGCGCGCGCCGTCCGCCGGGGGACGACGTGGAGATCGCCAAGTCGAACATCCTCCTGCTGGGACCCACTGGGTCGGGCAAGACGCTGCTGGCGCAGACGCTCGCGCGGATCCTGCGCGTGCCGTTCACCATCGTGGACGCGACCGGGCTGACCGAAGCGGGTTACGTGGGCGAGGACGCCGACGGAATTCTGCTGAAACTGTTGCAGGCGGCCGACGGCGACGTCGCGGCGGCGGAAACCGGCATCGTGTACGTTGACGAGATCGACAAGATCGCGCGCCGGGGCGGCGGTTCGCAAGCAGCCCGCGACGTGTCCGGCGAGGGCGTGCAACAGGCGCTGCTGAAGATCCTCGAAGGCACGGTGGCGACCGTGATGCCGCGCAACCGCAGCGGAAACCTGTCGCACGGCAGCCGCAGCCGGACCGCGCAGGAGGGCATCCAGATCGACACCCGCAACATCCTCTTCATCGTCGCCGGCGCGTTCGCCGGGCTGGAGAAGACCGTCGAGAAACGCTTGGGGGTCAAGGAGATCGGCTTCCTCGGCGGGCGGTCGCGGCCGGTCCGGCGCACGACGTCGGAGCTGCTGGCCGAGGTCGTGCCGGAGGATCTGGTGGCGTTCGGGATGATCCCGGAGTTCGTCGGCCGGGTGCCGATGATCACCTCGGTCGGCGAACTGAACCGGGCGGCGCTGCTGCGGGTGCTCACCGAGCCGAAGAACGCGCTGGTGCGGCAGTACCGCAGGCTCTTCGAGTTCGACGGCATCGACCTGGACTTCCGGCCGGGAGCGCTGGCGGCGGTCGCGGACCAGGCGATCGAACGCGGCACCGGGGCCCGCGGGCTGCGGTCGATCCTGGACGCGGTGCTGATCTCGGCGATGTACGACGTTCCGTCGCTGACCGAGGTGACCAGGGTGGCGGTGACAGAGGAGACGATCACCGAAGGCGTCCCGCCGGTGCTGTACACCGCCTCCGGCGAGGTCTACGACTGGACGGAGGATTCGGCGACCGCGTGATCCTCGGCGAATTCGACCACCTGGCGCTCGGCGAACAGCGTCATGAGTTCGGCGGTGTCGGAAACGGCGTCGGCCACCGCGTACCGGTAGTGCTCGGCGAGCTGTGCGCCGATTTCCCGCACCGTGGCCGCGCCGTCGACGAGCCGGAATGCGAATTCGGCCTGTTCGTTCAGTTCGAAGGCTTGTGCGGTGTTCGCGATGAACAGCCGTCCGCGATAGCGCCGGGTGCGGACTTCGGCACAGCGCCGGGGGACGGAATCGCCGGAAATTTCCGTTCCGGGCATCAGCGGACCTCGATTTCGAGAGCCAGTGTCCGGCATTTCGCGACGACCTCGTCGATCCACGGACGCGGTTCCGCCGGATCGTAGCCGCGCATCGTTTCGATCGCCCAGTACTCGTCGAAAGACAGTTCGCGCGGAGCGGTCTCCTGGAAACGGCGGGCGCGCCATTTGGGAATGCGGGAGCCGAAGTTCCCGCAGCTTTCGAGCAGCGCGTCTACCGTGTGCCCCCACGCTTTGTGCGCGGAAAGCGCCGCGCTGAGATGGTCGTTCGCGGCGAGCTGGCCGAGTGCGTCTTCCGCGCAATTGTCCGCGGCGGTGAGCGAACGGGTGGTGACGAAAGCCCGGAACGCCGACGCCCCGAGTTGGGCGGTGCGCCGCGCCGCCCAGTCCGCCCCGGTCAGCGGCACGCAGGTGAGCAGGCGTTCGAGGAACAGCTCCTCGTCGACGGCCAGCACGTCCGCGGCGGGACGGCCGCTGCCGAACCGCTCCCAGGCGACCTTGGCCAGCATCTCGTCGACCTGCGCGTCGGTCCAGTACTTCAGCTCCCAGCGGCGGCCGCGCACCTCCAGCACCCTGGTCGGGACCGTGGACGTGCGCAGCGGGACCCGGATCGTGCGGGAGCCCGCGGCCCGCGGCTGGCGCTGCGCGACGACGTTGAAGTCGTAGTCGCTGCGGTCGTTCGCCCACCCCCGGGCGAGCGAGCCGACGGCGCACGCGGCGACGCAGTCCGAGGGCAGCGCGCCGTGGCCGGCGAGCACCTCGAGACAATCGGAAGCCGTCCATTTCGGCCGCGGCGAAACCGCGAAGCCGGACAGGATCGCGGACATGCGAATCATCCCCCAGGATGTTCTTGTCGCACCGGAGCCGGAAAGGCCGATTCCGGCCTCGCGACCGGATCGGCATTCCGTCCAGTCCACCATTTCCGGCTCGCGTCGTCAAGGTCCCGAGGGCTGAATACCGGAACGCACGGACCGGCCGCC
>NZ_JBHUKS010000037.1:135224-150453 GCF_042684085.1 Amycolatopsis silviterrae
ACTGGTGCTTACTGAGCGCCGGTCTCGCAGCTGGCGCCGCAAATGGTCTCCAGGCCGTGCTTGGAAGCCGGCACCGCGGCGCCGCCGACCCGGATGGCCTCGAGTTCGCGGACGCTCATCACGACGCGCGTGGCGACGCCGCCCGAAGGAATAAGCTCGACGAGCTCGGTCTTCAGGTCGAAGTTGCTGCTCTGCGTCGCGGTGCTGGTTGCTTCGCGCATGCGCTGCTCCCTTCGTCGGGCAGGAGGAGATCTCCCGCTGGAAAACGAGTCTACGGTCCGGTACGGGTGCTTCTGAACGCTTTCCCGGCGGCAATTTGTCTCAGCTGGAATTCGGTCCCGGCGAGCCTGTCTCAGCTGCCCCGCCGTCCGATTCCGGCTCCGGTTTCACGACTTTGCGCCTGCCGAACAGCTGCTCGACGAAATGCCCGCTGAACTCGCGCAGGATGCGCGGCCGTGGCCGGTCGGCGGCGGCCGGACGGGGGCCCGCGGACCGCAGGCGCGTCGCCGCGGCCTCGGACAGCGCCTCGGCCCACGCCCGGGTCGCCGCCTCGGCGGTGTCGTCGCCGGCCAGTTCGCCGAGCGCCGTCCACAGCCCGGCGTTCGCCCAGTGGGTGAAGCGCCGATGCGCGGTTTGCCAGGAAACGCCGAACGTTTTCGGCAGTTCCCGCCACGCGCAGCCGGTGGCGAGCACATAGCAGATAGCGGCGAACGTCGCCTCGTCCTGAATGCGCGGAGTGCCGCCGCCCTGCGGCCGCGAGGCCGGATTCGGCAGCAGCGGCTCGGCGTAGCGCCACAGCGTCATCGGGGCGAGCCAGCTGAACCGGTTCATGCCCTCATCATGCGGCATGCGCGCCCGCCGCGGAACCCGCGAGTACCGTATGTCCATTGTGGACTTGCTCGATTCGTCCGCGCGGACAGGCGGTTTCAGTGGTCCGGACCAGTTATCGCTCGCGATCCCGCACCGGCCCGGACCGGGGATTGCGCCGGATGCCGGACGCGCATTGCCCGGTTCCGGGCCTTGTCTCGACAGATTCTCCGCTATTCCTCGATTTCGCGTAGAATGTTGTTCACCCGGATGGTCGCTGCGCCGGTTTGCCGGGGTCCATAGAGTCTGAAGGGCAGCCCTGGTCCAGTGGGGGAATAACCGCCAGCGGCTCCGCTTCGCGGCTCGCACACGGCCGCGCGCTGGGACGGACGGGTGCGGGTGAGCCCCGGACGCGTCGCAGGCAAGCACCGGACCGAGCCGGCTGCGCGCACAGCCAGCAATGGCACGGCATTTCAGCACGCCTTACCCCGAGCACCCCGATTGCCTCGTTTCATCCAGCAGCCGAGCACGACCCAACCGAGCACCACCGCATGACCCGCGCCACCGTCCGCACCGGCGGCGGCGCTTCGCATGCCCGGATTGATCGACGCCGCGCCGGGGCGGCCGTCGACCAGCCGGAATCCGTTCAGCGGGACAGCCGGTGAGATTCCTGCTCGACCGGCTCCCGCGCGACTGCGGCCCGGCCGGACGGCGGAGAGGACCACATATCCCGAGGAAGAATATTCCCGGAGGGGCCGGAATGCACCGATTGCTCGAATCCCGCAGCACCACCCTGACCACCCAGCAGGAGGCCGAAACCGCCGCGACCGGCTGGCGCGCCGCCGCGTTCCGCGACGTCGAGTCCAGGCTCACCGACTCCGGTTTCCCTTGTGTATTCTCGCGAAACGCGTTCAAGAAGAGGCTGCTGCTGTTCGCCTTCGCCGACGATGCCGGGCCGGACGGCGTCGCGAGACTCGGCGCGGCGCTCGCCGACTACGTCGAGCTTTCCCGCAACTGGAACGGCCATCTCGACACCGCGTACCCGCTGCTGATCGTGTTCTCGCCGGACGCGGTGTCCGCCGGGTCGGTCGCCGAGTACCAGGCGTTCGGCTGGGAGGTCATCCAGAAGCTGCACCACGTGGACCCGCGGCCGTGGCCCGAGGACGTCGGCACCGACCCCGGCGAGATCTCGTGGTCCATGTGTTTCAACGGAATGCCGTTGTTCTTCAACATGAGCAGCCCCGCGCACGAGGTCCGGCGCAGCCGCAACCTCGGCGGGCACTTCGTGCTCGTGGTCAACCCGCGCGAGCGGTTCGACGCCGTCGCGGGCGACACCCCGAGCGGCCGCAAGGTCCGCAGCAACATCCGGGCGCGGATCGACCGCTACGACCGGGCCCCGCGCGCCCGGCAGCTCGGCTCCTACGGCGTCGCCGGGCTCGAATGGTGGCAGTACGGACTGCCCGAGGAAGACGTCGACCGGACCGACCAGTGCCCGTTTTCCTTCCGGGCACCCGAAACCGCGCAGCCAGACGGGGCCGTGGCCCCTACGTGATCGGAGACAGGCGATGATGGAAGTGATCGTTTCCCAGGGCCGCATCGGCGACCGCGGCGCGGGGATGATCGAGGGCGCGGCCCGCACGGCGCGTGCGCTGGCGGAGCGGTACGGCCTCGAGCCCCGCCTCGTCGGCACGCCTTCCGGTCCGCGGGACGACGACTGGACGGCCAGCCTGCCGGCCGCCGAGGAGACGCTTTCCGGTCTGGCGCAAGCGGTTTCGGCGAGCGTCGCGGCCGGGCGGCGCACCGTGCTCGCGGTCAACACCTGCTCGGCCAGCCTGGCGACGCTGCCCGCCGCGGTCCGCGCGTACCCGGACTGCGTGGTGCTGTGGATCGACGCGCACGGCGATTTCAACACCCCGGACACCACGGAATCGGGTTACCTCGGCGGCATGGCGCTGTCGGGCGCGTGCGGCCTGTGGGAGAGCGGCTACGGTGCGGGCGTCGACCCGAGCCGGGTCGTGCTCGTCGGCGCCCGCGACATCGACCCGCCGGAACGCGAGCTGCTGGACAAGGCGGGCGTGCGGATCATCGCGCCCGCCGAGGCCACCGGGCAGCGGGTCGCGGCGGCGGTCGGCGGCGCGCAGGTGTGGGTGCACATCGACTGGGACGTGCTCGAACCCGGCACCGTCCCGGCCGACTACCACGTGCCCGACGGCCTGCTGCCGGAGAAGGTCCGCGAGATCCTCGGCGCGATCCCGGCCGCGGACGTCCTCGGCATCGAGCTGGCCGAGTTCGCCGCGACCGGCGACGAGGACACCGACGCGCGCGCGACCGAGTCCATTCTGGACATGATCGCGCCGGTGTTCGCGACCGCGGCGGCGCGATGAGCCCGCGCGCGGCGGTCACCGGAAGGCGGCGCGGGTGAGCCCTTCGCTTCCGTTCACCAAAATGCACGGGTGCGGCAACGATTTCGTCGTACTCGACCTGCGGGACGCGCCCGCGCCGTCGCCGGAACTGTGCCGGGCGCTCGCCGACCGGCACACCGGCGTCGGCTGCGACCTGATCCTCGGGATCCGGCCGCCGCGCAGCGCGTCGGCGGTCGCGGCGTTCGAGATCTGGACCGGAGAAGGCGAAAGCTCGATGCAGTGCGGCAACGGCGCCCGCTGCGTCGCCTCTTGGCTCGTCCAGGCCGGGCTGGCGCGCCCGCCGTCGTTCGAGATCGACAGCCCGAGCGGCACGCATCCGGTGGAAGTGCTGGGAGAGGGCGAGTTCAGCATCGGGCTCACCGTTCCCGAGTTCGAGCCCGAGCGGATCCCGCTGTCCGGCTTCGCGAGCCGGGACGGCCGGTACGAGGCCGAGCTGGCGGACGGGACTCCCGTCCGCTTCGCCGCGGCCTCCACCGGAAACCCGCACGTGGTGCTCGAAGTCGACGACGTCGGCGCCGCCCCGGTGGCGCGCCTCGGCCCGGCCGTGCGCGCGCTGCCCGGCCTCGCGCCGACGGTCAACGTCGGATTCGCCGAAGTCGTGGCGCGCGACCGGATCCGGTTGCGGGTCCACGAATTCGGCGCGGGCGAGACGCTCGCCTGCGGCAGCGGGGCCTGCGCCGCCGCCGCGGTGCTGATCCGGGCCGGGCGGCTCGACCGGGACGTGACGGTCGAAGTGCCCGGCGGCGAACTCCGGATCGGCTGGCCCGCCGAGGGAGAGCCGATCGTCCTGGCCGGCCCGGCCACGACTGTGTACGAAGGAGGATTCCGTCATGCCGCTGTACTCCAGCATTCTTGACACGATCGGCCGCACCCCGATCGTGCGGCTGAACCGGATGGCCCCCGAGCACGTCTCGGTGTACGCCAAGGTGGAGTCGTTCAACCCGGGCGGCTCGGTGAAGGACCGGCTGGCGCTGGCGATCGTCCTCGACGCCGAGAAGCGGGGAGAACTCAAGCCCGGCGACACGATCGTGGAGTGCACGTCCGGCAACGTCGGCATCGCGCTGGCGATGGTGGCGGCCGCGCGCGGGTACCAGTTCGTCGCGGTCCTCGGCGACACCTACTCGGTGGAGCGGCGCAAGCTGATCCGCGCGTACGGCGGCAAGGTGCTGCTGTTCCCCGGCCACCTCGGCAGCCTGGGCGGCAACAAAATCGCCGACGACCTGGCCGAGAAGCACGGCTGGTTCCGCGCCCGGCAGTTCGAGAACCCGGCGAACCCCGCGTACCACCGGGAGACCACGGCCGCGGAGATCCTGGCCGACTTCGCCGGGAAACGGCTGGACACCTTCGTCACCGGATTCGGCACCAGCGGCACGATCACCGGCGTCGGCCAGATGCTGAAGCTCGCCCGCCCCGGCGTGCGGACCGTCGTGCTGGAACCGGAAAAGGCGGCGGTGCTGGCCGGGCAGTCGTGGAATCTGCACCAGCTGCAGGGACTGGCTCCGAACTTCGTTCCCGGCGTGATGGACCGCACCGTGATCGACGAGCTGGTGACGATCGACGACGAACTGGCCCGCGACACCGCGCGCCGCCTCGCCGCGGAGGAGGGGATCTTCGCGGGCATGTCCGCGGGCGCGACGCTGGCCGCCGCGCTGCGCGAAGCGGAGAACTCGCCCGAGGGCACGGTGCTGCTCGCGATGCTGCCCGACACCGGCGAACGGTATCTGTCCAGTTTCTGGTTCGAAGGCATCAGCGACGGTTCGGACGACGAATGGCTGGCCTCGCTCGGCGAGTGACGCGGAAACTCGCACGACCACACGGGAAAGCATGATGCAGGAGTTCATTCCTCCGGCCACCCGGTTCGCCCGGCTGCCGGAGCGGTTCACCATGAGACGCGGCGGCGTGCTGCACGGCGCGCGCGTCGCCTACGAGACTTTCGGACAGCCCAGCGCGGCGGGGGACAACGTCGTGCTGCTGCTCACCGGCCTCTCGCCGGACGCGCACGCCGCGTCCAGCGCGGAGGACCCGAACCCCGGCTGGTGGGAGCAGATGCTGGGGCCGGGCAAGCCGATCGACACCGACCAGTGGCACGTGATCTGCGTGAACTCGCTCGGCGGCTGCCAGGGTTCGACCGGGCCCGCCTCGTGCGACCCGGCGACCGGGCGGCCGTACCGGCTCGGCTTCCCCGAACTGTCCATTGAGGACATCGCGGACGCCGCGGCGCACACCGTGGCCGGACTCGGGTTCGAGCGGCTGGCGTGCGTCGTCGGCGCGTCGATGGGCGGGATGAGCGCGCTGGCGCTGCTGGCGCGGCATCCGGAGCTGGCGCGCAGCCACGTCAGCATCTCCGCGGCCGCGCATTCGCTGCCGTACTCGATCGCGATCCGTTCCCTGCAACGGGAAGCGATCCGGTCCGATCCGCTGTGGAACGACGGCCGGTACGTCCCGGAGCGCTATCCGGAACGCGGCATGCTGACCGCGCGCAAGATCGGCATGACCACCTACCGGTCGGCGCGGGAATGGGAACGCCGGTTCGGCCGCGAGAGATCCGGGCCGGGCGGCGTCCCGTTCGGACCGGAGTTCGCCGTCGAGTTCTACCTCGACCACCACGCGCGCCGGTTCGTGCGCCGGTTCGATCCCAACAGCTACCTCTACCTCAGCCGCAGCATGGACTGGTTCGACCTCGGCGAGCTGGCCGGCGGCGGCGCCGCCGAGGCGCTGGCGGCGCTGCGGGTCGAGAAGGCGCTGGTGATCGGCACGGAGACGGACATCCTGTTCCCGCTGCACCAGCAGCGCCAGATCGCCGACGGCCTGCGGGCGGGCGGCGCGGACGTGGAATTCCTCGCGCTGGAGTCCGATCTCGGCCACGACGCGTTCCTGGCGGACCTCGACAGTTTCGGGCCGCCGGTAGCGAAATTCCTGTCCACCCTGTGAGGCGCCCGTGCCGGAACGACAAGAGAGCGAGAACGGTTTGGAGAACACTATTGCCCTGGTCACCGGAGCCAACCGCGGCATCGGATTCGAGATCGCGCGCCAGCTCGCCGAACGCGGCGTCCGGGTGGTGCTGAGCGGCCGTGACGAGGCCGCGGTCGAGACGGCGGTGGCCGGCCTGCGCGAAGCGGGCCTCGCCGTCGAAGGGCTTCAGCTCGACGTGACCGACCCGGAGAGCATCGCGGCCGCCGCGACGGAGCTGGAGACCCGGCACGGGCGGCTCGACGTCCTGGTCAACAACGCGGCCGTGCGGATCGAGAAGTACGGCAAGGCGCCGTCCGAGCAGACGCTGGCCGAATGGCGGGAAACCTTCGACACCAACCTGTTCGGCATGGTCGAGACGACGCTGGCGCTGCTGCCGCTCATCCGCCGGTCGGCCGCCGGGCGGATCGTCAACGTGTCGAGCCTGCTCGGTTCGCTCACCCTGCACAGCGATCCCGAGTCCTACACCTACAGCGACACCTTCAAGGCGCTGCCTGCCTACAGCGCCACGAAGAGCGCGGTGAACTCGTGGACCGTGCACCTGGCGTACGAACTGCGCGACACGCCGATCAAGGTCAACTCGGCGCATCCGGGCTACACCAAGACCGGCATGAACGACGGGGCGGGCGACCAGGAACCGCCCGACGGCGCGGTGACCAGCGTCGAACTCGCGCTGCTCGACGAGGACGGCCCGAGCGGCAGCTACGTGCACGCCGGGAAGGTCCTGCCATGGTGAACCGCGCCGTCCCGATCGGGGGAAGTTTCCGATGACCACCGTCGCGCTCGTGACCGACCGGGTCAGCCTGCCCATCGACTACGACATGCCGCTGCTGCGCGAGGCCTGCGAGCAGGTCGGGCTCGGCACCGAGGTCTGCCAGTGGGAGGACCCCGGGGTCGACTGGGCCCGGTTCGACGCGGTCGTGCTCCGCTCGCCGTGGAACTACGTGGACCAGCTGCCGGAGTTCCTGGCCTGGTGCGAACGGGTCGAGGAGGCGACGCTGCTGCTCAACCCGCTCTCGGTCGCCCGGTGGGCGCTCGACAAGTCCTATCTGGCGGACCTGGCCGCGCTCGGCGTCCCGGTCGTCCCGAGCCGGTTCGCCGTCCCGGGGGATGATGCGGACGCCGTAGTGCGGGAAGTGCTGGACGAGCATCGGTCGGCGCCGGAAATCGTCGTCAAACCGGGAATCGGCGCGTATTCGCGCAATGTCCGCCGATTCACCCGGGCCGCGGCCGCCGAAGCCGCGGCACATCTGTCGAAGCTCTTCGGCGAAGGCGGGCACGCGCTCGTCCAGCCGTATCTCCCCTCGGTGGACCAGGACGGCGAAACGAACCTGATCTATTTCGACCGGCAGTACAGCCACGCGATCCGCAAGGCCGCGATGCTGATGCCGGACGGCACCGTGCACGTCCCGACACTCGATTTCCGCAAACCGCGCGTCGCCGACGAGGACGAGCGCGCGGTCGCCTCGGCCGCCCTCGACGCCGCCGCCAGCCACCTCGGCCTGGACCGGCCGCTGCTGTACGGCCGCGTCGACCTGGTCCGCGACGACCGCGGCCAGCCGCGAGTGCTGGAACTCGACATCTGCGAACCGTCCCTCAACCTGCCGTTCGGCGACGGCAGCGCACTGCGGTTCGCCACCGTTCTCGCCGGCCGGGTCGGCGCCTGACCCCCTGCCGGTCTCCTGTCACAGTGACGAAAGGATTGTGTGACGTGCGTGTTCTTGGCTACCTGGACGGTTCCGTAGCCGACCCGGACGACCCGCGGATCAATGTCGCCGACCTCGGCCTGCTCCGCGGCGACGGAGTGTTCGAAACGGTCCTGATCGAGGACGGCGAACCGAGAGAACTGGACCTGCACCTCGACCGGCTGGCGCGTTCGGCGCGGATGATGGAGCTGCCCGAGCCGGACGACAAGCAGTGGGAACGGGCCATCCGCGCGGTCGTCGACCACTGGCCCGACGACAGCGAAATCGCGATGAAACTCATCTACACCAGGGGATTGGACTCCGAACCCGACTCCCCGCCGACGGCTTTCGCGCTGGGCCTGGAGATCAGCCCGAAGATGATGCGCGAGCGCACCGAGGGCATCGCCGCGATCACCCTGGAACGCGGCATCGAACCGGGCCTGGCCGAACGCGCGCCGTGGCTGCTGCTGGGCGCGAAGACGCTGTCGTACGCGGTGAACATGGCCGCCCTGCGCGAAGCGAACCGCCGCGGCGCGTCGGACGTCATCTTCACCGCGACCGACGGCTCGGTG
This sequence comes from Amycolatopsis silviterrae, assembly GCF_042684085.1. Taxonomy (NCBI): domain Bacteria; kingdom Bacillati; phylum Actinomycetota; class Actinomycetes; order Pseudonocardiales; family Pseudonocardiaceae; genus Amycolatopsis; species Amycolatopsis silviterrae. The sequence continues at coordinate 143,682 of NZ_JBHUKS010000037.1, forward strand.
CTCGAAGGCCCGACGGTTTCGGTGGTGCTGGTGCGCGGCCGCACGCTGTACACGCCGCCGCCGATCATCGGCATCCTGCCCGGAACCACGCAGGCCGCGGTGTACCGGGGAGCCGAGCACGCCGGGTTCACCGCGAAAATCGAAACGCTGACCGTGGACGACCTCTTCACGGGAGACGCCGTTTTCGTCGCGTCGTCGGTCCGCAAACTCACCCGCGTGCACACCCTGGACGGCAAGGAACTGCCCGACTCGACCGAATTGCACCAGGAATTGAGCGCCGCCTACGAATCCGTGTACCGGTAAGGATCTTGCCGACCCCGGCCGCAGCCGGGCAAGATCGGAACGGACACTTTCCGTCCGCCCGGGGCGCCGGCGCATTCTGGCGCCCCGGGCGGACGGGACAGGAATATTCCGGCCGCCGGGCGGGCTCCGGCCACGGGCGACGGCCGGGGGGAGGACTCGATGATCGACGCCCCGGTTCCGTCGGCCGCTGGGGTTTCCCGGTGCGGAGGCGGGTTCGCGCCCGGATGGTCTGGCTGTTCCGCCCCCGGCCGGGCGGTGGTGTTCCCCGCCGGTTGCGATCGGCGGTCCGGTCGTTCCCCGCGCACCGAGGTTTTCGGGCGGGGAGGCCGGTCTCCGTCCGGCTCGGTCGTTCCCGGACTCGTTGAGAAGGCCGCCGCATGACCGCCCCCGGCCCGGCCGCCCCCGAAGCCCCCGAACGCGGCACCCCGCTGCGCCCGGCGCTCATCCTGATCGGCGTCCTGCTGATCGCCACCAACCTGCGCGCCGCGATCACCACCCTCGGCCCGATCCTGAACCTCGTCCAGACCGACCAGCAGCTCTCCTCCGTAGCGGCGTCGGTGCTGGTCAGCGTCCCTCTCATCGCCTTCGCGGTGTGCTCCCCGATCGCGCCCAAGGTCGCCGCGAAACTGGGGCTCGAACGGGCGCTCGGCGCGGCGGTGCTGCTGCTCGCGGTCGGGATCGTGCTGCGCTCCACGCCGCCGCAGCTGTTGCTGTGGGCCGGGACCGTCCTGCTCGGGGTCGCCATCGCGATCCTGAACGTCCTGCTCCCGGCACTCGTCAAACGCGATTTTCCCACCCGCATCGGGCCGATCACCGGCGCGTACACCGCGGTCCAGTCCGGCGTCGCCGCGATCGCCGCCGGGGTCGCGGTCCCGCTGGCCGGGCAGGAGGCCGGCGGATGGCGGCTTTCGCTGGGCATCTGGGCCGGGCTCGCGCTCGTCGCGCTCGGGGTTTTCCTGCCGCAGCTGCGCCGTTCCGCCGCCGCACCCGCGCTCGCGGGAACGACCGGCGCGGCGCGGCCGTGGACGAGCGCGCTCGCCTGGCAGGTCACCGTCTTCATGGGCCTGCAGTCGCTGGCCTTCTACGTGCTGGTGACCTGGCTGTCCTCGATCGAGCACGCGGCGGGCATCAGTTCGGTGACCGCCGGATTCCACCAGTTGTTCTTCAACCTTTCCGGTCTGGCAGGCAGTCTGGTCTGTTCCGCGCTGATCCACCGGCTGCCGGACCAGCGTGCGGTCGCGATCACCGGGTCGCTGCTGATGGCTGCGGCGCTGACTGGGCTCTTGATCGCGCCTGGGCTCGGGGTGTTGTGGGCGATCGTCGCCGGGTTCGCTGGGGGGATCACGCTGGCGTTGTCGTTGTCGCTGTTTGGCTTGCGCACCAAGCATTATGCCGATGCGGGGGCGTTGTCCGGGATGGCTCAGGCTGCGGGGTACACGCTGGCGGCGCTTGGGCCGATTGCGATTGGTGCGATCCATGACGCTACGTCCTCTTGGACGCCTGCGCTGGGGGTGCTGATCGGGCTCGCGCTGGTGCAGACGGTGTTTGGGGCGTTGGCTTCTCGGCCGCGGACTATCGGGTGACGGGTGGTTGCGTGGGGCAGGGCGCCTCGCTGGTTGGGCGGGCGGGGTTCATTGGTGGGGTGGACAATGAAGTCATGATCACCGTCCTGGTCGCGTATGCGGGCAAGCGCGGTGGCACGCGCGAAATCGCCGAGGTTATCGGTGCGGAGTTGCGGGCCGCCGGGCTCGTCGTTGACGTGCGTGACGCGGGCGAGGTCGGTGGCGTCACGGAGTATGGCGCGGTGGTGGTCGGGAGTGCGCTCTACTACGCGCGGTGGCGACCGGAAGCGGTGCGGCTGCTCGAACGCAACACCGAAGCACTGCGGGCACGTCCGGTCTGGTTATTCCACAGTGGACCGTGCGGTCCTGGCGCGAACCTCGCTCGGGTGAGTTTGCCCGCGCGCGTGACGTTGCTGGCCGCCGCGATCGATGCGGGGCGTACGGAGACTTTCGGGGGCCGTCTTGATCCTGCGCTCGCGGACGGTGTGCTGGAGAAGCTGCTGGCGCGGGGCGGTCGAGTGGGGGACTTTCGTGACTGGCACCGTATTCGTTCCTGGGCACGGGACATCGGCCGCCGGGTGCGGTCGCGGGTGGTGATCTGAGCGCGGGGAGGCGTTCGGCGGTGCCTCGATCCGGCGTGCCAGGGGTTCTTTCCTGGCAACACATCCCGAGTCGCGCCGTGAGCTGAGGGGTCAGGACGCGCCTAGCACTCGCAACACCGTGGTAGACAATGCCTCCTCGGCCTCGTCCGGCGAAATCCGGCCGGCGTCGGACTCGCTCGCGGCTGCGTGGCCGAGCTGGATGATCACCGTGACCAGCCAATCCGCCGGCGGCTGACGGTCGAACTCGCCCGCGCTCTGTCCCCGTTCGACAATCCGCCGCAACCGTTCCGCGACCGGCTCGTGCTGCTCCCGGCCGGATTCCGCGGAGGACTGCGTCGCGGCGAAACGGCGCAGCAGCATCGGATACCGCGCGGAAGCCCGGCGTGCGGCGTTGAGCACGCGCAGGACCGCGTCGGCCGCGGGCCCGGTGTCCGGACCCGCCGCGTCCATCGCGTCGACCGCCTCTTCGGTGAGCCGGTCGAGCACGGCGGCCAGAAGCCGTTCCCGGGACGGGAAATGGGCGTACACGGTCTGCCGGGTCACGCCGGCTGCCGTCGCGATGCCCTCGACGCTCGCGTCCGGATCCGCCTCCAGCACCCGGAGCGCCGCGTCGAGGATCGCGGCGCGGCTGCGCTGTGCGTCGGCACGGAGTTTTGCCATCTCTTACACCTTGTCAAACTTGACCTCTGAAGGATATCTTACAGTCTGTCAGAGTTCCACTGGGAGGTTTCATGGACACGCTCAAACGCACTGACCCCGAACGCGCTGACCCGAAAGAGTTCATCGCGCGCTTCTTCACCTCATTCACCGACGACCTGGTGCACACCGAGGAGGACGCGGCGGCAGTGGTCGACCGCTACCACACGCAAGACGTCGTGCAGATCGCCGACGGCCTGCGGATCGACCGGGGCCGGCTGATCGCGCACTGCCGTCCAGTGCGGAAGAACCGGCCGGAAAGCCGGATCGAGGTGCACGAGGCGATGGCGGACGGCGACCGCATCGCCGCGCGCTACACCCTGCATGTGCGCCAGCGCGGCAAGGACCTCGAGATCGAGGTGTCCTTCTTCGGCCGGTTCACTTCGGACGGCCGGATGCGCGAGGCGCACCTGCTGACCCGATCGGAGAAAACGTCCGGCTGACCCGATTCCTCCGCTTTCGCTTGGTATGTCAGGGAAGTCCTGAGTCCACATGCGACTCTTGCCTCGCCGCCGCGCCGGGTGTAGACCGGGCCGGTGACCGAAAACGCAGCCGGGGGCACGAAAAAACCGAAGCTGACCGCTGATCAGCGAAACTCGTTCCTCGCCGCGTGGCTCGGCTGGAGCATGGACGCGTTCGACTACTTCCTGGTCGTGTTCGTGCTCGCGGACATCGCGAAGGACAAGTCGTTCGGCGCCACCGCCACGCAGTTGGCGTTCATCACCACCGCGACGCTCGTGATGCGCCCGGTCGGCGCGCTGCTGTTCGGGCTGTGGGCGGACCGGTCCGGACGGCGGATCCCGCTGATGGTCGACGTCCTGCTGTACTCGGCGGCGGGTGTGCTGTGCGCGGTCGCGCCGAACTTCACCGTGCTGCTGATCCTGCGGTTCGTCTACGGCATCGGCATGGGCGGCGAATGGGGGCTGGGCGCGGCGCTGGCGATGGAGAAGATTCCGGTGGAGCGGCGCGGGTTCTTCTCCGGACTGCTGCAGGCCGGCTACTCCGCCGGGTACCTGATGGCGGCGCTGGCGTACCTGCTGTTCCACACCGCGCTCGGCCTGGAGTGGCGGTGGATCTTCGTGCTGAGCATCTTCCCGGCGCTGATCAGCCTGCTGATCCGGGCGCGGGTCAAGGAATCCGAGGTGTGGGAGGCGGCGCAGGAGAAGATGCGCGTCACCCGGACGTCGGTCAAGGACGTCCTGTTCAACCCGAAGGTGCTGCGCCGGTTCGGCTACCTCGTGCTGCTGATGACCGCGTTCAACTGGATGAGCCACGGCACGCAGGACGTCTACCCCACGTTCCTGAAGGCGACCGACCACGGCGGCGCCGGCCTGAGCGCGGCGACCAGCACGTGGATCGCCGTGCTGTACAACGTCGGCGCGATCGTCGGCGGCCTGGTCTTCGGCTCGCTGTCGGAACGCTTCGGCCGCCGGATGACGATCGTCGGCGCCGCCGTGCTGGGCCTGCCGATCATCCCGATCTTCGCCGTCGACCACGGAGCCGGGATGCTCGCGCTCGGCTCGTTCCTGATGCAGGTCATGGTGCAGGGCGCGTGGGGCGTCATCCCCGCGCACCTGACCGAAATGTCCCCGGACGCGATCCGCGGCTTCTTCCCCGGCGTGACGTATCAGCTCGGCAACCTGCTGGCCGCGCTCAACCTGCCGATCCAGGAGAGCATCGCCCAGTCACAGGGCTATTCGGCCGCGCTGCTGTGGACGGTGATCCCGGTGCTGATCGCGGTCGCCGTGCTCACCGCGCTGGGCAAGGAAGCGAAGTCGATCCGCTTCGGCGGCGAAGGCGCGACCACCGCGCCCGCCGGAACGTCCGGCTGATCCCCGCTCGCACCCAGCCTGCCTTGCCGTCGAACCATCGCCGATATATCGTGTCCATATCGGCGATGGTTCGACGAAGGAGGACTTCATGACGAGGACCGCAGGCGGGGGACATATGTTCGGAGGCTTCGGCGGCCCGGAACGCTTCGGCGGCGGGCTGCCGTTCGGATTCGGCCGCCCCGGTGACGAGGGCCGCGGGGCGCCGTCCGGCAGGCCGGACGCGCGCCGGGCCGGGCCGGGCGAGGGGAGAGGGCGACCTCCGGGCGGACCGGGGGAAGGGCACGGGTGGCCGTGGGGAGGTGCGGAACCCGGCTGGCCCGGCCCGTTCGGCGGAGCTGGATCCGGCCCGTTCGGCGACTTCCGGGGCGGGCCGGGAGCCGAGTCCGGCCGGCCCGGGCATCCGGGCCGACCGGCTGGCACGCCGGGCGGACACGGGGGCGGGCCTGGGCATTCCGGTGAGCAAGGCTGGTCCGGCGAGCCGGGTGATGAGAGCGGTCGTGGCCGAGTCGAAGGGGCCCGCGAACACGGTCGGTCCGGCGAGGCCGACGGGCCAGGCGACGGGCTGCCAGGCGAAGAGACCAGGCATCCGTTCGGGTTCGGCGCGCACGGTGCCTGGCCCGGGCACCCGGGCGGGCACAGTCGGTCCGGCGAGGCCGACTGGCCGGGCGACGGGTTGCCGGGCGAAGAGGGCAGGCATCCGTTCGGGTTCGGCGCGCACGGTGCCTGGCCTGGGCACGCAAGCCAGGCGGGAGTGCCCGGCAGGCGAGACTCTGGATTCGGCGCACTGTTCGGCGGTCCCAGCGCCAGGTTCGGCCAGGCCGGGCCGTTCGGCGGGCCGGGAATCGCCTTTGGCTGGCCGCACCCGGGCGAACACCACGGGTGGCCCGGCGAGCCGATGGAGCACCCCGGCGACGAGCCGGCCTGGGACGACACCGTCCTCGAAGCCCGCGGCGGCTTCCCGCCGGGGCCGCCCGTTCCGCCCGGCCCGCCTGGGCCCCCGCATCGGCCGGGGTTCCCCGGATTTCCCGGTTTCCCCGGGTTTCCGGGCGGGCCGGGCGGCCCGGGAGGCTTCTTCGGCGGCCCGCCGCGTGGAGGGCGAGCCCCGGCACGGCCGGTGCGTCCGGCGGTTCTCGCGCTGCTGGCCGAGGAACCCCGGCACGGTTACCAGCTGATGCAGGAGATCCGCCGCCGCACCCACGACGAGTGGCGGCCCAGCCCGGGCTCCATCTACCCGATCCTGCAGCAGCTCGAGGACGAGGGTCTGGTGCGCACCGCGGAAGAGGGCGGTCGCCGTGTCGCGCATCTCACTGAGGCTGGGCGCGAGCACGTCGCGGGGCGGGAGGAGGAGTTCGCCGCGCTGTGGGCGTCTCCGGCGCGCGACGAGGAGCCCGGGGCGGACCGGTTTGCCGCGCTGTATCAGCAGCTTGGCGAGCTGAGCGGGGCCGCGGCGCAGGTGGCGCACGCCGGCACCGAGGCGCAGTTCGCGGAGGCGCGCAAGGTGCTGCGTGAGGCCCGCCGCCGGCTGTACGCGTTGCTCGCGGACGACTCCGAAGAATAGAAAACCACCGGTGGGCGAGTCCATTGTGGACGCGCCCACCGGCGGCGACCTCGGTGCACAACCGGAAGTGGTCTGAGCGCGCGTGTCGGTTGTTGGACGCCGTCGCGTCGCGGCGGGTCCAATGCGGCCATGCGATCGTTTGTCCACCTGCATGTCCACACCGAGTACTCCATGCTGGACGGTGCGGCGAAGATCGGTCCTCTTTTCGCGGAGGCGGCC